>JBFYVZ010000258.1:0-25361 GCA_041298995.1 Desulfobacteraceae bacterium
TTCACCGCCGGCATCTATAAAAACAGGGCTCCATGTCGGCTTGCCCGCCTCGATAGCTGCCTTATACCAGGGTCTGGTTTTGTGATCATAATAGGGAAGAGAACTGCTCATTGTTGTGGGGCGACCTTGAGTGTCGGTATTGAAATATTCTATTTCACCACCAGTTAAAGTCTTCGTAGATATGGTTTGCAGTTTTCCGTTGGCAAGTCTCCTGGCTCCGAAAAAACCACCATCAGCATGCCCCACGTAGGAGTAACTGACGTATTCAAAAGATTTTACCTGTTGCCAGAAATGAAGTTCCTGTTCCCTAATATTTTTTAAGTTAATTTCCTGTGATTCAATTGCCCTGGCGTTAATCTCATTGACCAAATGTGCCTTGTCAAGAAACATTAACACCCGATCCTCTATTCGGGCCGCAATTTCGTCCATCAACTGCCAGGCCATATTTTCTGTGGCCTTCCCGCTATAGTATAACGATAGAAAGCCGGTCGATGTGACCGCCACGACAATGAGGATAACGAAAGGATAGATCAGACGGGTTCTAAGCGACGCTCCGGGCTTTCCAAAACGGAGCATATCAGATAATCTGCTTCGCATCGTTTTATCTCCAGATGATTGATAACCCGAAAAAAGAACTCTTATGTATCAAATTTTTTCGGCAGACAGATTGATCAAAAAGCTTCCATCCAGGTTCTGCCTTGCCGGAAAACGTAAAACATTTTAAATGATATTAAATCGTTTATTGATAATTTTCAATTGAAATTATAACGGCGTACGTCTTGAAAATAATTGTGCTGTAAGCCTGTTAAAGCATATCGGCTATTTAAAGGATGCAAAGGGAGAAAATCTGTCCCTCCATTATCTTCGAACCAAAGAAGGAAAAGAGGTGGATTTAGCCTTTTGTAAAGGTGAGAAGATTGTCCGCATGATCGAGGTTAAATACGCCGATGATGCGGTTTCCAGAAACCTGCGCTACTTTTCGGAAAGATTGCCCGGTGTCGAAGCCATCCAGCTTGTTCACCAGCTTCGCCATGATCAGGTCATTCAAAACATATCCGTTTTATCGGCAAGCCGGTGGCTTGCCGAACTGTCGGCATAGTCAAACGAAAGAGACGCAAATCTGACTTATGTATTAATATTAAAAATCTTTAATCACTTCAACCAGATAATGTTCGACAGGGGCAAAGTCATCGGTCAAGACCGGAAGATCGCAATCTATTTTGTATTGCCACAGATGAGAAAGGTATTTCTGTATTTCAGGGTTACTGCTTGTCATGGGCGGAGGCGAGTTTGATTTCATCGCTACGACTATCAAGTTCTGTGGTTCTTCGCCAAACTGTGGATACTGGGCGGGAAAAACATAAACCTGTGGGAAAACGGATTTGATTGTTGCATAGGCTGCGCGGAAGAATTTGCCTTTCGAGCCCTGAACTGCAGAATAAATATTCGTTATGACTACTCCCTTTTCATTGAGAAGGTCAAAGGCTGATTTCATTGTCTCTACAGTTGTCATGTGGAATGGAGGAGAGGCTGAAGATTTAAAAACATCAATAAATATCAGGTCATATTTCTTTTTTTCACGATTAAGAAAAGTCCTCCCGTCCTCATGTATGCTTTTTATTCCCGGATGGTTACCCAGATAAAAATATTTCTTTGCAAGTGAGGTAAATTGAGGATCTATTTCAACAACATCTATTGAACTACCCGGGTTTCTCCTGACATAATCTCTTGCAAGCGTGTAAACTCCGCCGCCCAGAAGAAGAGCTTTTTTGTTTCCGGGATTAAAATGTTCAGCGAGGCGGTAGAAACCGCTGTAGTCAAAAAAAAGTTCATCGGGTTCCCCGATTATCACGGCGCCCTGCGCCCATTTTCTGTCAACTCTGATAAATCGCACTTTTTTCGATATATCAGTATCGTGCCTTTCCTCTATTATGATCCGACTGTAGTTTGTGTCCAGATCGATTATACTGTTATCGGCCTCTGAAGTCTGAAAAAAAAAGGTTGCCAGGAGAATTGTTATAAGGATGATCGCGATTGTTTTTCCTGAACGCGAATTAATTCCGAAGGATGCCAGAAAATAAACGCAAAAAAGACTCATCGAGAGAAAAATAAGAATATTGCTGCTTCCGAAAAAAGAGATCAGGAAAAAACCGGCAAGAAATGTCCCGATTATACTTCCGACAGTGGATATCGCATAAAGACGTCCGACAGTTGCGCCTGAATGCTCGAGATCTTTCATCCTGAGCCTGATGGCATAAGGTGATATTGTGCCGAGAAGAGTGCTTGCCGGAGCAAAAAGGATAGTTGCTGCCAGTACGGCAGCTAAACGGATATCAGGAACCAGCCTGCTTATTGATACAAGAACCGGTGTTTTTATAAGGCTTATAATGCCGACAAGGAATGCCGAAAAAAGGATAAGGAGTGAAAAAGTTTTGTATTCCGGTTTTTTATCGGCAATCCTTCCGCCCCAGTAATAGCCGAGGCTCAAGCTCGCAAGAATAATTCCTATAAGACTTGTCCAGACATATATGGAAGTTCCAAGATAAGGAGCGACGATCCTGGATCCGACAAGTTCGAGCGCCATTATAACCGCGCCTGTGATAAACACTATAAGTTCAAGACGATATTTGTTCATTGTTGTTTTTCTTCCACGGTGACGGCTTTTGTTAATAAACTGTCATAAATTGTCTGAGGATGCGTTTTCGTCATCAATATGCGGGGCTTTTGCTGATTCCGGTAATAGTTTCGGTAATATTATGGAGAAGTGAGAACCTTTGCCTAAAGCTGTTTCTACCAGAATAGAACCGCCATGCTGCTGTATTATCCTGTTTGAAATAAAGAGTCCCAGTCCTGTTCCCCTGGTTCCTTTTGATGAAAAGAAAAGCGTAAAAAGCTTCTCTTCAGTTTTTTTATCCATGCCGATGCCGGTATCAAATACATCAAAAACGATATGGTTTTCAACCTGCTTAACACCAAATGTGATTTTATGGTATTTGCCCGATTTGTCTTCCATGCAGGCATCAATTGCGTTTTCAAGAATATTAATTATAGCAGAGCGGACAATCCCTGGATCTACTTCGAATCCTCCAGTGGAATGGTCGAAATCTCTTATAAACTCAATATTATGAGTCCGTATCTTGGGTTCTATTGTCAGGGCGACATCTTCGGCAAAACTTAAAACATCAACTTTTTCCCACTTCAGGTCTCTGTGTTTTGCATAATAAAGAATATCAAGAACCATTCCTCTTATACGGCCTGCCATAAGTTTTATTATATCCCAGCCCTCTTTGACCTGCTCACGGTTTTCTTTGAAAAAGCCGGATTCAACAAGGTACATTCCACCGTCAAGGCCTGTGAGAAGGCCTTTTATGCCGTGTGAAATTGAGCCTATAAGAAGTCCTAAAGAAGAGAGATGATCCTCAAGCTTTCGTATCTGAGTTATATTGGTCGACATTTCCATAACCTGGGTAATTTCGCCTGCCGCATTTTTAATTGGAGCAGTCCATATAAGAACATTAATCTGTTCGCCTGTTTTGGATGTTACAACCATTTCAGCCTGATGGGAATTGCCATCTTTAAAAGTCTTTTCAACGGGGCAGTTAGGACATGTGGTCTGCCGCTGTTTATAAATTTCAAAACATTTCATGATGGTGTCGTGACCGAAATCTTCTTTGAACCGCCTGTTGGCCTCCGTAACATTAAAATTTTTGTCCTGTACTGTTATGTAGCACGGCGCTTCATCAAAAAGCTGCTTGTGCCTCTGCCTTGTTGTTTCAAGCTCTTCTCTTAAGCGCTTGACCTCGGTTGCGTCTGCGGATATTTCAAGCACAAGTTCAACTTCATTATCCTTGCCGCGGATCGGAGCGGTATGCACAATAACCGGCACTTCTTCGCCTGAAAGATATTTGATTTTTTCCTGACTTCGTTGTCCTTTTCCGGTTCTGAATGTTTTTTCGACAGAGCATTCTGATTGGCCCGATGTTTTTTTGCCGAATATTTCACAACTATCCCCGCCAATCCTGTCCCCGAGCCTTTCCCTGTAAAGCTGGTTTGTTGCGACGATTTTAAGATCGCTGTTGTGTATGGCGACAAGGCACGGCATTTCATTGAAGTATTGAATTCCGCCTTCATATCCTCCTGCAAAATTCCAGATTGCCGAAGAAAGCCCTTCAATTGCCTGGCCGACAGCCGCAAGCCTTTCAATCTCGATGAGCCTTTCAGACTGTTCCTTCACCATTGTTTCAAGGTTTTCAGTATAATTCTTTATCTGAAGCCGCATGTTGATTCTTTCATGGGCTCTCTTCAGTGCTATTTCAAGGACATCGTCGTTTATAGGTTTTGTGACAAAATCTGTTGCCTCATATTTCAAACTCTTGATTGCAAGGTCCATGTCACCATGGCCGGTGATCATGATTACTTCAGTATCGGGATTAAGTTCTTTGATCGTGCGAAGGAGGGTAACACCGTCCATTCCCGGCATTTTAATATCGGTTAAAACTATTGGCGGGGTAATTTTTTCAAAAAGGGAAAGGGCTTCTTCGCCGCTTTCGGCCGTAATGACATCGTAACCCATATCGGCCAGGGATATGCCGAGAACCTTTCTGATTCCTTCCTCGTCATCAACCAGGAGTATTTTTGTGCTCATTCTCTTTTCGTCCGTTCTATCCGATTGTGCTTTTAAGTATCCCAAGCAGTTTGTCTGGATCAAACGGTTTGGGAAGGTAAGCAACGGCATTTTTTATGGAAAGGTGCCGGCCGGCCATTCCGCTGATAACTATAACCGGAATATCCTTGAATTCTTTGTTCTTTGATATTTTCCGGTAAAAATTTGTGCCCCATTCTTCAGCCATCTGAAGATCGAGAGTGATGAGGTCGGGCTTTTCCTTTTTTAAAACTTCGTGCCCTTCCACTCCATCAGAAGCCGAACAGGTTTCATAGCCATTGTCGTTAAGAAGGCTCACAAGATACTTCACGATAATAGGATCATCATCTATGACAAGAATCTTTTTTGCCATGGTATACCTCGCTTTTTTTTATAACAGGATTCAAGGATTCAAGGGTTCAAGGATTCAAGTGAAAAAATGAATGTATTTTTCTTGACCGGCCCCTCAAACCCTGACTTTATCTCTTTTCCTTTAACCTGGAACAAGAGAATCTGATATTCTTTAACAATAGTCTCCTATAAAATTATCTTATGTGGCACTCGCTGCACATCACCGGGCCGGCCTTTTTCTCCTCGTGGCATCCCTTGCACCGGAGATGATATTTTGTGACAAGAGGTACCGGATTTCCGTTTATCCTGTGGCATTCGGAACATTCCATGTCTTCAGATGTTTCATCTTCCACCTTTACCCCGTCTTTATACACATGGTGGCAAGTTCCACAATCGTCGATTTCGGCCTTTTTGTTATGTTCGTCATGAAAAAAAACTGCCCCGGGCCTCATCTTTGTTTTGAAAGCGCTGTCCTGAACGGATTTGACATTCTCCTGGGAATAGGCGGTTACAACAATTACAGCAACTGCAGCCACAAAAATCGAACACAGAGTCCACATCTTTTTTTTCATGTAAAACCCCCTTTCAAATTACAGGGAAAATGGAGTTGAATATATCCGGTAAAAGTTTATTCCGGTTTTTCCATCGTTTCGTAAATTATATCGCCAAGGAATTTTATGTCCATATCAAGCCCGTAGTGATGAACAATATCTTCAAGCCCTCCGTGGCAGTTATGGCAAGGAGCGATTATCGTTTTTGCGCCACGGGCTTTTGCCGCAAAAAGCTGCTCGGCCTTTATCCTGTTTCCATCAACACGCGCCATCTTGTATGGCGGACCGCAGTTGATAACCCCTCCTCCCGCGCTGCAGCAGTAATTGTGCTCCCGGTTAGGATGCATTTCGATCAGCTTTTCGCATGTTGCGTTTGTAACAAATCGTCCCATTTCATGGAGTCCTCTGCCACGAACCGTGTTGCACGGGTCATGGAATGTAACCGGCTTTTCATATTTTTTTGCTATTTTAATTTTTCCGTCTCTTATTAATTCATAGTAAAATTCAATTGCGTGTATCATTGGTATAGGCGGCATCTTCCACCCAAGAGCCCTGTTGCCGACGTCATATACGGAACGGAAGGCGTGGCCGCATTCTCCCATAACGATCTTTTTTACTTTCAGCCTGGATGCAGACTCATAGTGAACTTTTTTCAGCCGCGCCATCATTTCAAAGTCACCTGTGAACATGCACATATCGCTGTTATCCCAGCCGGGTGTCGCCGGCATGGTCCAGTCAACTCCTGCCGCGTGCATGATGACTGCGGCCTGATAAATGAGCTGGGCGCGGAATTTGGGCTCAGGGCCTATAACGGAATAATAGATTTCGGATCCTTCTTTTTCAAGCGGTATCCGTAAATTAGGTATTTCACCGCGCGCTTCATCTTCCTGCCACATAAGAGTGTCTATCCATTCATCATCCTTAACCCACATCTGGTTAATTGTTACCGAATGGCTGTGAGCGGTGTCCTGGATGTATTGAGGAGTCACGCCGAGCTTGTGGCATATTCTCCGCATTGTGATAAGCAGATATGCGATATCGATTCCGAACGGACAATACATGGCGCAACGCCTGCAAAGATTGCATTCGGTTGAAGCGATTTCCGACGCCCGTTTTATAAATTCTGCATCGACCTTTCCCTTTTTTTTCAATATTTCCCAGATAGTCTGCTTTACTTTTCCCGCAGGGGAAAATCTGGGATCATTGTCATGTGAAAGATAAAAATGGCATGCTTCACTGCAAAGTCCGCAGTGGACGCAGATATCGACGTATGTCTTGAGACGGGCGCCCGTTTCATTGTTAATAACGCTGTTTATGACCTGCTCTATCTTTTCAGGGGTAAGTTTTGATGCCCCTCTTACTAATCCTTGATCAGTTATTTGCTTTGTGTTGTTTACTGCCGGTTCAGCCATAATAATGCCTCCTTGAAAAAGAGTCGTTTAAAAAGATGCTTACCAGTCTTTTACATGGCGGATTGCTCCGAACTCGGAACCCATATATCCCCTTGTAAAGGCAAAGAAGATCATGTGACTCAGTCTTGTAAAAGGTATTGCAACCAGCATGATTTCCCCTGAAAGGATATGGATGATACCCATGACCTTATGGCCGGCGAACTGGTGATACGTCCAGAAACCCGTGATAAAAGGGGCTGCGACTATGGCAAGTATCAGAAAGTCGGAAGGGGATGTTAGGAATTTAACTTCGGGCTGAACAATCCTGCGGACAAGAAAATAAATACACGAGCCCACAACAATAAGCGTCATTACATCGGCAGTGGAATCGGATAAAAACCACCAGCTTATGTTCCATGATTCCTTGATAAGAATTATATGAGCAAAAAGAAAAAGCGGAACAAAAATAAGGCAGATATGAAATGCGAAGGTCACTATGGTGAAAACAGGATGCATTTTCATGTTTTCACTTCTGAAAGGTATTATCCAGTGGAAAATCGAGCGAAGAGCGTAACGGAGGCTCATATATTCGTAAACAAGAGGGTCTTTTTTCTTTGCAAGAGCAGCCATTGAGATAAGTCTGTAAAAGCATCCTCCTATAAAGAGAATGAAGGAGACCCACACCAGAGGACCACTGACAAAATTATATATGTCATGCATAGCTTGTTCTCCTTTTAACCAGCGATATCGGTTATAGGCATAACACGCCTGAAGTATTTGTTTTCATTATTCCCGGTTTCTATGGCCTTTATAAGTATTTTCCCGGAATCAGGGCTGAAAACAGGATCCCACGCGGCCGCGAACTCTTCTTTTAATGGTTTCCCGTTAATGATGATCGTATAGCGCCCGTTTTTTTCGACCTTTGCCGCAACATTTTTACCGTCAGGACTGAAAACAGGCTGCCATGCCATGTCGTATGTATCCCACCGGCTTCCATCCACAACAACGGTCCATTTTTCATTTTCTTTTCCAAGACATGCAACCCTCTTTCCATCGGGACTGAATACTGCGTCTGTGACCATCTCTCCAAAGGTTATCTGCCAAGGGTTCCCGTCAACGGCAACTGTCCATCGGCCGAATGAAGGGGCTACGATTGCGGCAATTTTCTTTCCGTCCGGACTGTAAATATGGTGCCAGAGCTGGACAAATTTACGATCCCATAAGATTTTGCCGTCTTTTGCCAGGAACCAGCTTCCGGCGGACCTTACCGGAGCGGTGACGGAATCGTCAAATGGACAGAACTGAGGTTCCCATACCGAGGCAAAACTTTTTTCCCAGGGGACGCCATCTACTGCGACCGTGTAATCATAAAGGCTTGTTCTGACTCCGGCGGCCACGCGCTTTCCATCGGGGCTGAAGGCTATGTCCCACACGTTAACGAAATTTCTGCTCCAGGCAGTTCCGTCAACTGCAACAGAATAGCAGCCTTCCTGAAATTTGAAAATCTCGGCCTCCTTGAAGGGAACCGTCTGGACTGCGGCAGCAGCCCTGCGTCCGTCGCTGCTGACGGCAAGACCGGTCATGCTTGGAAAACCCGGTTCCCAGGGGACGTCATTTATAACGGCAAAATACTTTCTCTCTCTTTGCGCCATATATATGATGTTTTTGCCGTCCGGGCTGAAGCGGGTGTCCCAGGCGAACTCGAATTTTTCTTCGGGTGTCTGACCGTCAATTGCAAGACTCCATTCTCCCGTCTCAGAGACGAGAGCCGTCAGTCTTCCGTCGGGCGAAAATCTCGGATACCATATCTTGTCGAATGTGCTTTCCCAGAGGGCGCCGTTTTCACAGATGGTAAAAACTTCATCATCGGGGAGTTTTACTACCGCTGCTATCTTTTCCCCGTCCGGGCTGACATACGGCTCTTCAATCCATTGGTAACTGTTTTTCCAGTCTCCAATATCGGCAATTAATTTTTTTCCATTGTCCCAATCCAAGTATTCGGTACTGTTCATTGCGCCTTCTCCTTATTAATGGCTATCCATTATAGCTTTTTTTGAAAACCGCAATATAAGGCGCTCATTAACGCGCCATTTGAGAAGATAAAAATTAAATCTCTTTCTGCAGAATAAGCTTTCCGGTTATTTTCAGCAATTCTTCAGCCTCAGGTGGTTTTTCCATATAAGCATCGGGATAGGGGATTGAATTGTTGAGCTGAATGTTGAGCATTTTCAGGTAATGGATGAAGATCTTCTTTGCGACTGCAGAAAGCATTATTACCGGAATATCTTTGAGAGTTTTATCTGTTTTCAGCTGGCGGTACATCTGAACTCCGCCTTCTCCCGGCATCATAACATCAAGTATGATGAGATCCGGCATAAGCTCTTTCGCCTTCAGGATGCCATCCTTTCCGTTCTTTGTTGCCACAGCTTTATACCCGCTTGTTTCCATAAGGGTGGATATGAAGATTCTCATGTCCATTTCATCGTCTACGATCAGAATCTTCTTTTTCCCCATTCGTGACTCCAATGCACTACACGGGATTTTATTCCATTTCCACTTTGTCCGGGCGGTTTACGCTGGCGACCGGGCAGGCGGCTCGCAGGACAACCTGTTCAACGGTGCTTCCAAGAAGAGCTTCTTCCGGATCGATCTCCCTGGTATGGTGAGCCATGACAATAAGATCACCGCTCTTTTCACGCGCGAACTTTAATATTTCAACATAGGGAATGCCTTCCCAGATTTCGACCGAATAATTATCAAAGTCTTTCATCTTGGATATATACATCTCTTCCATTTTCCGGCGTGCTTCCTTGATTCTCTCTTCAATTCTCTGCTGATCCTCAATCTTTCCTGCTGTTATCGAGCTGATATCGAGAGCGTGGAAGAGGTGGAGCCTGCATCCGATCTCCTTCGCATTATTGTATGCAAACTTGAAGGCAGAATTTGAAGCCTTGGAAAAATCGGTTCCGAAAATAATATTTGAAAAATACCAGTAGCAGGTGTTACATGGTCTGCTCACAATAAGAACAGGGCATTTGGCGCCTTTTGCGACTTTCTGCATAGTGCTTCCAACAACGCCCCTGTAACGTGTTGCGCCGATCTCTTCCTCTCTTGTATGTGCTCCCATGACTATAAGATCTACGTCATCTTTTCGGGCTTTTCTCAATATTTCAGTGTGAGGGACGCCGGAAACAGTTTCCAGAGCGCAGTTTTTAACTTTCTTTATCTGCTCGGCGTAGGTATTTTTCATCTCCTCCTTAACCCATTCGATGTAATCCTGGTCATAACTGCTTTCCTGTTCCCCGGTTCTTATATCCTGAACCATGTGGCCGAAGCCCCGACCAGGAAGTCCGAGAACGTGAAAAACCGAGAATTTTGAATTGTACTTGCCGGCCAGGTCAAAGGCAACATTGGCCGCGGCATCACAGGTGGGAGAAGCAGTGGTCGCAAAAAGTATTTTTTCAAACATATATTACCTCCTTATTTCGCACTTTGCCGGAGCGCCATGAAAGCTGAGCTCCCATGCGATTCCGTCAATGAATTCAAACAGATTATAAAAAGTATCAAACTCAAAAACATCCACTTTATCTCCGAAAATAATATGTTTTAAATTTCCAAGCTTAACCGGTATATCAAGAAGCGTTTGAATCTGAAAAAATTTTATTTCGGTATTCTCCTTCCCTGTGATTCCCCGAAACGCATTATAAACTTCGAGGCGGGGGCTCCCCGGATAACCGATCATCTCAACTGTTTTTGAAAGTTCAAGAAAATCAATGTATCCTGAGGAGGAATCAGTTTCAGGACTTGCATGGTACTGCTGCATGAATGATGAAAAAAAAGAATTGAGTTTTTCAAGTACAGGATATTGCTCTATCATCCTGAAAAAGCTTCTGAGAGTGAAACCTTCTTCAAGTTCGACCTTGTGGCTCAGATAAAGCAGAATTTCATTTTCCGCCTTCTTCCCGTTACAAATAACAGAACCGTCATTTCTGATTGTTATTGAGTTCATCCGGTCCCTGATTAAAAATAAAAGAGTCGCTACATCTTTTTCTCATCATCCTTTTGAGAAAGAAAACTCCAGAAAAGAGCTATCCCAATAAGGGCAACCACTATTAATATATAGGTAACGCCTTTGGTATGCGTATAAAAATCCTGAAGGGTATAAAATGTTTCTCCCATAAAAGAGTGCCTCCCTTGATCTCTCAGTGATTATCTTTGTAGTCCGGATGCTCATAAAAAATGGGCATTCTTGTTACAATAAACCTGAAAACAACTATGCCGATTGTTACAATAAAAAGAGAGATTGCTATTTCCATCCAGTGCGGAAAATATCTTTCACTGGAAGGAAGATGCCAGTTGAATGCTATAAGGCTTACGTTAAGCCGGTTTAATATTATGCCAAGAACGGCCAGTAAAGATGTCCATTTAATGAGCTTCAGGTTTTTGTCCCGGACTCCGACCGCATACAGGAATGACGGGAGCGCGACAAACCCAAGTATTTCAACAAGGAACCATATTCCATAAGAAGTTCCGAGAAGATACCAGTTGTCGGAAAAGGATATCCCGATAATCTTTATTATAAAATAGCCTGCAAGAACAAATGATGCGGCTTTCGCGAAACCAAGCGTAACTCCTTCGTTTTCGCTTAAATGGGTTTCATCCATCTTCTCTGCAAAATAACGGTGGGAAAGAGTGCTTTCAAAAATTACCATGGAAAGCCCGGCAATAATGCTTGAAACAAAAAAGTAAACAGGCAGATAGGGTGAATACCAGAGCGGATGGAGCTTCGATGGCGCTATAAGGAAAAGAGCGCCAAGGGATGACTGGTGCAGCGTTGAGAGCACAACACCGAATATGGTCAGGACAAGAGTCATCTTTACTATAAGCGCTCTGACCTTTTTCAAGCCCAGCCATTCCAGGGGCGCTGGTGTAAACTCGAGAAACAGAACCGTCAGGTAGAGCGCAACACATGCGCCAACTTCAAACAAAAGAGATGTTGTTCCGGACTGTATGATAAAAGGGTATGGAAGCCGCCAGGGCCTGCCTACGTCGTAATGAAGGGCAAATACGACCAGGGCATAACCGAGAAACCCTGTCAGAATCGCAGGCCTTACCGCTGAATGGTATTTTTTCATTCCAAACAGATAAACTGCTGATGAAGTGACAAATCCTCCAGCAGCAAGCGCAACGCCTACAAGCAGGTCAAAGCCAATCCACAAACCCCATGGATTATTATCAGAAAGATTAGTTACGGCAGCCAATCCGCCTGTAAACCTCAAAATCGTGATAACAGATCCAATTATTATAATAAATCCGGCAATAACATTAAACGGAGTAAACAATGTTTTGTCGGCAGTCACAGCTTTGTCGCTCATCAGGAATCCTCCTTGGCTTTAGACTTGGCAGCTTCTTCAAGAGCTTTTTTGACTGCTTTTTCAATAGCCGTCTCTTTTTCTTTATTCGCTTTTGTCAGAGCTTCTGCAAGTTTTGCCTCAGCCTTTTCTTTCACTTCATCGGTAGCATGTTGTACAGCTTCATTAAGCTCCTGCTCAGCAATTTTTTCTTTGCGTTTTGATATGGCGTAAATTCCGGTAAGAAGCACGGGCCAAAGACCTACAACCATCGGAACAACAGCAAGGGCGCCTGACGTAAGTTCCGGTGCAGGTGTTACACCGAGGTCTTCCCGCATTCCTATCTCTGAAAAAGGCACGCCCGAAAGGTACAGCCAGCTTGTTCCGCCCATTTCGGATTCGCCGTATACGTGGTCTATATACTTGTCGGGATATTTTCGTATGCGGGCACGGGAGATCTTGAGCAGGTCATCTCTTTTCCCAAAGGTTAAAGCCTCCTTCGGACAGGCCTCAACGCACCCCGGAAGCTGGCCTTTTGTTATTCTGGAGTAGCACATGGTGCATTTCATAATACGGGGGGTGAGAGGTTCATCATATTCATAGGCCGGAATCTCGAAAGGACAGGCTACCATGCAATAGCGGCATCCAACGCATACAGTAGAATCATAGGTGACGGCGCCTGTTTCTGTCTTTTTGAAGGCCTTCACAAAGCAGGCCGAAGCACAGGCAGGCTCAAGGCAGTGGTTGCATTGAATTTTACTAAAGAGAGGCCCTTTTTTACCGGCAGACTCGTACTTGTTGACAACAGTATAAGTCTTTGCCGTAGTTCTCCGTTTTTTATTTATAACTTCAAGATCCGTAAACGGCTTGTCCGGCGCAGGGAGTTCATTTACCTTGTTGCAGGCTGCTTCACAGAGCCTGCAACCGACACATAAGAGAGTGTCATGCAATACCGCATAGCTTCCGGGATAGCCTGTAAAATGCTTATTACCGCCTGCAAGAGCTGTATTGCCAATAGCCGAACCCGCGCCTGCTGCGCCGATCCAGCCCAGAAATTTCCTTCGTGATATGGACATATTAAGCACCTCAACTAACAGCCGAATCGAGACCTTTGCATAACACCCCCTTTTGACCGATTTCATCGTCAGGCTCAAATTTCATTCCTCGGAATACTTCAATGTATTCATGCGGTTAAAATTTTCACCTTCCTTGAACTAGGGCAAAATTGGACGTTCTTCAAAGGTCTCTAATTATATTTTTTTCTCCTTGTGGCATTCGGTACAACCAACCGGTTTTGCAATACCCATTTCCTTGTGACATCCCATGCACTGCTGGTGATATGCACCCATTATTCCGGGTTTTAAGGGATTTTCCGGATCAAAGGGTTTTCCATGGCAGCTATCACAGCGGGGCGGTTTCTTGGCAACCGGGCTGTTATGGTGGCAACCCTGGCAAAGTGTTCCGTCTTCGATGTGGAAGTAACCGGCCAGCCTGTTGTCTTTGATATTCTTTACAAGTGTATTAAGTATCTTGCGGTGTGGGAATTCGGCCGCCTCATACTTGTTTGAAAACTTCTTTATCGAGACCTTTTCAGGAATATCTTCAGCCTTAAAAGATCCTGTAACAGGTTTTCTTGCCTTAAGCATGGCTCCAGCCATTGCCTTTTCCTCATCCGGGCTAAGTATTTTACCCTTTTCAGGGACCGGTGCAAAGTGACACTTGAGGCATGAGTCATCCTTTTTCTTGCGCGTTTTTCCCAGGAAGGCATGACAACCGGCGCAGTTTTTCTCATTCTGTTTTATGCCGTGGCAGCCCAGGCAGCTCTTGTCTGTACCGGACTGGTGCATGGCTTTCTCGAGCTTTACATCCTTTCCGTCTTTTGTTCCGGCAGGTGTATGGCATTCGCTGCACTGCTTCATGCTTTCATGATGGCAGACCCGACAGGTACTGTTGTATTCCTCATGGGCCTTGTGGTCAAAGGGAACAAAATTCATCTTGTTGAGATTATCAAGAGCAACTCCTTTTTTTGCCGTTTTTAGCAGTACGGTATCAGGCTGTTTGCGTTCCATTCTCAAAAGGGGTTTGATCTTTTCAATCTTCTGCTGAGCGGCAAGGTCGTGGCATCCCGAACACTTCACAGGGCCGGTGTTTATTTTTTTTGCAATATTTTTGCTGTGGCAGTTTATACAGCCGATATGTGACGCAAGTCGCATTGAACTGACGTTTTCTTTTGTCTCCTGCTTATGGCAGTATCGGCAGGTTCCTTCTTTCTCTTTTGCATAAAAAAGCTTTTTGGCTTTTTCGTCATATTCGTGGTGGCAACGTTCGCACTTTTTTTCCTGCGAGTTTGAATGGCGTAAATGTAGGGAATTATCGAATCCCACCGGCTGTCTGGAGGAAGTATATAAAGTTTTTTCCTTATGGCAACCTCCGCATTCAACGGGACCGGCTTTTTCGCGTGCTGATTTAATCTCTTTGTGGCAGGATATACATTCCTTGTGGTAAATATCCATCACTTCTTTTCTGCCTGTGTCTTTAAGACGCTTGAATTTTGGCATGATAAGGTCTTTTTCGGTCAGATGGCAGGCAGAGCAGTCTTTATTCTTTTTGGTCAGGGCTTCTGTGTGGGCTTCGTGAAGGAATTCGACAGGAGGTCTTTCAAGTTTGCCGAAAACGGTCATTGCATCAATTTTAATTACGTCCGCTCTTATTGGAGAGGTATTATTTGAAATCTTTTCCACCCCGTGGACACTGATACCGTATATCGAGACAATGGCAACAGCTAAAAAACCGGCCCAACGCAACAATGATCTTCCCTTATTCATGTTTCTAATCCTTAAAAATATTTATTGGAAAAGACTCGTTACAGGAACTTTATCACTATTCACCGTTTTCGGGTTTAAGATGGTCGGGAACTATGACCATTTTAAGGAGAATCGGTTTTAAAAACGACCATTTTATCCCAATATGGAATATTTCTTCCAAGTCCCTTATGGCATCCCAGCAGTTATGACACGGAGATATGACAAATTTTGCGCCGGTTGCAAGTATCTGATCCCTCTTTACCTTGAGCCCTATATTGCGCTGCTCACGGTACCGGCCTATACCGTTCAGGCCTCCGCCGCCTCCGCAACAGAAATTATGTTCCCTGCAGGGAGTCATTTCCCGAAAGTCCTCTGCAATATAGCCCATGATCTCCCTTGCAATATCGGCAAGGCCTGCGTTCCTGATGTAATTGCAAGAATCTTGATAGGTTACAGGCATTTTTAACTTTTTTGCAGGATCTATTTTGAGTTTTCCGGTTCTCAATGCTTCAGCCACCCATTCAACATAGTGAAAGCTTTCTACCGGAGTTTTCCCTGTTTTGAGACCTGCCCAGTATGGCCCCTCAAGAACTGTCGCGCGGTATGCATGGCCACACTCCGTGACGACCATTCTCTTCGGTTTCAGCCTATCCATGGCATTGTATACTTCCTGAACCTGAAGCCTGCATCCTTCCCAGTCGCCTGCGAACATTGCAAGGCTTGTTTCTTCCCATCCTAAGCTTGGGACTGTCCAGTTTTCACCTGCCAGATGAAACAGGATGGCCGCTTCAGCGATGTCTTCAGGATAATGTTTGGGCTCTCTTGCGTTGACCGTATAAATTATGTCGGCATTTTCCTTGTCCACAGGGATCTCAAGTCCCGGCCAGTCTTCCTCGTTCTCTTCGCACATCCAGCTGCATGTATCAACCCAGTCTTCGGAGGAGATATCCATCTGCGCCCTGTATACCCTGTGCATGCCCGAGCCGATTTTCATCTCCCACGGAACAAAACCCTGGGAAAAGCACAGGCCTCTCGTGTATCCGAACATAACCCCCATGTCGATTCCAAAAGGGCAGAAACTCCCGCAGCGGTTGCAGCATGTGCATTTGGACCATGCAGTATCCATGACCATCTGCATGAAAGCATTGTCGACATTGCCCTTTCGCTTTACCATTTCTCCGAGAGTGGACTGGATCTTGTAGGAAGGAACCTGCCTGGGATCCTTGTTGTTGGCAAGATAGTAAAAGCAACTGTCGGCGCAAAGACCGCAATGGGCGCAGATTTCAAGCCACGTTTTAAGTCGTGATTTTAAGGACTTCTGGATCGTGGCCCATAAAGCGGCGCTGTCCACGTTAAGCTGATTCATCTCTTCATAATACTGTTTGCCGCTTTTATCGGCAAGCAGGGTCAGGAGATCTTCCTTTGTGTTTACCGGTTTTCTGTTGCAAAGTATTCCTTCAGCCATGTTTCCATATTCCCGAAAAATTAAAGGTTAGTAAATATGTTACCAGGCAAAACCTTTTCCTTTCATGCCGCCCCGCTTAATGCCGAAATCCATGCCTATCTGAGCCCGTGACATAAAAAACAGAATGAAATGTGATAGTTTTGTGAAAGGAATTGAAATCAGCATGATTTCACCGCATAATATGTGAGTTATCAGCCAGAACTGATAACCGGGCGCCTGATGATAGGCAATAAATCCGGTGATGAAAGGAGCGGTTGCTATTAAAAGCACGAGAAGGTCATAAGCAGTTGTTAATATTCTTACCTCAGGAAGGGCTATCCGCCTTAATATTATGATAACGGAAGAGACAATTACTCCTATTGTCAAAAGATCTGCTGCAAAATCAGGAATTGTCCAAAGGCTTATTCCCCAGCGCTCTTTTAAAAGAATGTTATGTGCAGCAAGAAAGAGAGGTGTAAACAGGAGGCCTGCATGAAAAACAAAAAAAAGAATTGTAAAGCCTGGTTTTGCCCGCCAGCCTCTTGTACCAAAAGGTATGAGCCAGAGAAAAATGGACCTTATGGCGCCTTTGATTCCGTATGAAACATTTACTGAATAGGTTACCCTGTCCATTTTCCAGTCCAGTCCTTTAATATAAAGAACTGCGCGGACGATGATTCCGACAAAGAAAATTCCAAACGATAACCATGCAAGGGGGCCGGTAACAAATTGATACATTTTAATCTCCTTACAAAAAAACAAAGCTCAGAAAGGCTCTATTCAAAGGTCTCAATGAATCTCAATTTAAGCAAGGCTTCTAAAATATATCCTTACGACTGTCAAGGGATATTTGAATAGTTTTTATTAACTGAAACATCGAGCGCATTACCCGCCGCTTGTTGCTGTGAATCTTCAATCAGGCATTTACAGTTTGTCTTTTTCGGGAAGCCTGATTATGAATCTGGAACCGACTCCCTCTTCCGATTCAAATCCGATGAAACCTTTATGCTCATCTATTATTTTTTTTGTTAGCATAAGTCCGATTCCGGTCCCGTAAGAACCCTTTGTGCTGAAGAAGTTTCTGAAAACCTGTTTTTTAATCTCATCCGGCATCCCGCCGCAGTTGTCAATGACCTGGTATTCGACTCCCCATCCTTTGATTTTCAATGTTCTGACTATGACTTTTTTCTCTCTGCTTCCGGTATTTTCTGCCTCACAAGCGTCTATGGCATTTGCAACAAGGTTTAAAATGCAGCGGTGTATTCCTTCCGGATCAAAATATAAAGGCTCTAAATCTTCGGCAAGGTCGGCGGTCAGATCGGTGGAGTGTTCAGATGCCCTTTGCTTCATAAGGTTCACCACTTCAATTGCCGGTGAATTCGGATCGCATAACAGAAAGACTGCACCGGAGCTTTTGCCGTAATTGAGAAGGTCGAGAGAAAGATTTTTTATCTTGTCCACATTACCTTTAACCATTCCCCAGCCTTCCCGGAGATACTTTTTATTGTTCAACTCCATGCCCTTCTCGAGGACAAATGTTCCGCCCTTTAATCCGCTTGCTATGTTTTTTATGGCATGGGAAAGACCGGCTATTGTCTGACCAACTGCGGCCATTCTTTCGGCTTCGACAAGCTTTCTGCTCTTTTCTTCAACAAGCTGTTCAAGATTTTCCGTGTATTCCCTGATCTGCCGTTTCATCGAAATACGTTCTTCGGCTCTTTTCAAAGCAATTTCAAGAACCTCATCATTAACAGGCTTGGTCACAAAATCTGTTGCCTCAAATTTCAGGCTTTTTATAGCAAGATCAATGTCACCATGCCCTGTTATCATAATGACTTCGGTGTCGGGCGCTTCTTTTTTCAGACAGCATAAAAGTTCTATTCCGTCCATATTCGGCATTTTGATATCGGTCAGAACTATCTGTGGTTTAATCTTTCTGAAGAGACTGAGGGCAGTCTCCCCATCTTCGGCGGATATGACCTTATAGCCCATATCGGAAAGCGATATTCCAAGAACCTTTCTGATTCCTTCTTCATCATCGACTATAAGAATTGTTTTTTCCATCATTGATACCTTAGAATGACTTTTTACGAGTCCATCATTATTTTTCATCCGGTATGGGAAATTTGATTACAAAACAGGCGCCTTCATCCGAGGGTATGGCCTTTATGATGCCCTTGCAGTCCTGAATAATTCCATAGCTTATTGAGAGGCCGAGGCCTGTACCTTGCCCCACTTTTTTGGTTGTAAAAAAGGGTTCGAATATCTTTTCGGAAATGGAGGCGGGTATTCCGGTGCCGGTGTCTTTTATGATTATGGCAACCAGTTCATTTTCCAGTTGTGTTTTTATCGTAATTCTTTTTTCGCACGATTTCTGACCTTCCTTTTCGCATCTTTCTTCAATGGAGTCGCGCGCATTGATCAAAAGATTGATGAAAACCTGTTCAAGGCGGTCTGCGTCTGCCATTATCTTGGGGAGATTCTCTTGTGTCTCCCATACGACTTTTATGCCTCTTACCTTCAGCTGCTGGCTGAATATTTCAAAAGCGCTTTCAAGAACCCTGTTTATCTGGATTTTTTCGAGAGTCATATCGGATTTTCGTCCGAATTGTCTCATGTGGTTTATTATCTTTGTCGCCCGGTCAACGTGGCTGTCAATTTCTTTGGCAAGCGTGAACAGAACTTCATCGGGTATGGATTCTTTTTTTCCGACCTTCTTCATCAAAAAACTGCTTGCCGTTTTCATTACGGTAAGGGGCTGGTTGAGTTCGTGTGCTACGCCTGTTGCCATTTCACCGAGAGTGGCCATCTTGCTTGCCTGTATAAGCTGCTGCTCGGCTTCAAGCCTTTTTGTGATGTCGCTTGTTGTAACCAGAAAAACCTTCTGTCCGGGATATTCCGAAGGGGATATCCTTATATTTACAAATACTATGTTTCCATCCTTTCTTATCTGCTTCACCTGGTTCAGAACGGAATAGACCCTCATCTTGAAGCCGAATTGCTCTCTTTCCTCTTCCTTAAACAAATCAAGGAAAGAGTTATAGATGATTTCATTTTTTGCGAAACCGTAAACCGTTGTTACACTTTCATTGTAGTCGAGTATTTCAAGGCTGTCCATATCAAGCACGAAGACCGGGTTGGGTATGTTGTTGAATATCGCGTAATATTTTTTCTCCGATTTTTCGAATTTTTCCTCGAGAAGCTTTCTTTGGGTTATGTCAAGGTTCATCTCCATTGTGGCGATTATTTCGCCCTTTGAATTTTTTATCGGGGAGGTGTTCACTATCCAGTGTGTTAGCGTCCCGTCCTTGTTATAGCCAGTTTCCTCGCTGTAGTGGGATTTGCCGTCCAAAAATGTCTTTTCAACCGGGCAGTTTACGCATTTTTCACTCCGTCCTTTATATACATGATAGCAGTAATCTCCGGGTTTCGGTGCGAACTTGTCGGCGAATTCCCTGTTATACTGGATAAGTTTATAATCCCTGTCCTGTACCGTTATTATGCATGGCACGAGCTCAAAAAGATTCTGATATTCATCCCTTTGCCTGTTTAGTTCGGCCTGGTTTTCACCTATCTCCTTTCCCATCTGATTAATGGCTGAGGCAAGCTGGCCCATCTCATCGTTTTGCCCGATTTCAACCGCGAAGCCGTAATCGCCTTTAGCGATCTGCTTTGTCCCTTCAATGAGCCTTTTTACGGGTCTGTTTACAAATCTTAAGACGAAAACAAATATTATGGCCGAGCTTAAGATGAAAACAAAAAGAGCAAGCGCTGTTATGCCTTTTTCAGTGCGGAGTATCTCCTTGTCCGTTCCTTCAAGGGAAACTACAACATCGAGCGCGCCGAGGATTTTTTTATCCGGGGGGTGGACATGGCAACTGTCCGTTGAGCAGCCTGGTTCGTTTTCAACGGGACTTATTATCCCAAGCAGGCGATAGCCGTCATTGGAATAAAAAATGCGGGTTCTTTCATCTATGCTTATTGAAACCTGCGGCGGTTCTGATCTGTGGCAGATATAGCAGGCCTCGTCTTTTATGTTCGTTTTAGAATCTATTTCGGAAGCGCTGTTTGAATATTTTATCTGCCCATCTTTGTTGTAAAGGCGGATATTTTTTATTTCAGGCTGTTTCCCAATGTTGTTTATGATCTGGTTGATGTCATCTCTTGAGTTGAGCATCATAGCGTAATGGGTTCCGAGCTTTATGGTGTTACTCAGCCTGTCGGTTTCTTCTATGACGTTGCTTATGACTTTTTCTTTCAGATATTTTATGTTGAAATACGCCCAAGTTGACATGCTTATGAGAAGGATTAAACCTACAGATAGGATGAGCTTTGAAACAAGGCTCTGGCGGATCCTGTTTAAATTGGTATTTATCATTTTATAACCTTATAATTGCCGTTTCAGATTTTTGCTTGTTATTCTTTATTTTCGGCTTGTGCAAAATAGCTTAAAACCGCTTTCCAGTCAACTAGTTATCAATGGCTGTCAATAACATTTAAAAATATCCGGTTCATACCGGGCGCTTCGACACTTTCTCCATCACTATCATGCTCATTGCGGACGCACGGCGGCTCCAGCCATTGCCAAGAATTGATAAAGCGGCAAACATCTTGACACCCATGGCCGCATATGATAGTTTCCCAAGTAATTGTTGGGACTTGTTTCGCTTTCGCCTTTTTTCTAAGTGCCTTATTAAAAATGGGGGATCATTATGGACGAAAAGAACAAATCCGTTAATAATCCGGATGAAGAAGAAATCATCGAGCTTACAGATGTAGTTGATGACCCTGAGATTCAGGAATCGGACATTATTATAAAAGATCTTGATGATGATACTGAGATAGACAATTTTCAAAAAGATGATTTTGCTGCCTCACTGGGTCTCAAAATAGATGATGGGATTGTTATATCCGGAGATATTTCTGAAACCGTTGATCTGGATTCCGGCCAGGAAAAATCAGAAATAATATCTGTATCGGCAAAGCAGCTTGAAGAAGCTATCGAACGGGTGGTTCGGAAGATGCTCGGAGAGAAAATTGACGGCATACTTTATAAGGTGATCGAAAGGGCTGTTTCACAGGAGATAATAAGGCTGAAGAATATTCTTCATGTTAATGAAGAAGAAGATATCGACTGATAATTCTCTTTTACCGGGGACATATCTCTGGAACAGTCCGATAAATTTGTTTCAATAAGACCGGGGATTATTATAATCCCCTTTTTTTATTAGCAGCATAATTATTATAGTGAACGGTATAAGTTTTTATACATTTGTCTCACCCTCCCCTTTGTCCCCTCCCGTCAAGGGAGGGGAATGAAGATCTGTCGAGCCATCATTTTTGTTTTTAGGAGTAATATTTATGAGTTCAGATTTGCTTGAAAAGAGTTATGAGCCGCGGGAAGTTGAAAAACGCTGGTATGAATTCTGGGAGAAGAGACAGCTTTTCGCAGCCATGGAAAAAAGCAATCAAAAAAGTTATTCAATTGTAATTCCTCCGCCAAATGTAACAGGAGTGCTTCATATGGGGCACGCCCTTAATGTCACCATGCAGGATATACTTTGCCGTTACAGGAGATTACGCGGCGACAATGTGCTCTGGATGCCCGGTACGGATCATGCCGGAATTGCGACCCAGAATGTTGTTGAAAAGAAACTGGCTTCCGAAGGAACCGACAGGCATAAACTGGGACGTGAAAAATTTATAGACGCCGTCTGGGAATGGCGCAGTCAATCAGGGAGTGCAATTATAAACCAGCTCAAGCGTCTTGGCGCTTCATGCGACTGGAAACTTGAACGATTTACCATGGATGAAGGTCTTTCAATTGCGGTTCGCAAGGTTTTTGTACAGCTTTATCAGGAAGGACTTATCTACAGGGGGAATTATATTATAAACTGGTGCCACCGCTGCCATACCGCACTTGCCGATCTCGAAGTTGAACACGAGGAGGTTGACAGCCATCTGTATTATATCAGATACCCTTTCTCAGACGGTTCAGGAAGCATAGTTATTGCGACAACCCGGCCGGAGACAATGCTTGGAGATACCGCCGTCGCGGTTAACCCCGATGATCCTCGATACCGGAATCTTGAAACAGATTCGGTTATCCTTCCTCTTTTAAATAGAAATATACCCATAATAATGGATAGCTATGTTGACATGGCTTTTGGGACAGGAGCTTTGAAGGTAACTCCTGCACATGATCCAAATGACTTTGAAATAGGGAAAAGGCATAACCTGCCTGAAATAAAAGTCATAGACGATAACGGAAAAATGACTCCCGAAGCCGGAAAATTTGAGGGGCTTGACCGCTTTAAATGCAGAGAATCGGTTGTAAAAGCACTTAAGAGAGAAGGGCTTCTTGAAAAAATGGAGCCTATAAAGCACAATGTCGGACACTGTTACAGATGCAAAACCATCGTCGAACCAAACCTGTCCAGGCAGTGGTTTGTTAAAGTAAAGCCCCTTGCGGAAAAAGCAATAGAAGCAGTTGAAAACGGAAGCACAAAGATAGTCCCTGAAATCTGGACGAATACCTATTTTGACTGGATGAGAAATATAAAAGACTGGTGCATTTCGCGCCAGATCTGGTGGGGGCACCAGATACCGGCATGGACATGTGAAAAATGCCGGCACATGATAGTATCGATGGAGGCGCCGGAAACCTGCTCCGCGTGCGGAAACACCATTCTGGCGCAGGAGACAGATGTACTTGACACCTGGTTCAGTTCCGCCCTCTGGCCTTTTTCAACAATGGGATGGCCGGACAATACGCAGTTGCTTAAGACCTTTTACCCGACATCCGTTCTTGTTACAGGTTTTGATATTCTTTTCTTCTGGATTGCCCGGATGATGATGATGGGCATTCACTTCATGAAAGATGTTCCTTTCAGGGATGTGTACGTCCATGCCCTTGTCCGGGATGAAGACGGCAAGAAAATGAGCAAGTCAAAAGGAAACGTCATTGATCCCTTAAACATTATCGATCAGTACGGAACCGATGCTTTCCGGATGACACTTGCCGCGTTCGCAGCACAGGGCAGGGACATAAAGATGTCCGAAAAGAGGGTTGAAGGATATCGCCATTTTATCAACAAGCTTTGGAACGCCGGCCGTTTTTCGCTCATGCATTTGAAGCAGGGTTACACTGAAATCAAATTTGCGGATCTGTCTCTCCCGGACAAATGGATACTTGCAAGGCTGAAGCAGACAAGCGAGAGTGTTGCCGGCTCAATTGACAGTTACAGATTCAATGATGCAGCCGGCACATTATATAAATTTGTCTGGCATGAGCTGTGCGACTGGTATCTGGAAGCCATAAAACCCTGTCTCTACGGGCATAAGGGTGAAGAGAAAAAAGATGCCGCGCTCAGCGTTCTCTGGCGGGTCCTGCATGACACCCTTATTCTGCTCCATCCATTTATACCGTTTGTCACGGAAGAGATCTGGCACAAACTTCCCGGAACAAAAGGTTCCATCATGAAAGCCGTTTTTCCGGCAGATGAAAAAGATTTTGCGTCTTTATTCTGTGATCCTGAATCAGAACCCACGATGGACCTTATTATACGGATAATAACAGGGATAAGAAATGTTAGAGGAGAAATGAACATATCTCCTTCAGCATCTATCGATGTCATCCTGCAGTCTGATGACGACTTGCTGAGAAAAACCCTTTCCCTTAACGATGATATTATTATAAACCTCGCCGGTCTGAAATCTTTTTCAGTGACAGAACCTGGGAAAAGGCCCAAAAAGGCCGCTACGACAGTTGTAAGCGGTGCAATAATGTATATTTCTCTTGAAGGAATAATCGATTTTTCAAAGGAAAAAGAGCGCCTCGAAAAAGAACTGACCAAACTGCAAAGTGAGATTGCCGCTTCAATAAAGAAACTGAGAAATGATGATTTCCTTTCAAAAGCCCCGGCAGACATTGTAGAAAAGGTAAGAGAAAAGCATCAGAATTTTGTTGAAAAACAGCAGAAGCTGATGACAAACCTTGACAAAATCAGGAGTATTGAAGCATCATAAAGAGACTATGGAATATCGGACATCGAATTTCGAAGCGCTGTGTCCGAAATACGAAAGGCTGGAATTGATACTGACGGTTTTTATGATAAATTATCTCCGCCTGAAGCAGGGAAATTTGCTATGCATTCCATAAAAGACCTCATTCAAATTGCTCTTAAGGAGGATATTGGCCCCGGTGATATAACCACGGATAATATAATTGATTCTGAAATCATGGGGAAAGGCATTATCGTTGCCAAAGAGCCGCTTGTGATCGCGGGACTTGAAATATCCGGAGACGTTTTTACCTGTATCGATCCGGATGTTGTTTGCAGGTTTCTGTTTAAAGACGGCGATTCTGTCGCAAAAGATAATGTCGTAATGGTGATTGAAGGAAGACTCCGTACTCTTTTAAAAGGTGAACGCACTGCTTTGAACTTTATCCAGCGACTTTCAGGCATAGCGACAAATGTCCGTTCCTATGTCGAAAATCTTGATGACAGAAAGATTCGCCTTGTTGATACCCGAAAAACAATACCCGGATGGAGAATGCTTGAAAAATATGCCGTAAGAGTCGGCGGAGCGTATAATCATAGAATGGGGCTATATGACGGCGTATTGATAAAGGATAATCATATTGTCGCATGCGGCGGAATTACAAAGGCGGTTGAAAACCTGCGGGACAAAGTTTCTCATCTGGTTAAAATTGAAGTTGAGGTCTCCGATTTACCTTCAGTAAAGGAAGCCCTTGAAGCAAAAGCAGATGTTATCATGCTCGATAACATGGATATGGACAGGATAAAAGAAGCTGTCTCTCTTA
>JBFYVZ010000274.1:0-3262 GCA_041298995.1 Desulfobacteraceae bacterium
GTCAACCCTGGGAAAAGGAAGCGAAGGAGTATATCAATATGGGTTGCCGGATCATTGAAATAGGCCATGACGTAGTGGTTCTTCGGTCCGCATGGAAAACCCTATCTACTTCAATTCGAGAGATGTAATGAAAAATCCTTAACATTTTAGCTCTTTGGATAGGAATTGAAAGTCTCTCGGACAGGCATGCTTACAAAGCTTTGAAATGACGTCTTTGATCCCGCCTTTACCGCAAGAGAAAGGGGAAGGAGTCGAATCTCTGTTACGGGGGTCATGCCCTACGAAAAGCCCGTTACCGAGGCACTGAGAAGATCTCTTGGTACTTTACCCTGACGGTTGCGGCTTATAATCGGGTTCGGATGTGGAACCTGGGGATGGGGACTGCCTAAGGAAGAGGGAAACGACCTTCCCGCGTTATAAAAATTAGTTTATTCCACAAAATTGGGACAGAGGAAGGCCTCACTGCCTTCGCTCTCCCACACCACCGGGCATAGGGGTCCGTACACGGCGGTTCAAGTCGCCTTGCCCAATACCTGATATTGATGAAAGAGGCTCCGATCCCCGAACGAGACAATAAAGGAAAATAGAATATGTTAAGAACGGTAGATGTGATTGCTGAAGTATTGAGAGGAGAAGGGATTGATCGAATTTTTGGAATCCCAGGTGGTGGAGCGACAACAGATCTCATCGACGCAGCAAGAAAATTAGGGATTGAGACCATCCTCTCCAACCATGAAGGATCTGCAGCTATCATCGCTGCTGTTTATGGAGAGATTAAAGAGAAGCCTGGGGTTTGTTTTTCGATTTTGGGCCCTGGGGCAACGAATATGGCAAGTGGGGTTGCCTATGCGTACCTGGAACGCATTCCCCTTTTAGCCATTACAGAGTGCCATCCTTCTAAACATTACGAGTCTATCTCCACTCAAAAATTTGACCAGAAAATGTTTTTTTCTCCTATCACAAAATATCAAATGACGATCGCATCAAGTCAAGTTCAGGATGTCATAGAAAAAGCCATCATGATTTCAAAAGAGGAAAAGCCAGGCCCAGTCCATCTCGATTTTCCAAATGATGAGGCCAGTGGAAAGGCAACCTATAAGGTTCGAAAAAAGGATGAGGCCGTCCGTCTTTCCCGGTTCACTCCTAAAGATCCGAAGGCAATCCAGAGGGTAGTGGAAAGGATCAGACTTGCAAATTTTCCGGTGATCATCGCTGGGATAGAGGCAAAGCGTTGTAATGCAGGGAAATTGCTGACTTCACTATCTGAACAATGGAATGTTCCGGTCATGGTCAGTTTGAAAGGAAGAGGAGTATTGGATGAGACCCATCGTTTATATGGGGGTGTTTTTCTTGGATCATATCTTAAAGGGACGTTTGATGATGCCATCATCGGGAAAAGCGATCTTTTAATTTTTTTAGGAGTCGATGGCATTGAATTTTTGCCAAAACCCTGGGGATTGATCCAGCCTGTAATTCATATCGGGTTTCAGGCAAACTTAGACGCCATTTATCCTGCAGAAATGGAGATCATTGGGGATATTCAAACAGTATTAACGACATTCGCGCACAGCCACATAGAACCTAAAAAATGGGATTCAAAATATCTGGAGAAAATGCGTGAGCATGTGAGGAAGAAACTTTCTGATTCCCGGGATGTTCTGCCCCTTCATCGTATCATCCAAATCACACGGGAAAAATTGCCTATCGATGGGATTTTAGCGACGGATATAGGGGCTTTTAATTCAATGGTGAATTATGTGTGGCAGGTTCGCCACCCCAAAACCTATTTCACCTCCAAGGGATTGAGTACGATGGGGATCGCATTGCCAGCTGCCATTGCAGCTCAGCTTGCAATGCCGAACAAAAAGGTGGTCTGTTTTACCGGGGATGGTGGGCTTTTGATGCGTCTACAAGAGTTAGAGACATGTTCCCGCCTGAATCTTCCAATCATTATTATTGTCTTTTCAGATAACAGCCTCGGTCTCATCAGAATAAAACAAAAAGACAAGGGGTATGTCCCAGTTGGCGTTCAACTGAAAAATCCTGATTTTTCAATACTCATTAAGGCGTTTGGAGGCCAGGGATTTCGCGTAAAAACAGAAAGGGAATTTGATCGAGCACTCGAAGTTGCGATGAACCGAAATCAATTGAGTTTGATCGAAGCTGTTTTGGATCCTAATACCTATGGAAATCATATGAAGTGGATCAGAGGATAATATTTAGATAAAGGTTGTTGAAACAATGACAATGAATCACCTTTCCAAGGTCGGAAGAGTTGGTCTTGGTAATAAAATATTGCAAAGATTTTAATTTTCACCGAAAGTTTAAAAGACGGAATCGCAGTTTGGACGATATTAATCTTTGGAAGAGGGTAACGAATGAAAAAAGTTGATCAATGGAGTGGAATTGTTTTATTAATCATTGCAGTACTCATCTGCTGGGGGGCAGGTACACTTCCGTATGGCAATATTCATAATCCTGGCCCTGGATTTTTCCCTCTGTGGCTTGGGATCATTTTAGGAGTACTGTCCATTGGGCTCATTGTAAAGACAACTACCCAGAAAGAAAACGTGGGGTACGTGAAGGAATTTCTCTCAGAAAAGATCAGATGGGTGAAGGTCTTTTTCGTCATTATAGCTCTCATTCTCTATGGCATTTTGATAGATTACCTTGGGTTTCTGATCATCACTTTTCTTTTTATGGCGTTCCTTCTCAGGTTTGTAGGACTTCAATCCTGGAAGACGGTAATTGGGTGGGCGCTGATAGGCTCTATTGGCTGTTATCTTATCTTTGAAGTGTTGATCAAACTTCGTTTGCCCAAGGGATTTTTGGGAGTCTGAAATTGAAAAATTTGATACATTGGCTTGCATAACACAGTGCCTTTCACTCCTCTGTTAATATTGCCGATTTTCTGGATTGCAACGTACATTTGAAGGTAAGTGTACCTTTCGAATGATCCGCAATACTCGGCGTGGTCCCCAAAATTCGGACAGTGTGCTAATCTCTGATTCATACCCCGCAAGGATGATCAGAGATGAGTATGAGGATCATCATGATGAGCTTCACTCGGTGTTTGAATACATCGACTGATCTTCGACAGTGCGTTTTTTAATGTTCAATAATTACGGCGCACTACAAGATTGGCACAGGGTCTTGGCACTACCGTTCAGCTTTTGCGTGCGATTCATAGTTCCCGGATTGTCGGCGGCAGCGCCACCCCGACGGCCTGGAAAATCTTGCCACAAACGCCCTGACACTGGCT
>JBFYVZ010000287.1:0-24060 GCA_041298995.1 Desulfobacteraceae bacterium
AACCGTATGAATCCGTGAGGAAAGTCGTTGAGCTTTCACATAGCCTTGATCATCTTCCTTCAAAAGCAAAGGTTTTCATAAAACCGAATATTGTTTTCTGGACACGCGCTGTCAATTTCCCAAAATGGGGCGTAATAACAACTTCAAGGGTAATCGAAGACATAGTTGTGCTTTTAAAAAAAAGGGGGATTGACGATATAACTATCGGTGAAGGAACAGTTACAATGGCCCCGAAGGATATAGCAACCCCTGCTCATGCCTTTGAAAGCCTGGGATATGGAGAATTAAAAAAAAGGTATGGTGTTAAGTATATTAATGTTTTTGAAAGACCCTTTGAAAAGGTCGATCTTGGAGATGGAGTAGCTCTTTCATTCAATACCGATATTTTACACAGCGATTTTGTGGTTGATATTCCTGTCATGAAATCTCACAATCAAACAGTTGTAAGCTTGGGCATTAAAAATCTTAAAGGCATGATCGATATCAAATCGCGCAAGCTCTGTCACAGCGCAGACACCGAAAAAGACTTGAATTTCATGGTGGCAAGACTTGCCGACAAAATGCCTCCAATGTTGACGCTTCTGGATGGAATTTATACAAATGAACGTGGACCAAGTTTCGACGGTCGCATCCGAAGAAGCAATCTTTTAGTGGCATCCTCCGATGTGTTGTCCGCCGATCTCGTCGGCGCCAAGATTCTCGGATACGAAGGGTCAGATGTTCCGCATCTTCTTATTGCTGCAAAGAACAGAAAGAGGCCTTGTGATCTTTCCGATATTGAAACTGTCGGAGAAAAAATCGAATCTGTTGCCTTTCGGCATGAATATGATTTTCAATACAGTGAAACCGGCGACGGGTCTTTGCCTCTTCCTCTTGCAAAGATGGGAATCAGAGGGGTATCTTACCGCAAGTATGACCTGTCCATGTGCACTTATTGTTCGGGGGTAAACGGATTAATACTCACGGCTATAAGATATGCATGGAAGGGAGAGCCCTGGGATGGTGTGGAAGTACTTACAGGAAAGTTGATGAAGCCGACAAAGGGCATGAAAAAAACAATTCTGCTCGGGAAGTGCATCTACCAGGCGAACAAGGAGAATCCCGATATAAAAGAGATGATACCGATCAAGGGTTGCCCGCCCAAGCCGGAATCAATTGTTAAGGCGCTCCACAAGGCAGGCATTATTGTTGATCCGGCTTTATTTGAAAACATAGATCAGCTTCCCGGTTTCTTTATGAGTCGTTATGACGGGAAGCCGGAGTTTGACGAAACTTTTTTTAAAATATGAATTATCAGGCTTATAAACGTTAATATTTCGAGAGATATTTTATAAAATATAACAGGAGGATTTATGGAAAATGTTTATGACAAATTAAGAAAACGTCTGGATGATCTTGCGACCGGCTTTCCTGAAACAGAGAGCAAAGTGGAGATAAAAATATTAAAGAGGCTTTTTACCGAAGACGAGGCCGAATTTTTTCTAAAACTCTCTCCTTTACTTGAAAAACCGGAAGATGTGGCAAAAAGACTTGGGCTTGACCCTTCTGAAACCTCAGACAGAATGGAAAAGATGGCGAAAAAAGGGCTTCTTTTCAGGCACAGAAAAGATGACGGGGCACGATATTGTGCCGTCCCTTATATTGTCGGGATTTACGAGTTTCAGCTTGGAACAATGAATAAGGAACTTGCGGCCGATATGGATAATTATTTTGACGCTGCTTTCGGTAAAACAATGCAGGCCTTTAAAACCCCCATGATGCGCTCGATACCGATCAACAGAGAGATAGTAGTAAACTGGCCGGTTGCTCCATATGAAGATGCCATGCAGATTCTTGAAAGCCAGACGACGATAGCAGTTGCACCGTGCATCTGTAGAACAATGGCCAAGCATATTGACAAGGGCTGTGATAAGCCCGTAGAAGCCTGCTTTTTATTTGGATCTCACGGCCATTATTATGTTGAAAACAAAATGGGACGGTATATCAGTGTGGAAGAGGCTAAGGAAATATTAAGAAAAAATGAAGAAGCAGGACTGGTAATCCAGCCTTTTAATTCAAAAAAAGTGGGTGGAATGTGCAGCTGCTGCGGTGATTGCTGCGGAATGCTCAGAGCTCTCAAGAAACAACCGGTTCCTTCAGCGGCGGTACAGAGCAATTATTATGCCGTTGTTGATGATGATGACTGCACAGGATGTGAAACTTGTCTTGATCGCTGCCAGATGGATGCTATTACTATTGTTGATGAAAAGGCAAAGATAAATCTTGACCGCTGCATAGGCTGCGGGCTCTGCGTTACAACCTGCCCGACAGATGCTCTCAAGCTTGTAAAGAAGCCTGAAAGCGAACAGTATATTCCGCCTGAATCCGGAGCAGAAACATATATGCGGATAGCAATGGAGCGGGGGAAAAACCCTTTGCTTTAATAACGATGTCATCATAAAAACTCAACATTCAGGCGGCAAAGTAATCCGCCAGAGGTGGACAGAATAACTTTTTACGAAGCCACCTATAAAGGAGAAATAATGAAAGAAGTAGTTATTGTTTCAGGGTGCCGGACAGCTATTGGCGCTTTTGGCGGGACTCTGCGGGACAGCAATGCTGCTGTTATCGGAAGCGTTACAATGAAAGAGGCCATAAAAAGAGCCGGCATTGATCCGGTTCTGATAGATGATGTCCGTTACGGATGCTGTATGGAACCTGCTGACGCACTCAACGTTGCACGGGTAAGCGCCCTTTTGGCCGGAATACCCGATACAACAACCGCTGCAACAATCAACCGGGTATGTATTTCCGGCATGGAAGCCGTTATTTCAGGGATGGCGATGATTCAGGCCGGCATGGCAGATGTCATACTTGCCGGAGGAGTTGAACACATGTCGGGGGTTGCATACACGGTACCCGGTGCCAGATGGGGCTGCCGGCTGCAGGATCAGGTTTTTGTGGATGCCATGATTCATGCCCTGCATTGCGGATCTCATATTATACCCCATCCGGAGGACGGCCCTGTAAATGCCGAGGAGACTCCTCTCAGCCTTTTCAAGGGGAAACCTTATATCATGGGACATACGGCGGAATTCATCGCACAGCATATGAATATAAGCAGGCAGGAAATGGATGAAGTTGCCTTAAGAAGCCAGAACGAAGCCGAAAGAGCAACTAAAGACGGTTCATTCAGGGAAGAGATAGTGCCGGTTGAAATTCCGGGAAAGAAGAAGGAAACTTTAATTTTTGATAAAGACGAACATTTCAGGCCGGGCCTGACAATGGAACAGCTCCAAAAACTCCCCGCCGCATTTATCCCAAAGACCGGGAAGGTTACCGCCGGAAATTCAAGCGGAATTAATGACGGTTCGGCAGGATTAATAATCATGTCTGCCGAAAAAGCAAAAGAGCTTGGATTAAAACCTCTGGCCAGAATCAAAGCAACAGGAAGAGGCGGTTGTCATCCTTCCGTTATGGGGCTTTCTCCTGTGCCTGCTGTAAGAGATCTGATTAAGAGAAGCGGGCTTAAGATCGAGGATTTTGAACTGATAGAAGTAAATGAAGCCTTTGCCGCGCAATACATAGCGTGTGAAAGAGAGCTTGGCTTAAACAGAGAGATTACAAATGTTAACGGTTCGGGTATCGGTCTCGGGCATCCTGTAGGCGCTACAGGTGCAAGAATTATTGTTACATTAATTCATGCGATGAGGAAAAAAGGGAAAACCCTCGGTCTTGCAACTCTTTGCGGTGGCGGCGGAGTTTCAATGGCCTGTGGAATAGAACTGATATAACAAATCATTCTCAATCTAAACAAACTGTCGGCAGGGTGTATCAGTACAAGCATGCATCAATGTCAGAAAGATTCCATGCAGCTTGCTGCATGGATCTTCAATTAATGTGAGGCTTAATTGGCAGAAGAAATTCTCTGGGCTGAAGTTGACCTTAAGGCTATTGCCCATAATATACGTGAGCTGCGACGAATTGCTGATCCCAACTCGCGCCTGATGGCCGTGGTAAAAGCAAACGGATATGGACATGGTTCCGTGGAAGTTGCGCGTTGCGCTCTTAATAACGGCGCCAAAGTTCTGGGTGTTGCCCGGATAGACGAGGCAGTGATATTAAGAAATGCAGGAATTGATGCGCCGATTTTAATTTTTGGATACACTCCCCCGCTTTTTTATAAAGAAATTTTAAAATTTGATCTTACCCAAACTGTTTATTCCCTTCAAACGGCGAAAGAACTCTCTTCTTTTGCGCTGTTGCACAAGAGTAAAATCAGGATTCATATAAAGATAGACACAGGAATGGGAAGGCTTGGAATATTGCCGGACTCAGAATCTGCATTGCGCGAAGTCGAATCGATTGTCCGGCTTTCAGGCCTGAACGCGGAAGGTATATTTACCCATTTTTCAATGGCGGACAGTTCAGATAAATCTTATTCTATAAGACAATTTGAAATATTTATGAATTTTATCGGTAATCTTAAAAGAAAAGAGATTGATTTTTGCGTCAGACATGCGGCAAACAGTGCAGGAATAATTGATATGCCGGAAACACATCTTGATATGGTTCGGGCAGGCATAGCGATGTATGGGCTCTATCCGTCCGAAGAAACCATGAACCATAATGCGGCGCTTATGCCTGCAATGTCTCTTAAATCCATAATCATTCATCTGAAAGATGTTCCTGCCGGTTTTAAAGTCAGTTACGGCGCAACTTATGAAACAAAAAAACCAACAACAATTGCGACAGTTCCTGTGGGATATGCGGACGGATACAGCCGACTCCTTTCTTCACGCGGGCACATGCTTATCTGCGGGGAAAGAGCGCCTATAGCAGGGCGGGTATGCATGGATATGACAATGCTTGATGTCGGTGATATTGCCGGGGTAAAACAAGGCGATGAGGTAGTAATATTGGGAAAACAGAAAGACACGGAAATCAGCGCTGATGAAATTTCATCCCTTATTGGAACCATCAATTATGAGGTGGTTTCATCGCTTACGGAGCGGGTAAGGAGAGTTTATATTTGAAAGGAATAAAATGATAAAGCATGTCGTAATGTTGAAATTCAAGAAGGATGCGCAGGCGGAAGGCATCGTCGAAATTGAAAAAAAACTGGGAGCTCTTCCAGGAGTAATTCCAGAAATTAAGAATTACGAATTCGGGCGAGATATTATTCGGTCGGAAAGATCATATGATTTTGCGCTTGTATCCGTTTTTGAAGACACGGAATCCCTGAAAAGATACCAGATACACCCTATGCATCTGGAAGTACTGAAAACGATCAAGGATCTGTGTGAGAGCGTTATTGTTGCAGATTTTGTATTCTGAAGATTTATTCTTCCGTGAGCAATGCAGGCTTTCTTATCCTTTTTATCCCGCTTCGATGTCGCTTTATTTCAAGTCGTTTAATTTTCGCTTTGCGGGAAGGTTTTGTTTTAATACGTTGTTTCTCCGTTTCAGAGGCTTTACGTATCATTTCCATAAGGCGGCTTAAGGCATCTTTACGGTTTTTGCTTTGTTCCCTGAATCTGCGGGCGGTTATAATTAAAACGCCTTCCGATGAAACCCTCCTGCCTCCCGCAAGGATGAGTCGTTTGGCAACATCTTCCGGAAGCGAGGGCGAGTTTTTTATGTCAAAATGAAGCTGAACCGCCGAAGCGACCTTGTTGACATTCTGACCGCCAGGTCCGGAAGCCTGAATAAATTCTTCTTTAATTTCATATTCGCGGATCGATATCCGGTCTGTGATTTGAATCATGGCAGAATTCGCCGTGACGTCCAGTAAGATTTATTCCAGTATGGATCATCAATTCTTGAAATTGTAACTCCCTTCCGGCTCGATGTATGGGCAAATTCACCGTTACTGAGATATATTCCAACATGTCTTTGTATTTTGGGCGGTCTGAAGAAAACAAGGTCACCCGGTTTAAGTTCATTTTTATCTGTGAAAACACCGACTGCAGCCTGGTTTTCCATATCGCGTGGAAGCTTAATTCCGAAAAGCTTATAATATACAGTCATAACAAAACCTGAACAATCGGTGCCTGATGAACTTTTTCCGCCCATGCGGTGAGGAGTATCTGTCCATAATTTTACTTCATCGCGCAGAATCCTTTCCACATCAATTCTGTAAGCCTCTGAAAGATCCGGTCCTTCCTGGTAGCTTGATGCGCAGCCGGTAACAAGAAAAAAAGTAATTACCGCCGAAAAGAAAATCTTTATGTTATGGCCTAACAATTTATGCATCTGACTTTCAAATATGAATTATACAAAGCTTTTATCTGATAAATCTCTGTTTCGGTTGATATAAACGATTTAAAGACAATAGTAAAGTGTTTACAAAGCCGTCAAAACTGTATTGCCACTTCGTACAAGCCATTTTCCAGGTTTGCAGATGTTCTGTTCCCGCTTTTTGAGAAAACCTTCATCATTTCTATGTTTGAAGAGAGAACATCCGCAGTGAATCCGTGCAACCCTTCTTCTTTAGCAAGACGTATAAGCGTTTGATACATATATGTTGCTATTCCGAGGCGCTGATATTTTTCATCAACGATGAAAGCAACTTCTGCAAAGAGATTCTGCCGGTTTTTTATATACCTTGCTTCTGCTATAATGTGTTCATGACCATGTTCTTCAATTACGCCGACAACAGACATCGTCCGGCTGAAATCGACATTGACATATTCCTGCATTCTGGAGTGGGGCATTGTTTTAACTGTTGAAAAATATCTGTAGTAGACGGCTTCGTCGGAAAAACGATAGAAGAGCCGGCGCATATCTTCTTCATCGGACGGCTTGATGGCTCTGAACCTGACTGTAATACCGTCTTTAAAAATATGTTCCGTACTAATCCCGGCAGGATAGAGATGCCCGCACTCAGGAAGAAAAATCTGGTCGTGATATAGAATCCTTTCCTGCTTTGCCTGCTCGACGAGTTTCGGGCGGTCAGATGGATGAGCTATATCAATCAGCGCCTGCGCTCTTTCGCGCACTGTCAGACCATTCAGATGAGCTGTTCCATATTCGGTAACAACAAGATCTACTGATTCCCTGAGGCTGAATCTGTTATGCAAACTCCCAACCGAAATTCTGATGTTAGGTTCTCCCTTTCGGTTTCGGCTCGGAAGTGCAAAAATATTCCGCCCGCCTTGTGATATTTCAGCCCCTGTAAAAAAATCCATAGCTTCTCCGGGCCCGGCTGCAACAGTTCCTTTCCCGATGTTGAGCGCAATAAGGCCGGACAAATCAACTTTCCTTGCCTGAAAAACGGCAATAAACCTGGGATTGCTTCCGATTATAACAGGATCGAACACTTTGTCGATACTCTGAAATTCTACAAGAGGGTTGTGGTTGAGCCATGACATAAGCTCAGGAGTTCCGAGTGCATAGGAAGTAAGAGACTTTCCCTGCCAGGTTTCTTTTTTCCTGTTAGTGACGGCTCCGCTTTTCATAAGATCCATGAGAGCGTCTGTGAAAAACGGAGAATGTATTCCAAGATCGCGTTTTTTGGAAAGATGACGGCTTAAAGCTTCAAACAGCGGTCCGATTGAGAAAGATATGCAGCTTCCGTTTTCAATAACCGACGCAACATTTGCAGCTACCTTGTCAAATACTGTGTCGTCAAGCCAACGGGGAAAATATATGGGGTCATCAGTTGAATGAACCATCATGTCGAAATCCGAAACATGCACAAAGGTATCCCCAAAGGTTTCGGGAATTTTTGTGTTTATTTCCCCGACGACAACAGATGCTTTTTCCATTGCGTCACGAGCAACATCTATGGCGATTCCCAAACTGCAGTTTCCTGATTTATCCGGAGGCGAAACCTGAACAAAGGCGACATCAATGCGGACTCGTCCGGTTTTAATAAGGCGGGGAATTTTGGAAAAACGGCAGGGAATTAAATCGACCCTTCCGGCGGTAATCGCTTCCCTTGCCGCCCATCCGGAATAAAAGGTCTTAAGGCGGAATTTTTGAGAGTAAAGCTCTTTAATCGAAACCGTATCACCGAGGCTTACAAGCTGTATCAGCTCGAGATCCTCCAAATTTGGAGCGCTGGATGCCATCAGATGCTTTACTAGTGTTCTTGGTTCAGCTGCTCCTGTCCCAATGAAGATGCTCATTCCCGGTTTAATTATTTCAAGAACTTTGCTAGGCAAAACAGTTTTCTTATCCGGCATCTGACCACCATTGATTGGATGTTGCTTGAAGACATCTACGCAAGAAAACATTAACATGCTAAAATAACAGGAGATAGGAGTCAACAAAAAAAATGGCTGTAATGTAAACAGGCAGTGAGAAAAATATACTAAATTTTTGAAGTTATGCTGTAAAAGAAAACTGTGGCATCGTTGTTGTTGGACGAAGCTGCAACAGAGAGTTCTTTTTTATAGGGCATGACAAAGAAGTATTGTAGTTGTTCTTTCGCCTGAATATTTGTCTCAAAAAATAGAAATTCTAATACCTTTATTTAAGGTAAATTTAAATATTTCTTCTTCGAATATATTCACAGAGGATAAAATTTAAGAGTATCGGGATGCAAGAGAAAATGTTTTTAAAATTAAATAAATGGAAGAAAGAAAATATGGAAGAAAATTTTTTATTACACAACCTATTGTAAAAATAATGGCGAAAGCCACCACAGAATGTATATATGTATAATTATATATAAATTATGCAAATATTGCTTGACATATACTAAGTAAGGTGTAATAAGAGAGAAAAATTCATAAGCTGTTTATTATTCTGCAGGATTTTGTTTATGGCAAAGAATTCCTTAAAAAAAACCAGAGAATCACTCATGATGAGCAAAGCCGAACTTGCTAGAGAGGCAAATGTGTCTCCTATTACCATTTCACGTATTGAAGAAGGTATGCCTTGTCGCATGGAGACAAAACGAAAGATTATTCTTGCATTAGGTTTTAATCTTTCTGAAAAAGATAAAATATTTAGCGATTGAGCGTGTCTTATGGCATTCGGAAGTAAAAATAATCTTATCGGCCTGGATATCGGATCGAGAAGCCTGAAGGTAGGAGAGATAGTTGAAACGAAAAAAGGTCGTCTCCTTAAGAAATTTGGGATGATCGATATTCCTCCAGGGATAATTGAAGATGGAGCAATAAATGATCATGAAGCCGTTGCAGAATATATCCGACAGCTTTTCAAGAAAAATAAAATCAAGGAACAAAAGGTTGCTGTGTCGATAGGAGGTTTTTCTGTTATTGTAAAGAAAATAAACGTTCAGACGATGGATGAAAAAAAGCTTCAGGAGACAATCAAGTTAGAAGCTGAGCAATATATTCCTTTTGATATCAGCGATGTCAATCTAGACTTTCAGATTCTGGGAGAAAACGAGAATAACCCGAATCAGATGAGCGTTTTCCTTGTAGCAGCAAAAAAAGAGATGATAACTGAATATACCAACCTTGTCCAGCTGGCAGGACTTAATCCGTGCATTATTGATGTTGAAGCGTTTGCTTTACAAAATATATTTGAGTTCAATTATGACATAAAAGATGAAAACATTGCCTTGATAGACATAGGAGCCGGCAAGACATCATTGAATATCTTAAAGGGCCTTTCATCTTTATTCATGCGGGATGTGTCCTTGGGTTGCGGACAAATAAATCAGAAAATTGTTTCTCTGGCCGGATGTACTTTGGAAGAAGCAGAACAAATTAAATTTGGAAGTCAGAATAACAAAATATCTTCTGAAGATTTAATAGAAATAGAATCCTCTGTTGTTTCAGATTGGTGTGCCGAGATAAGGCGGGCCCTTGACTTTTTTTATTCTACATACCCTGAAGACACTGTAACTAAAATTGTATTAAGCGGCGGAGGCGCCAATATAAAGGAATTTCGGCAACTACTGGCTTCAGAGACTTCTGCTGAAGTGGAAGTCATTAATCCGTTTAATAAGCTGGATGTGGGTGAGAACTTTGATTCTTCATACCTGGAAAAAATTGCACCGCAAGCTGCTATATGCATGGGCTTGGCATTAAGAAGGGTTGATGATAAATGATACGAATTAATCTTCTGCCTTTTCGAACGGCAAGAAAAAAAGAGAATGTTCGACGCCAGTTAACAATCTTGCTTTCTTCTTTGTTCCTGGTCATTATATTGATGTTCTATGTCAACATAAGATTAAACAGCCAGGTGGAAGAGGTTACTAACAAAGTAAAAAACATAAAAACTGAAATAGCCAAATATGAAAAAATTAATAAGGAAATTGCGGAAATTAAGGGAAAGCTTGAAGTTCTTAAAACCAAACTGAAGGTTATTAAGGAGTTAGAGACAAATCGCTATGAGCCAGTTCGGCTTATGGATACAATGACAAATCTTGTTATTCCTAACAGAATGTGGTTTCTCAGTTTTGATACAACAGGAAAGACAGTCAATATTTCAGGTGTAGCAGTCGATAGTCAGACTGTAGCTGATTTCATGACCCGCCTTGAAGGTTCGAAACTTTTTGAAACCGTAAATTTAAAAACTATAAAGAAACAGATGGTAAAGCAGGCAAGCCTCAAAAATTTTGAGATATCATGCAATAAAAAATATGCCAAAGAAGAAGTAAAGAGTGAGGCAAAGAAATAATGGAAAAACCAGACATTTCAAAATCGATTGCCCCTATATTTGAGAAGCTTGAAAAGCTTTCGAAGATGAAACGATTTCTTCTTTTTGGCGGTACAATAGTTGTTATAGTTGCTGCTTGCGTTTATTTTGTTTTTCTCCCCAAAATACAACAGTATCAAAAACTTAGTTCTGAATATTCGGATTTGGATAAAAAACTTACTGCTGCAAAAAAGACCGCAAAAGAACTTCCGAAATTGCAAGAAGAATTTAATAAGGCCGAGATACAGCTGAAGATAGTTATGAAAGCCCTTCCTGAATCAAAAGAGATACCATCTCTCCTGGAAAGCATATCCTTATCCGGTCAGGAAGCTGGACTCGAATTTATCCTTTTCCAACCCGGCAATGAAAGAAACCAAAGTTTTTATGCTGAAATTCCTGTATCGATGCAAATTTCCGGCAAGTACCACAACGTAGCTGTTTTTTTTGACAAAGTGGCGCGGCTTCCAAGAATAGTCAATATACAGGATATTGTAATGAGAGGTGATAAGTCAAAAAAGAATGACGATCTTATTACCACATGTACGGCTGTAACTTATAAGTTTTTGGATATAAAGGAGCCCCAAATACCAGAAAAAAAGGGAGCCCCAATAAAGAAAACCGTAACAAAGCCTGGTAAGCATGCATAAACATCTAATCAAATATATTGTCGCATTTTGTTTTGTATGTCTGTTTTCGTCAATAAACGGATGCGGAGATAAAACTGAGCCACCAACAAAACCTGCTGCTGTGAGTAAAAAGATAGCTGCAAAGAAGAGTGAAACAGCTCCGGCTGATGTCCAGGTTGCTGTGAATGTACCTGCAAAACAGGGCGCTGAAGTTAAAGAAGTAAAAACTGATATTTCAACAGCTAAAACCGGCAGCGTGACTGAAAAACCGGCAGTTTCCGTACAGCCGCCCGTACCTGCAGATAAAGTGAAAGAGGGGGAAAAAGATTTGACAGTGCAGACGGTTAAACAAATAACAACAACCTCTTCTCCGGCCATTCAACCATCAGCGCCGGATCCTGCTGCTGAAATTGCCAAAGTGGAATCTGGAACAACACCTGTTTATAATCCTCACGGAAGGATAGATCCATTTATTCCACTCTTTAAAGAGGAAGGACCATTAACAGGAGCTGAAAAGGAAAAGAAAGGACGTATTCCCAGAACTCCCCTGGAAATGATAGATTTGGGTCAGCTGAAACTAGTGGCGGTAATGCGTGCTCCGAGCGGGAATAAAGCTCTTGTTGAAGAAGCATCAGGCAAGGGGTATATTGTTGCAAAAGGTACTTATCTGGGAGTTAATTCCGGAAGAGTTGTTAAAATACTCAAGGATAGAATAATTATTGAAGAAGAAGTTGAAAGTATTGTTGGAAAGAGTACTATCCAAGAAAGAGAACTTAAACTTCAGAAACCTCTTGGAGAAGAATAATATGAGCTATAACCAAATGAAAATGCACGGTAGTTGTTCGGCAGCCGTTTTTCTTGCTTTTCTTATTTTGCTGTTTACGGGAGCATCTGACGGGTATGCCCAGCAAAAAGATCAGAAGCCGGCAGATATAACCGGTATAAACACAAAAAGTGAAATAAAAAAAGCTGATTTAACAACTGCTGAAATTACTCCAAAAACGGCAACGACATTTGAATCTGTAGATTTTGCGAAAAAAGAGAACGGCATCGCTGTGAGCATCAAGGCAGACGGCAAGATCAGTAATTTTGAATCATTTACGATTAAAAGATCAAATAAGCTTCCGGCGCGCATAGTTTTTGACCTATTAAATATTACGGGTTCAGAGAAGAATAAAGAACAAGCGGTATCTGCCGAAACTGAATGGGTGAGCAAAGTCCGCTATAACTCGTATGCGGATAAAGTTCGGGTTGTTTTAGATACAAAAAACGAATATCTTAAAGCTTTTTCAGCCGTACCGGTTTCAGACGGGCTTTTAATCAATATCGGTTCTATGGAGTTGGCTAGCGCAAAAACAAATGCTCAGCCCGAAATCATGGTTCGGCCTGCATCGCCTCAACCGATATCTGTCCCCGATTCTTCAAAGGGGAATCCGGCTGCCAAAGATGTAAAACCTGCGTGGGTTAACAAGATTGACTTTTCGAGTGAAGATAATGGGAAATCCACGTTATCCATTGGAACTACAAAACCTGTCGAATACAACATTAAAAAGGTTTCGGACAGATTACTGCACCTCCAACTGAAAAATACCAGCATTTCCGCTTCAAGAAAACGGCCTCTGATTACCACAAGGTTCAACAGTGCAGTTGACAGAATTATGCCTGTTCAGAAGCCGGTAATGAAGAACACATCCGTTATTGCAATTGAGCTGAGAGAATCGGTTCCATATGTTGTTGAACAATCGGATAGCTTTTTAATGGTACATTTTGAAGCTTCCTCAGTTCCTCCAAAGCCTGAAAAAGAAGCAGATCTTCCGGACTGGAAGGAAGTTCTCACCACGGTACCGGGTGAAGTATCTGAAACAGAAAAAGGAGAACCTGTAAACAAACAAGGCGCAGAGGCCAAGATGCCTCTTCCAGATCCGGCAAAAAAATATACGGGTGAAAAGATAGCGCTTGATTTTTTTGATACGGATATAAAAAATGTATTTCGTATTTTAAGAGAAGTCAGCGGTAAAAATTTTGCAATAGATAAAAGTGTTACAGGGAAAGTCACATTGTCATTAGAAAAACCGGTTCCATGGGATCAGGTTCTTGATCTTGTTCTTAAAATGAATCAGCTAGATGTGATTCACGAAGGAGACATTGTCCGGATAGCTCCTCTTGAAACCATTAAGAAAGAAGAAGAATTAAAACAAGCAAAATTCATAGCCGATCAAAAATCAAAAGAACAGCAAAAATCACTTGAAGAGCTTGTTGTAGAATATATTCCAGTCAATTATTCCAATGCGAAGTCAGAGATATTACCACATCTGGAGAAGATAAAATCCAAGGACAGGGGAAACATCAGTGTTGATGAGAGAACAAACCTTATAATAATTACGGATGTGGCTGATATTATCAGGCAAGCAAAAGAAATTGTAAAAAAACTTGACCGGGTGACTCCACAGGTAATTATAGAAGCAAGGATAGTTGAAGCAAGCACAAATTTTTCCAGAGAAATAGGCACCAGCTGGGGATCGGGAATCGGTGTTCAGCCGACAAGCCTTATAAATGGCACGTATGGAACCGTTACTTCGATTGATAACAGGGTAGGAGCCGGCCCTCAGAGAGGTATGCAAAATATTGGTGGAACTTATGGCGTGAATACGGCTATTAATTTCCCGACATCTTTGGATGTAGCAAGCATAGGATTTAATTTCGTAAGACTTGCCGGAACACCTCTTTTGCTGAATGCAAAACTTCAGGCAATGGAAGCTCAGGGTGAAGGCAAAATAATTTCTGCTCCCAAAATAGTTACCCTTGACAACAAAGAAGCCACAATAAAGCAGGGGCTGCGTTATCCCTATAACAAGCTTGATACTTCAGGTAATACAACAACGGTATTTGAAGATGTTGATCTTGAGCTGAAAGTAAAACCGCATGTCACTCCTGATGACCGGATTTCAATGGTAATCAAGATCAAAAAAAGGGACCTTGGGAACATAATAAGCGGTCAGCAATCATTTACTACAAAGGAAGCTGAAACCGAACTCCTCATTAATGATGGAGAAACATTCGTAATCGGCGGTATAATTAAGACAACCAAGAGTTCAGGCGGATCAGGGGTTCCCGGATTGTCTATGATTCCGATACTCGGGTGGCTTTTCAAAGCCGACTCAAACACCGACAATAAGGAAGAACTTCTTATATTCATAACCCCGAAGATCGTTCTTCTCGAGCAGCGCAACGCTTTATAAGCCACTCGGTAAATCTTCGTGTTCTGCCATCCATTCCTTCACTCCCATCTAAACGGGAGTGAAGGTTCTATTTCTGTTGTTCTTTTTGTATCCGCGCAATTTCCTTTTGCGCTTCAACAGCCAAGTTGCTTCCAGGCGCAATATCAACGACTCTTTTATAAAATATCACAGCCTTATTATACTCCTTTAAAATCGAATAAGCTCCTGCAAGATCTGAGAAAAGCTCGGGAAAGCCTGGAGTATATTTCACGGCTCTTTCAAGGGAGTTAACAGCATCAAGAGGGTTCCCAATTGCAAGATAAGTAAGTCCTAATCCGCGTAGAGCAATCGGAAAATTGGGATCAATCTTTAATGCTTCCTTGTAAAACTGCTCGGCTAAAGCGAACTCTTTTTTATTGTAATATGCCCATCCGAGATTAGTCAAAGGATAGTGAGGTGTTGCATACAGAAGATCTCCCGTGACTTCTTTAAAACAACTGATTGCCGAATCCCAGTTTTTAATCGCCAGATATGCCGTTCCGAGATTATTTCTGGCAGGAGCATAATCCGGTTTAAGATCAACTGCTTTTTTAAAGTGCTCGATCGCCAGAAGGAGCTGATCTTTTGCCATGTAAACAAGGCCGAGATCATTATGAAGATGAGGATCATTGGTATATTTTTTTTCAGCTTTTAAAAGTTCATTAAGAGCTGCGGTGTAGTCGTTTTGACTCATGTAGGCTTCTCCAACAAGCCTGTCTGCTTCCCCCTGTTTTTTTAATTCAACGTTTGCGCACGAAGCAAGGCCGAATATAAAAACAATAAGTCCGGTATAACAAAGCCATTTTTTATCCATCTTTTTTTCCTCTAAATGAAAAAGCTGTTTATCTTTTTTTAAGATCAAGCAGACCTGCAATTTCCTCTGAAATGCGTGTTACAAATATATTGAAATCGTTTCCGGCTAATGGTTTTCCAGGAGCCGGAACTTTATCCAGACCTTCAGGATGTATTAAAACCGGAAAATTAATCAGTGATTTGTCAGGCAGGACCTCATATTCGGCGGGAAATCTATTTTCAAAATACATTTCCTGGAATCCTGAAAATTTAAGAGCATGCGCTGTAGAATCCAGTACGGCAGTCTCTTCTGAAGAGATCAATCCGGATGTAACCGCAACAGCAAGTCCGGCGAGACATTCACCTCCATGCGTACATGCGATATGCCCATTGCGGTTTGCAGTAATTTGCCAATCCATTATGGATTGTTCCTCTACCTCTATGAAAAAGACCTTTTCCTTGCCGGCTAGCCGGTTGTATCTATCGACAAGATGTATTACCCTCGGCATTGAAACCGGGTTGCCTATCATTGCAGCCTGAGCAACACTCGGTTTGACATTTACCGGAACGAAACTTCGCTTTTGGGGATTGGGTTCGCTGTAATATTTGAATACCGGATTAGCGTGACTTGATTGAACACCTATGATTTTAGGCAAGGTATCTATTATGCCGGTTTCAAAAAATTTTATAAATCCATTTAATACAGCCGTAATGTTTCCGGCATTGCCTATCGGCACAATGACAACCTTCTTTTCCATGTCATACTCAAAGTCCTGCGCAATTTCATAAGAATAAGATTCCTGCCCGAGAATTCGCCATGCATTCTTCGAATTAAGGAGGGCCACATTATATTTTTCGGATAAATTTTCTACTATCTTCATGCAATCGTCAAAAACGCCGGGTATTTCGAAAACCGATGCACCGCTTCCCAAAGGCTGGGAAAGCTGCTGAGGCGTAACTTTCTTATGCGGAAGCAAGACAGCAGACTTGATATCGGGTTCAAGATAGGAAGCATATAGAGCCGCTGACGCAGAAGTATCTCCTGTTGAAGCGCAGATTGCGAGGAGATCAGAAACAAGCCTGTTTTGAACCAGATAATTGATATAGCTGAAAGCACTTGCCATTCCCCTGTCCTTAAATGATGCGCTGGGATTCTGGCCGTCATTTTTAAAGAAAAACTTCACACCAGCCTTTTTCCGGAGTGAATAATTGGCCTCTATAACCGGAGTGTGCCCTTCACCGAGATATATTACCGAAGAAAGAGGGATAATCGGACCAATAAATTCGTGGTAGCGGTATATTCCCTTAAGGGCAGGTATTTTTAACATGCGGCGGTAATCAAAAATCTCCCGCCATTTTTTCCCCGGTATTTTTTTCAAAAAGGCAAAATTCAAATCATGAATTAAGAGAACCATACTGCAATCAGGGCAGGTATAAAGAAGTTCATCAATTCCGTATTCTCTGCCGCATCCGAGACAACGATAAACCAGATCTCCTTTATGCTCTGGAATTATGTATGGCCTTATGTTTTTTGGGAATGATTCGGGTCTCATGGCAGTATTCTTTCCAATCCCCCCATGTAGGGCCGCAGGTTTTCGGGAATAATGACAGAACCATCTTCCTGCTGATAGTTTTCAAGAATGGCTGCAACCGTTCGCCCAACGGCCAGCCCCGATCCGTTTAAAGTATGAACAAGTTCTGTGCCTTTTCCCCCTTTTCTTTTGAATCGTATGTTACCGCGTCTCGCCTGGAAATTTTCGAAATTACTGCACGAGGAGATTTCCCTGTAAATACCCTGGGCCGGCATCCAGACTTCTATGTCATATGTTTTTGCGGCAGAAAAGCCAAGATCTCCGGTGCAGAGGCAAATAACCTGATATGAAAGCCCAAGACGTTTTAAAATGGTTTCGGCATTATTCAAAAGATCTTCGAGCTCGTTATATGAAGTTTCAGGCTTTGAAAATTTCACAAGCTCTACCTTATTGAACTGATGTTGCCTTATCAGGCCTTTAGTGTCTTTTCCGTAAGAACCTGCTTCTGAACGGAAACAGGGAGTGTAAGCCGTATAGAGAATGGGAAGCATCTCTTCATCTAAAATTTCATTTTGATGAATATTTGTTACAGGGACTTCGGCTGTTGGGATCAGATAATAATCCCACCCTTCAAGCTTGAAGAGATCTTCTGCAAACTTTGGCAATTGCCCCGTGCTTGTCATGCTTTGCTTGTTAACAATAAATGGGGGCAGAACTTCGATATAGCCGTGCTCAGTAGTATGTATATCCAGCATGAAATTTATCAGCGCTCTTTCGAGTTTTGCTCCCGCGCCGAAATATAAGGGGAAGCGGGCACCTGTAATCTTTGAGGCTCTGTCAAAGTCAAATATTTTCAGATATTCACCTATTTCCCAGTGGCTTTTCGGTTCAAATTCAAAAGCCGGTCTTTCCCCAACCATTTTTAAAGCCAAATTATCTGAACTGTCCTTACCTTCCGGAACTGAACTATGTGGAATGTTCGGGAGTTCAAGAAGAATCTTATTAATCATTTCCTCATTTTTTGAAAACCCTGAATCGAGATTTTTTATTTCAGCGGAGACATTGCGCATTTCTAACACGAGAGCATTTGTATCATCACCCTTTTTCTTCAAGGTCGCAATTTGTTCCGAAACAATATTTCGTCGATGCCTCAGTGCTTCGATTTCGGTAAGAATTAATCGCATATTCGCGTCGTAATGCTTGAATCCTTCAATATCGGCGACTTTGCCCCGTTTTGCTATAGAACTCTGTACAAGATCAAGATTTTGCCTGATAAATTTCATTTCCAGCATAATTATTCCTATCTTATGTCAATTATAAGCTATATCAACAAACCCTGCTGGGTTTATTAAAGAAAAGAAAAAAGTGCGCGGCAAAATAATATTATCATAATGCCAGTTTACTTTTAACCACGTACAAGCTTTTTAGTCAATGATTTTTATAAGTTGACTTTTGTCAACTATTATGTTAATAAGATTACAAATTCTATTTTCTCGGGAGATCGTGTATGGAGGAGATTAGGGGAAAAAAAGGTGAAATACTTAATAATATATCCAAAACATTCAGCAAGCTTTCTGCTAATAATATATCAGAAAAAACGAAGAGAATAGAAAAAAGACTGTTTGAATTTGCTAACTTTATCGAAGCAAAAACTTCTTTGCTCTATATTAATTCAGGATATGAGGTGGTTACCAGAGATATTCTTGAAAGATGTTTTGATTATAATAAAACCGTTATTCTCCCTTCATTTAATGCCGGAACGCAAAAATTTTCTTTACTGAAGGTTGATAGCCTGAAAACGGGTTTAAGGCGGGGAGAAAATGGTATTCTGGAGCCTGATGCCGGCAAGTGTAAAATAGTTCCAATCGAGTTTATTGATATAGCGATAATACCAGGATTTGCTTTTGATGAAAAGGGAGGAAGAATCGGGTCCGGAGACGGTTCATATGACAGATTGATTCCCATGCTTCCTGTTACCACAAGAAAAGTAGGTCTTGCGTATGAAAGCCAGATTGTCCAGAATGTGCCTATGGAATCTCACGATAAGTATGTTGACATAATCATTACTGAAAATAGAATAATTTATAAAATTTGAGTAGAAAATAGGCTTTAACGGCCGAATAATTATGAGCAGTATGGTCATTTTTTTCAGGATTCCAGAATTTTTTCAAGTTTTTGCAGATTTGAATCTTCTCCAACAGCAATAACCGTATCTCCTGCCTCAATTTTTGTCTCAAAGGAAGGATTAAAAAGCATACTTCCGTCAGGTTTTTTTATTGCTATAATAATCAGATTGAATTTTTGTCTGATACCGGAATCTTTCAACATAATATTTATCAGGCTTGAAGATGAACTCACCGGAATCTCTTCCATTTTTATGTCTTTGTTCTGTTCCGCGAAAGCAAGATCCAAAAAGCTTGTAATCGTTGGCTTCAGAATTCGCTGGGCCATGCTTATGGCGCCAATATCATATGGAGAGACAACGTTATTAGCGCCTGCGGCTAAAAACTTGGATTTTGTATCACTCCGGCTAGCTCTGGCTGTGATATGAAGGTGCGGATTGAGCTGTCTTGCAGTTAGAACAAGAAAAACATTTTCGGCATCTGTAGCCAGGACCGCAACAAGCCCTTTTGCTGTTTTTATTCCGGCTTTTATAAGATTCTCTTCATTTACTGCATCCCCGTGCAGATATAAAACACCATCTTCTTCCATAACAGGGATGAGATCTTTGTTGCTTTCCAAAACAACGAGATCAAATTCTTTTCTGCCGTATAAGTTTTTACAAAGCACTCTTCCGATTCGTCCATACCCGCAAACTATATGATGGTTTTTCAGTCTTCCGATTTTTTTATCCAATCTTCTCCTCCCCAGAAGAGCCCTTATTCTTCCTTCTATCATGAATTGAACCATAGCGCCTGCAACATATAAACAAAAACCAACCCCGAAAAAGATCAGCAGCATTGTAAAGATGCGGCCCGCCCTGCTTACCGAATGAACTTCACCGTATCCAACGGTAGCGAGAGTTATTATGGTCATGTACATTGAATCAAGAAGATCCCATCCTTCGATCATCATATACCCTGTAGTCCCGGCAATACCTATAAAAAATGTAAGCAGGAGTGACAATATGAGATGTTTTGTACTGTCCATGGTTATTCCGGATAATATTTAGTTTCCATCCGGAAAGGGCCCTTTTGAGCGATATAGGCGTCAATCTACGGGATTTCTTGTGCGACATACATTGCGTATGTCTCCGCGCAATCCCTTGATCTCCTTGAGCTTGCCCAAAATTGCCTATTTTCGAATTGGAAACTTAATTATGTCAAATAGTTGTTTCCGGACTGATAATATTTAGATTAGGCCGATTTTTCGGAAACAGTTCAATAGTTGTCTTTTTATATTCTATAAGATAGACAGATAAAAGTTTCAAGACTTGAATTCTTGACGAGTATTAATTGATTTGGTAGGAAACCCGGACATGAATGAAATAGCATTAAAATATGAGCGCATGCGCGAAGAGATGGTAAGAAAACAGATCGAGAACCGCGGGATAACCGATCCGAGAGTTATTGCTGCCATGCTGAAGGTCCCCCGCCATCTTTTTATAAGCGATGCTTTAAGCGATCAGTCCTACGGCGATTTTCCTCTTCCCATAGGTGAGCAGCAGACAATATCTCAGCCGTATATTGTTGCTGAAATGACCCAGTCGCTTAATCTGAATGAGGAAGACCGGGTTCTTGAGATAGGAACGGGATCCGGTTATCAGGCTGCGATTCTTGCTGAAATCGCATTTCGCGTTTATACAATAGAGAGAATACATTCGCTTTATTCCAAAGCCCGCTCTCTCTTTGACAGGCTTCATTACCACAATATAGTAATGAAATATTCTGACGGTTCGATAGGGTGGGAAACTGAAAGTCCTTTTGACGCAATAATAGTTACAGCCGGTTCTCCTGATATTCCCAAAACTCTTGTAAACCAGCTTGCAATAGGAGGGCGAATGGTTATTCCTGTTGGAAACCAGCATTCCCAGGATTTGATCAAGCTTTACAGGGATGAAAAGGGTATTCATAAGACAAATCTCGGGGGTTGCAGATTTGTCAGGCTTGTAGGAGAGCATGGATGGAGAGAAGAATAAATGTTAAGGCGAATGTATGACTGGGTAATTAGATGGGCTGAAACACCTTATGGGGACTGGGCATTATTCCTCATTGCTTTTTCCGAGTCATCTTTTTTCCCTATACCTCCAGATGTTCTACTAATAGCTCTTGGTATTGCAATACCAAAAAAATCTTTCAGATATGCTCTATTGTGCTCTGTTGGTTCTGTTTTAGGTGGCTGTTTTGGCTATCTTATCGGGTGGCAGTTCATGGCTGGATTCGGGGATAAAATAATAAATTTGTATGGTTTTGGAGATAAATATGCCTATATTCAGGATCTTTTCATTAAATACGATGCGTGGGCAATCGGAATAGCAGGCTTTACACCGATTCCATATAAGATCTTCACAATTGCAGCTGGTACATTCAAAATAAACTTTACAGTATTCCTTATTGCCTCAGTGATTTCACGTTCTGCCCGTTTTTTTGTGGTAGGCGGCCTTATTTATTATTTCGGTCCTAAAATTCAGGGGTTTATCAACAAGTACTTCGATATACTTGCAGTTGTATTTACCATTCTGCTGATTGCAGGTTTTGTAATAATCAAATATATTTCTAAATTTTAACTGCATTTTGAATAACCGCAGGAATGACAGACAAGACATCCTTCCTGATGTGTAAGTACTCCGCTGCAATCCGGGCAAACACCCATTATTGAACCGCTTTCGGCAAAAGTGGAATCGGTTCTGTATTTAAGCACCCTTGCAATTGCGTCAGGACAGGAGAGCACCATAACTCCATTTTGCCATGAGGGAGATGGGCATCTGATTCCTGCAAGCTGTTTAATAATGGCTTCAGCCTTCACTCCGGAACGCAAGGCAAGAGATATAAGGCGGCCTGCCGCTTCAATTTGAGATGAGGCGCATCCTCCGGTCTTTCCCATCTGTGCAAAGACTTCGCACATTCCCTCCTCATCAGAATTTATTGTGACATATAATTTCCCGCAACCGGTTTTAATGCGTTCGGTAATACCGACAGTGCATTCAGGTCTGGGTCTTGGAGCTATTTTGACTGACTCTCCTTTTTCGGAGCCGATATTCAGCACCTGCTGTTGGCGGCTTCCGTCCCGGTAGATCGTTACTCCTTTGCAGCCGTATTTATGGGCAAGGAGATATACCTTCGCAATATCACTTTTTATGGCTCCGGAACGAAAGTTTACAGTTTTTGAAACGGCATTATCGGTATATTTCTGGAATGCAGCCTGAATCTTTATGTGCTGCTCAGGTGATATATCGTGTGATGTTACAAAAAGATCTTTCAAGTGGTCAGGGACTGATTCAATATCCTGAACAGATTTTCCCCCCATTATTTCATCCATCAATTTTTTTCTGTAAATCCCTTCCGCCTTTGCTATGTCAACAAACAGGGGATTAATTTCAGAAAGGGATTTTCCATCAAGAACCTTCCTTACCTGAGCTATAGCAAATAAAGGTTCAATACCGCTTGATGTGCCTGCTATAATGCTGATTGTTCCGGTTGGCGCTATGGTGGTAGTAGTCGCATTCCGCATGTGCTGAGTCTGCGGCGCATCGTAAAGACTTTCTTTGTAATATGCGAAATTACCTCTTTTTTTTCCAAGCGCTGCAGAGGCAATTTTAGATTCCTGTGAAATAAAAGACATTATTTTTTCAGCTACAGATACAGCCTCTTCCGAATTATAAGATATTCCCAATTTAATGAGCATCTCGGCAAATCCCATTACGCCAATGCCTAATTTTCTTGTGCCTTTACTCATTTTTTCGATGCGGGGTAGAGGGTATTTGTTTATTTCTATCACGTTATCAAGGAAATGAACTGCATCATGAACAGTTTTTTTCAGGCGATTATAATTAACAGCTTTTCCGGAAACCATTTTTGAAAGATTAATGGATCCAAGCGTGCAGGATTCGTAAGGAAGAAGAGGCTGTTCGCCGCACGGGTTTGTTGCTTCTATCTCTCCAAGATTAAGAGTCGGATTATCCTGATTAATTCTGTCTATAAAGATAACGCCTGGTTCACCTGTAAGCCATGCTGAATGGACTATCATGTCGAATATTTTTTTTGCAGAAATGCGCTTTACAATATTCGTTGTGCGTGGATTTATCAGATCGTATTCGGAATCACGCTCCAATGCATCCATAAAATTATTTGTCAATGCAACAGATATATTAAAATTGTTAAGCCGATTCTGATCATCTTTCAGCTCAATAAAAGATTCAATATCAGGGTGATCTACCCGCAAGATTCCCATATTTGCCCCTCTGCGGGTTCCGCCCTGCTTTACAGTTTCAGTTGCGACATCAAAGACGGTCATAAAGGAAACAGGTCCGCTTGATACTCCTGCGGTTGAAAGTACTATATCTTTTTCAGGACGTATCCGGGAAAAGGAAAAACCTGTTCCTCCCCCGCTTTTATGTATAATTGCCGTATTTTTCAGAGTTTCAAATATGCTGTCCATTGAATCTTCAATTGGCAGCACAAAACAGGCTGCAAGCTGGCCAAGGCGCCTCCCTGCATTCATGAGTGTAGGAGAATTAGGCAAAAACCACAGGTTCGTCATCATTTTAAGAAAATTTTTTTCTGCTTTTTTGATGTCATATGGAGAATTAAACAAAGATTCAGCCGAGGCTACATGTTTTGCCACTCTTTCAAACATATCTGCAGGTGTTTCAATTACATTTCCTTCCTTATCTTTTTTCAGATAACGTTTTTCAAGAACTATTATCGCATTATTTGAAAGTGGAATCTTCATAAGTGTGTTTCCAAATCTATTATGTGGCTGCTGAAGGTTGACTGAGAAAGATACTCGGTTTCAACGGCTTTTTAAAATACTTTTCAGTTTTATGACTTTGCAGAAGATATTAAGCCGCCAAAGATATGTATTATTTAGAATTAATAATAAAACCGAATTTTTCTTTTAAGTTGTGATTAACTATGGGAGGAACCATACCATTTATGTTTCCGCCAAACCGCGCCGCTTCCTTTATTATTGAAGAGCTGGTAAAAATCCATCTCAACCCGGTCATAAGAAAAACAGTCTGGATTTCTCTGTTAAGACGCCTGTTCATGAGGGCAAGTTGAAATTCGTATTCAAAATCGGAAACCGCGCGCATTC
>JBFYVZ010000007.1:0-10154 GCA_041298995.1 Desulfobacteraceae bacterium
CCTTCGTTATGACTCGCAACAAACCCTGTCTTTCCCGTTCTTTTTACCCTGGTACATAAGCTGATCAACCCGGTGTACGAATACCTTCATATCTTCTTGCGGCTTGTATTGCGCAAGACCGATGCTCAACGTCATATGGACCTTTTCATCCGACTCCGGGACAAAAATCTCTTTCTTGAATTCTATCCTGATTCTTTCTGCTGTGATGGCGCCATCCGCGCTTGACGTCATTGGCAGCATTATGGTGAATTCTTCGCCGCCATAGCGATAGGCAGAATCGGTCTGGCGCAGCCATCTTTTGACCACCTGACCGAGTCTGAATAGCACCTGGTCTCCTTCGACATGGCCATAAGCGTCGTTAAACTGCTTGAAATCGTCGAGATCCAGAAGCAGAAGGGTTAAAGGCTGTCCGTAGCGGTTTACCCGATCAATCTCCATTCTCAACTGCTGATGAAAATACCTGGAATTGTAAAGCTGGGTGAGGTCATCAATAATACTGAGATCCCGGTATTTATTTTCGCTCTCCCGCAAAGCCTCCTCCATCAGCTTGCGCTCTGTGATGTCGATGGCGTGAGTGACGTTCAATACCACTTTTCCGGTTTCATCCCTCACCGGATTCGCTTTTGCGATGTAATACAGGGTCCTGTCCGGCAGTGGCACGACAACTTCCACCGACTGGCTTTCGCCCGTCTCGAAAACCTTGATGCTTGTCGCCTGACGGTGGTCTGCGTGCTCCTTCGGATATATATCCCAGAATGTTTTCCCCAGAAAATAGTCGGGCGTCTTGCCGAATGTCGAGGCGAACACCTGGTTCACGAATTTGTATTCCCCGTTTTTATCTACGCAAAAAACGACGTTGCTCGAATGCTCTATGAGCGAGCGATATTTTAATTCACTGTCTTTAAAAGCTTCTTCTATCCTCTGGCGCTCTAATTCAGCTTGTTCCAGCCCCCGGATTCTCTCCTTTAATAAGGCATTCTCTTCGATCAGTTCTTGATTTGTCTTGGATAGATCTGTCATATGGTGCCCCCGTTGTGGTAAACGATGCTGGTGGGGAAAATAATAGACTATATTTGTTGCGTGGCCTTGGCAAGGCTAACGAATACCTCTTGAGCTGTCAAAATTAAAAATCGGGCCAGAACCATTTTGATCTGGGGGCTGTGGCAAGACATGTGAAGTCGTGTAGACAACGATTGGTTTCTTTCTTGATACTATCTTGCATTTCAATAGTCATACCCCCCTCCTTTGTCAGGGGAATCTTATATTTTCAGTTGGGAAATCTTTGAAAGGAGCCTTGTTCTAAAATGATTTTGGCGTTTGAGCAAAATAAACGGGCTGTTCAAGGATAACATCGCACGAGGTGCCAGCTCATTGCCCGTATCCTTACGAAGTACGAAATCCTTCAACAGCCCATATTTTTTATTTTATCATTTTCAGGAAGCTTGTCTATCAGGGAAACCTGACATTTTCTGTAGGGAAATCCTTACAATGTGAGACCTTGACACTATAACCATATTAGAATATTTTTCAGGTGCGGTTTTTTTGGCGTAGCCCCCCAGTAAAGGAGAATAGCACATGACGAAAGCAGAATTAGTCGATGTAATAGCCGCCGATGCAAAAATCTCAAAAGCTGCTGCTGGTGCTGCCGTGGATTCATTTATTAAAAATGTTACCAAGGCTTTAAAATCAAAAGACGGCAAAGTTACTCTTGTTGGTTTTGGAACATTCTTAAAAGCAAAACGAGCAGCTCGCAAAGGCAGAAATCCCCAGACCGGCGCTGTAATCAAAATTAAAGCACGTACCGTTGTTAAATTTAAAGCAGGGAAAAAGTTAAAAGAAGCTGTTTAGGCCAGAAAAATATTCCGCCAAAAAAACCGCTATCACTTCTATAACACAAGTAATACAAGAAACTATTGTAACCTGAATTCCACACGTTCGTCATTCATAAGAATCATAAATCAGGAATACTCGCTGCGTCTACATATATTAATAAATATAATAACGAATCGTATTTCATAAAAGCAATTTTTTGTTTCAGAAAGTTATTGAAGGCTATCACTCAAGCTCTTTTTTCATTCTCTCATATTCTTCCCTTGAGACTTCTCCCTTTGCGTAACGCCTTTTTAAAATATCCAGGGGACTTTCATTCTGTGTCTGCATCTTGTTTTTCGTATTCTGGGACTGAACAATGAAATAGATCAGCAATCCAATAACAATCAGGAATATTATCCACATGAACATACCTCCGTATCCAAATCCATAATGCATCATTGGCCACCATCCGCCGGAACCTTGCCTGCCATAGTAACATTCACCGGCGCAGGACATAAGCAAACCGGTTATCATAACAACAGATAGTTTAAGATAGATTTTCATTTTCAGGATCTCCTCATTTTTCAGTTTAACCGGATTACTTCTCTGAATTAAGAGCCTTGTCTATCCGTTCTCCTGAATAGTCAGATTTTACATAGGCATCATATGCCATCCTGAAATACCTCCCTGCCACATCACGTCCCTCTGTTTTTCGTATAACAACCCCATGTTATTCATGAGACTTGCATAATCAGCGGTATTCTGCAGCCCCAGCCCGTTACTTATGGATTGTGATTTCAGGTAGCCAGTGTACGGTCAAGCTGGCCCTTGTTCACGTACACAGTTCCGATGTAACTATTCACGGAATTATAGTCAGAGTCGCTTCTACCTGAGGGTCTCCCGGATCACTGATGATGTCGAAATTTAATTTGCGGGCGAGTTCAATCATATTTTTATTCTCATGTTGAATCAAACCCCAGATCGTTTTTATTTTACGGTCTGTTGCTATAAAAATCAGACGGGAAAGAAGCTGCGCGCCGATTCCTAATCCCTGCCAGGGGTCGCCCACCACAACACTGAACTCCGCGATATCGGCTCCAATAGCTCCGTACAGCCTCCCAACGCCGCGCATTTTTTCTCCCGATTCCGTATGCTGAATAGCTACCAGCGCGATCTCACGGTCATAATCGATTTGTGTGAGACTGACCAAAAGCTCAGCGGAAAGGTCCTTTATCTGTTTTGAGAAACGATAATAAAGAGTCCGGGAGGAAAATGTGGACCAAAGCTCCTGAAGCAGATTAGCATCTTCAGGTTTCATCGGACGAATAAAAAGGGCTACGCCTCCCCTTTTTGTTGCAGCAGTCGTTTCATATTGATTGGGATAAGGACTGATGATGAGATGGAGCGGCGACGAGGTTGAGGATGGGGCCACGATAATTCTCGCATCAGCTATACTGGCCTGATTTTCCGTAAACATCAACGAATGAATATCGATTGCTGCAATTTCAGGAAAATCGGTGACGAGGCGGGAAAGCTTTATCAACAAGTCTTCACAAATCCTCAAACTGGATTTTATGTCCCGGCTGTGGGCCTCAACAAACCGAATCAGGACGGGAACCGACTCAAGCATGTAACGGGCAAGTATAGAATTCAATGGAGGCAGGCCGGTGGCCCAATCATGAAAAATTTCTTCAATACCCCCGCCCGGGCCGATAAAAAGAACTGGACCGAAATCCGGGATCATTCGTGAGCCCATTACAAGCCTGAAATCCGGGTGTTTAACCATGGGCTGCAACGTCATACTTCGCGATGCGGCATCTTTTTCAGAACCGGCTGTTTGAGCGGGTATGACAGGAAAACCATATGTGCTGAGGATATCCAGCGATTCGATTTCTGTGAGTGGAACTGATTTCCTGTCGATAGCCGACATGATGATGTGCCGGGGTCTGGAATCATCAAATCTGAAGTCAGCCACGCGGGGCGGTATTTCCTGCAGAAGTCTCTGGTTTCGATCATAGTTATAAAGGTACATGAAAGCCCTGACTGCTCTTTCAGGCGTCTCATTCGTCGAGATCCCGGCATCATTAAGAATCCTGCGGGCAGGAGCAACGCTGTCGCCACCCATCCATGCCACAAAAACCGGTATTGTTATCTGCTGCAAGGACGAACCCAAAATGCCGGCAAACGATTCAGGGTTGGTAATTTGGGGAGAAAGGATAATCAGAACTCCATCGATGTCGGATAAAGACTGACAAAACGATACCAGCCGCACAAAAATCTCCGGCGCCAATTCTGATCGTGTGCATACAGGATTGCTCCGGCTCCATCTGGTCGAAAGAATTTGATCTATACTTGCCATGGCGGTATTGTCTAATACAGCAGGTGTGACGCCACGGTCCCGGAGCGCATCAACTGCCATAGTGCCCGGGGTTTTGCTGTCGGTGATAATGACAAGATTGGCGCCTTTCGGTCTTATTTTTTTGCTGACCAGCTCGGCGCAATCGAAAAGGCCTTCAACCGTCTCCACCCGGATGATTCCTGCTCTTTTAAACGCGGCGTCATATATGGAAATCTCATTCAACCTATCCGCGGTTGGATGTTGCAGAATACTGAACGCGGGTTGGTGACGATCGGTTTTCAGCACGATGACCGGCTTGATTCTGGCTGCTGCACGGGCTGCAGACATGAATTGGCGATGATTGGCAAGAGTTTCGATATGCAGAAGAATGGCTCTGACCCTTGCATTGTTTGTCAGGTAATCGATGACATCTGCAAAATCGACATCGATCATATCCCCCAATCCGATCATAAAACAAAGGCCTATTTTTCGGCACAAAGATAGGTCCAGGATGGTTGAGCAAATTGCGCTGCTCTGGGAAATAACCGCCAGTTCTCCCGGAAAAACGGATTGCCGCGCAAATCCCGCGTTGAGGTCTGCCATCGGATTGAGAACGCCCCAGGAATGGGGGCCTATGAGCCTGACGCCGGCTGCTTTGGCGATATTTAAAATTTCGTCACGAAATCCCGCGGAAAAATCTGCCTGGCTGACAATAACCGCGCCGGCTGTCCCGACTTTTCCGCAAGAATGTATTGCTTCCGGCAAATCGGATTGGGAAACGGACAGCACCGCCAGGTCGATCTGTTCTTTAATTGCGTCCGTATCTGAATGGACCGTCAACCCCTTGACGCTTGTTCCTGAACAAACAGGGTAAATCCGTCCTTTGAATCCGGCGGACATAATATTATTGAGCACGATATCGGCCAAAAGGGTTTCCATTTCTCCGGCTCCGAATACGGCAATGGATTTGGGAAACAAAACCCTATGAAGATAACGGACACTCATATCTGATAACCTCTAAAAAGCTATGTTATACTAACGGCGCGCAGTATCATTAAATAATTTCCTTACTGACGGCCAATAATGTATCTGCCCGGATCTACTTCCTCTCGCAGAACCTTTAGTTCTGTATCGGATGGCGGCGGCGTGGTTTTGACCGATTCAGAAATGATGGGTTTAAAACCTGTGTTTTGCAAAACATCCTGCAATTCAACACCCTGATGAATGGACTCGACCATCATTTCTTTGGATTCCGGATGAAATCCCATCACCGCCAGATCCGTAATAATTTTATACGGCCCGGTTCCGTCCGGAAGACCCGCTGCTTCCCTTGCTCCCGGACCGGTCAGATATCCTGGGGATGTGACGAAATCGACCTTTTCCACGAAACGCGTTTGATTATGAACCGCGATGATCATCGTTTGCCAGCAAAAAGAGGCAAAATCATTGGCGCCGCCACTCCCTGGAAAACGAACTTTGGGCTTATGGTAATCGCCGATAACGGTTGAATTAATGTTGCCGAATTTATCAATCTGGGCGCCGCCGAGAAATGCGTAATCCACCAGTCCCCGGGAACAGGTTGTCATCATCTCATTCATCCCCGCGGCCATGATCCCCCTGAAAAAAGTCCGGGAATCCCCGACGGAAATCGGCATCTGCGGGAGAAGCGGCGCCAGCCCCCCCGCTTCAAAAATGATAACGAGATTCGGCGCATTCACTTTCTGGGCAAGCATGGCCGCCGCACAGGGAGCGCCCGTTCCCACAGCAACGGTTGTTCCGTCTCCGAGAAATCGCGCCGCCACACATATCATCATCTCTATCTTGTTATATGCAGATGTCATTATATTTACCTCCAGATTCATTTTTGCATATGTGAGTCCGAATATTTTTTTCGTTTATTTTTGCCGATCCGTTATCTGATACCGAGAGCTTTGAATATCTCCTATTATTGTCCGGCATGGGTAATGGGCTTTGGCATTCCGCAAGAATAAGCTTCAGACTCCGACAACGGCAACATATTCACTCCCATGAAACCCGGACAGCCCCAATGGATATTCGCCCACGAAGATGTGATATCGTCTTTGCCTGTGTCTCTTTGTTGACAATCAGGGGGCGTTGATATGTTTCCTTAAAAATTTCTTGCGGAATGCCAAAGCCCATTACCCATGCCGGACCCTTTAATCAGAGGCTATGCAAAACTCTGATGCCAAAATCGCGAAAAAAATCAACTATCGATCCACCAGCGCTTCGAGTTTTCTGAGCTCCTTTAATTTTTTGATGCCGCCGCACAGTTCCAGATATTCTTCAAAGCTTGATACATTATAGATATATTTATCCAGAAATCTTTGAAATTCATCGGGGTTTTTTTCCATCCTGAGCCATTTTGACAGATGTTCCTCATCTGAAAAGTATTCATAGGCCATATTCCCCGGGTAGCTTCCGAAAGGGACCTCAACAACCGCATCAACAAGATAAAACGGGATAACTGTCCGGGTTGGATTAATCCGGATGGCATAGCCGTCCACCAGACGCTCTGCCGTGATGATAACGCACTTGGCGGCACGCGCCAATTCGAGATCTGCAACGGAAATACCCCTGATGTGGCAGTTCCCGTAGATATCCGACTCATGCACATGAATTACCGCCACATCCGGCCATACGGCGGGCAGCGCTACAAAACGCTTACCGGTGAAGGGACATTCGATCACCTTTGCACCGGACATCTTTAATGTATCTGTTCCCAGCATGCTCCTGGCGATACCGAAAGAGACGCCTTCGGCCGCGGCCCGCAGGCGGACGCACAACGCGTAATTCGTCCATTCGCAAACTTCAACCTCTCCCGACTCCATGACCCGACGGGCATTGGGTGACAGGCCGCGCGCTTCAAGGCCGATAATATAAGCAACATCGACTTTTTTCAGGCAATTGCCGGCGCACAACAACTGAAAATCATGCGTGGATGTATGTCCCAGAAACCCCAGATTCCTGCGCCGGGCTCGCAAAATCTCATGAAGAATGGCTGTGGGAATTCTGTTTGCCCCGAATCCGCCGATAGCCAGATAACATCCATCCGGTATAAACTTATCCACAGCCTCTTTTTCCGTCATCCGTTTGTCGGTCATGGCACGGGGTTTTTTCCGGAAAAATTCACGTGCCTTATCCGGATCCGGGTCCATAAAAAGGGGTGCCTGTCCTTCTTCGATGATATTCATCTCAGATCTCCATATTCAGTTGTATTTAGAATAAACAAGTTCACTTAGATTCTAACTTACAGAGTTGTTCTTCTTTAGTTGTAGATCACGGATCACTTTTTCAGATTATTCATATGATATTTTATCATATTAGTTTGCCACAATTTATTGATAGGGTATTGCTTTTAGCGGTGGCGAGTATATGAAGAAGGATCTTGTGTGTCAAGAGGACGTTGGTCGCTCTTGACAGAGCGAATTGCTCCAAATAAAATGTTACCGAACATCCCTCGTGAGGTCGGTTATGACTGTATCTGTCATACCTGCCGATATCCAGCCTGTATTCTCAAATGGATGCACCAATATATTAATCTGTTTTGCAGTGCATGGGACGGTGAATAAAGAGAAAAAAAGAGGCTTTCTCATCGGAGCTCCTTTTTTATGATAGGGTTCTATTCTTACCAAAATAATCAGCGCAAATCAAAGTATTACGGAATTGTACTTCTTCTCCCCGATGTTGTCGGTGTGCCCTTCGATAGCGCCTTTGGCTTTGGCGCCGGAGCAATAACTTCCGGGCAGCCATCCTTGTCGACCTTGGTGCCAATGGGGGTACCGGGACCTTTTTATAAAATATGATATAGAGCCATGTCAGGGTATGGCAAAATAGAAAGAAATCATTTTCTACTTGTTACGTCCTTTCTCTTTCCCTTTCCCTTTATCCTTTCCTTTGGCGCTTCCACCCGGCTCACCGGTGAAGGTAAAATCTCCGCGCTTCAGGGCATGGAATTCAGCAGACCCCGGTTTTATACCGAGTTCTTTGGCGATAACTCCCCACCCTTTCCCCTTATTGTCCTTGTATGTCTGCACTACCATCTCGGGTTGTTTATTTGTCATCCGGCTGAGTTGAAGACACATGAAGGCATCAGCGGAAGTTTCAACGGTACTGATGATAATTTGGACTTGCGGCAGCGGGACGCCAAATTGGGAAGCTAACTTGACGCTGAAGTTTTTCAAATCGGCTTTGGCCTGAATGTTGAGGTTGGAGAGGAATGTGTCGAGGTCTGCATGTGCGCTGACAGCCGATATTGCAATGAGGAAGAAGCCGGCTAATGCAACTAAGGATTTTTTCATTGGAACTCCTCCTTTCGATTGGAATGATCTGGTTATGGCCATATACGCCTTGCTTATTCCTAATTCTTCAACCTATAAAACCGCTCGCTCAAAGTCTTGCCGTCTTTAATCTTATCCAGTCGGTTGCCGATCGCATCGTCCAGTTTTACCAATCTGTCATCAGGATGTGGGTGGGTTTTGAACAGCAATGCCACGCTGCTTTCATCCTTGCCTGTTTGCCCGATTGTTTGCAGCACTTCAGGCAAACCATAAGGCTCATAACCAGCCCTGGTGGTCAGCACAACGCCCATGCGGTCGGCTTCGAACTCGGCGTTTTTATCCAGGCTGCGGGCGCAAACTTCCGCACCGCTGCCGAGCACTTTTTGAATAATCTGACTGCCCTTACCTAATTGCCTGCCGAGTAAGTCCGCGCCTAAATCGAGCAGTTGTGTTTTTTGCAGGATTTTGAGGTGGTGACTTTTGACGACGTGGGCGATTTCATGGGCGAGAACGCCTGCAAGTTGCGCTTCGTTTTCCAATTTCCTATAGAGTCCTTTGGTGATGATTACATAGCCGCCAGGTGCGGCAAAGGCATTGATATCTTCGCTTTCGATGACGCCAAAGTGCCAGGGTAAATCTGCGCGCTCACTCTGATTGGCAACCCAGCGTCCGACTTTGTTGACGTAATTTTGCAGCGCAGCATCGTTTATCAGTGGAGCTGCACCCAGCAGATTGCCCGTGATTTCACGGCCTATCTGAATTTCTTCCTGCTCAGAGGGGTTTTGCAGGTTGAATGCGGGTTTGCTTTCGCTCTTCGCTTCATTGAAGGTTGAAGTTTCTTTACTGCCTGTGCCGGTTTCCCAGGGAGTATTGCTCTTAACAGCATCTTTTAATACGTCGCCAAGATCAAAAGCTTGTGCTTGCGGGACAATGATGGCGAGCATGAAAACAAGAATGAAACAAAGCACTCGCATTATTTTTCTCCTTCTTTTTGTGATTCCGGCAAGTAGGAAAGTTTGACGGCTTTAAGACCGCCGCTTTTGGCGAATTGCAGGCCTTGCCTGGAGGTTTGGGTATAGCTTTCCAGTTTTTTCACTTCGTCGGCATTATATTCAGCGCCTTTAAGTTCTTCCTCATTCAAACCCCGCACACCCGTCGTTGCGACCACCTGACCTGTGCCTGCGCGGCCGCTCGCTAATTCCAGTATGCCTGCGACCTCATTACCGCCTTTGCCGGCGCCGCGTTTAACCGATAATAAGCGTACCCAGCCACTGCCTTTTGCGGTTTTTACCTTCAGCCACGCGCCTTTTTTGCTGAGGATTTCAAGCTTGTCACCGCGTGCAAAATTACCTGTTTTATCGGCATCAGCATAAGGCTCCGCGCGAATAATGTCGGCTTTGAGTGCGCTGCCCATTTCGGCTGCCTGGGATACTCCCGGCAGCAATAATGCTATTGAAAGCAATAAGAATTTAAAAATTTTCATAGTCAACCTTTCTGATATGCAGGATGTTTTAAGATAAGGGCGCCGTAACTGTCATTGGAATATTTATCGATGAGTTCCGACAATATCTATCTATCCTTCTCAATATGTTCTAATTTAAGGATGGCCTGGGCAAACAAGCTGCGCCATTGGTTTGCCAACGGCTTATCTCCTGCCAATCCTCCTTTGTGCATCGTGTAATGCACCTGAGTATCGCCGGGTAAGC
>JBFYVZ010000009.1:0-10565 GCA_041298995.1 Desulfobacteraceae bacterium
GCTTCATCTTTCGTCATTGCGGCGTACTTTTATGTACGCCTCATTCCTCAAGATTCGCGACGCCTTGAACTTGAACTTTTTACTTTGCCGTCCGAATTTTGACTTTTTACGAGTCCATCAAGATTGATAACACTGCAACAGGGAGTGAAAAATAAGAAATCTGTTTCGGTTTAATACTCAAGCGATCTCAGTCAGGTGAGCGACTCTCCATAAAATAACGATAAAATGCAGCCACAACCAGGGAGTGGCGGATATGCCCCTCCCGTATCATGGCGGGAATCTCTTTCAAGGGTTTTAGAATGACTTCGATATCCTCTTTTTCATCCTGTACCTGACGGCCTTTCAATGTTACGTCCTTCGCCAGAAAAGTATGGCACCGGTTGTTTAAAAACGCGGGGTTAGGATACACATAATCCAGTGGAAGCATCTCTGCTGCCTGATAACCGGTCTCTTCAAACAATTCGCGATTAGCGGCCTCTTTGGGAGAATCGCCTGCTTCTATAATCCCTCCCGGGATTTCCAGACAAAGATCCCGCAATCCATGACGGTATTGGCGCACCAGTACCACATCCCCGCCGGATGTCAGTGGAATCACGTTGACCCAATCAGCCGCTTCCAAAACATAGAAATCATGTTCGATGGCGGTGCGCGGCGAACAGGCTCGGTCTATCCGCAGATTGAAGATAGTAAACCTGCGTTCGGTGCGGCTTTGAATCAGTTTCCAGGGTTTAGGAACCATTTTTTTCTTCCTCCTGCCGGTGAAACATGCTGAAAAGAATAAGATCGTTCATGTCGACATCAAAATATTGCATGTATGGAACGCATTTTGAAAGAAGCAAAAAGGGAGTTGGTTGTCAAGGATAAAGAGACCAGGATAAAGAGACCAGAGTGCTCGCTGTTTCGGTTCAATAGGCTTAACTTGACAAATTGCAAGTTTCAATTTTATAAATGCTTATTCCCGGTGCCTGACCGGCGGCAAACCCGATTGTGTAAATAAAAGGTGTTTTACACATATACTTGATAACACAGATTAAAAGAAAGGATCAATCCAATGATTCAGCATCCAAAATGTAAGATTACCGTTATCAAAAGGTCCCTTAACCAGGATATCATTGACGGCTACATGCAAGACGCGACGAAGAGCAGTAGCCTTTGCAGTATGTTCAAGGAAGGAGATGAGTTTTTTGTTAATTCCGAATTTCACATGCCTGAAAACTTCTGCCACTGGGCCTGGGCAGATATAAGAAAAGATATTATTGCTATCGTCAACGGCGCTCAATTCCCCTGGTTAAAGGAAAAGGGATTGACAATTTCAGGGTGCACAGACTGGTTCAAACCCGTTCTTTTTAAGATTGAAAAAATAACCGGATAACACTATTCTTTTTCAGGAGAGATTCACGCCATGGCAGCCGAAAGAAAATTTGACATCATACTGTTCGATCTTGAAGGGACACTTGTTGATTTTCAATGGCGCCTGAATGATGCTGTCAAAGAAATCCTTCAGGTTCTGGTCAACGCCGGCATTGATCCTGCTATTTACGGGCAGGCGCCAAGTTATGCCGGTCTGTATAATACTACCCGTGACATTACAGATGTTTGGAAGATGGCAGATTCCAAATGTCTGTTTGACCGGCTGGCTGTCATTTACGAGAGATATGACCGGGATGCCTTGAGCCGTTGGGCGCCATATCCGGATACAGGGGAGATACTGGCCCGGCTTTCTGATTGCGGATACCGGATGGGAGTAGTGAGCAACTGCGGAGCCCATGCGTCAGAAACGGTACTGAAAAAGTTCGGCATTGCCGGACACTTTGAAATTATTCTGTCAAGAAACGATGTCGAATATCTCAAACCTCGCCCCGAAAGTTTAAAACTGGCTTTGAAAAAGCTTTGTGCCCCTGCCGACAGAACATTATTTGTCGGTGATTCACTCAATGACATCCTTGCAGCAGACCGTGTGTCCGTAGCTTCCTGTTTTCTTTCCGGCGGAGAAAGCCTCGTCACAGGAGAGTATGCTGATATAGCAACGTTTCAGATATCCTCACTTTCAATGCTTTCCGATATCCTGATCCAATAATAAGAAGAGAGCCTCGTTTCAACAGACCTTCAGCCTGCCGGAAGACTCGTCTTTATTTTCTTCCTCCCCCCAGCGTTGAAACAAATTGTGTCCGATGCCCATGTAATCGAAGATCTTGCCGATGGTCTGATCGATGATGTCCTGGATGGTTTTGGGATGATGGTAAAAAGAGGGCACCGGGGGCAGGATATGAGCGCCCATGTCGGCCGCCTGCGCCATCAATCGCAGATGGCCTTTATGCAGGGGTGTTTCGCGTACCACCAGCACCAGTTTGCGCTTTTCCTTCAGACACACATCAGCCGCCCTGACCAACAGATTTTCGGTGTAGGAGTTTGCAATCCCCGACAGTGTCTTGATAGTACAGGGAGCTACCACCATGCCGGCGGTCAAAAAGGAGCCACTAGCCACTGCCGCGGCTATATTGCTATGTTCATAAGTAACATCGGCCATAGCCAGCACATTCTCAACCTTATAATCGGTTTCGATTTTGATGTTGAGTTTGCCTGCCTCGCTGATGATCAGATGGGTCTCATATTCGGTATCGCGCAATAGTTCCAGCAGACGCACCCCGTATATGACACCGCTTGCCCCTGACATTCCGACAATGATTCGTTTTTTCATGCCTTAACCTTCCATATTTTGAGCCATACATTCTATAGAGAACATCATAAATATATTTCGTTTGGGTGTGCGTGCGTATGCGATCCGCAGTAATAATGCCGAACCCTTCGTCAACCCGCCACAGGTCTTTGGCGGACATCCATGGAAACTGCGCAGCCCAAAATACCGCCGTTCGCACAGCGAACATCGTACTCCGAAATTCGATGTACGATATTCGATATTCTAATTATTGGCTTTTTTGAAGTTCTGCCAACAGCGGCCACCTTGATGCGGCCTGCTCCAGGATCAAGCTTACCAGAATTTTGCTGTTTGCAATCACCCGTCCTATTCCAGCCTGGGGGATATTGTCCCAGTGAATGCCGGCAGTCACCACTACCGAAGTATTGAGTGCCGCCGCCAAAGTTTCGGCAACCGTCTTGGCCAGATCATCTTCCTTGTGGGCGGGCAGGCAAATCACCGAAGCCGTCGCGCTCACAACGTTAGGATCTCTTAAACTGGGCCGCGGTTGGGCCACGGCCACAGCCCCGATGTGCGGCATTTCGCCGCCCCAGATGGCCACCAGCAGATCCGTTCCGATCTGTCGCACATGGGCCTGGATGTCAAAGGCCCCTGTGCTGGTTTCTACCATAAACGCGTTATCGGACAAGGTCACTCCTTTGGTCGCTATGCCTGATAAATAAAAAACATCTTCACTCGCGCTGATATTCTCATGGAGATATGCTCAGACTTCATAAAAACCCTATTTCATGGGCCAGTTTACGGGACAGGACCTTGGCTGTTTCAGTCCAAAACCAGGCGTTTAGTCCTTCCAGGCGCAAGGCCTTGACTTCTTGCCAGGCAGCAGCCTTAAAATAGGCATCCCCGAACATCGCCTGATAGCGGCAGAGACTCTCCGTGCCGTAGCGGTCCAGTCGGTCAGCTTCCATCACCAGCGTGGCGTTAATATCCTGCATGGCAATTACTGCTTCCGGTTCGTCATGCACGGCGATGATGGCAACGATCCGGTCACGCCTGGCAGAATCGTAAGACAGCTTCTCCAGAATCTCTGCGGCCAGCGTCGCGCCTTCCTGCATATGCTGCCGCAAACTGACACAATTATTTTTTTGAGCCGGTGCGGCATCGACAAAATCCTGATAGTCAACCCGGCTCCATCCGATATCATGCAGGTATAAGCATGGCAGGACGATAGCAGGATCCCCCGGCTCACGCTCCAGCAGATACTTACCGTAATCCACAGCCCGCAACGTATGTTCCATGTCACCTTTACGTCCGTTTTGCAGATAAGGTTCGGCAGACTGCAGAAGTTGTCTTTCAAACAATTCATTCATGAATTTTCGTTGTCTCTGTGACTAAGCCTTCGTTCAAAAATAATCGTAACATTGAAATGCTGTGACTGGCATAAGGCGCCGTAACAAAATGGTTAGAAATGAAATGGTTATTTTGTAACGGCGCCTAAAATATCTTCAAAGCCAGATTAATCACCGCCTGGGCGAATTGCGGTTCTTCCATATTGGCATCCACTTCCAAAATCTCTATTCGCGGGTTCAGACGCGCTTTCAGGGTATCAACAAAAACACGATCCTCAGCGGGGTCGTAGGTCGGCTGTCCCGGACTGTCCACACCTGACCAGCCTTTTTGGGGAATAATTATCTTAACCGGCCCTTTAGCCAAATTTAATTTTTCGGCAAAGGTTTCCGCAATGGCTTTCAATTCATCCGGGTTAAGCCTCAACCAGGCTCGGTATTTGTCCAGATCATATTTGCGGCGTTGATCAAAATCCGGTTTGTATTTAGATTTGGATGGAGTCATGTGGTTTACGCTACAACTGGAGATCACCTGCGGAATACCCGCCAAACCTGCCGATTCCATCCGGTTTGGGCCGGCATCACGCATATACCCGAAAAGATGTTCTCCCACTCCTCCGGGTGCGAGGTCTATCACACCATGAAAAAGACCTTCTGCGATCATCGTCTCCATGGCCCGGTCACCGATTCCGGCTGCGGAAAAACCGATGACCTGATAACCTGCATGTTCCAATCCGATGCGAACCAGACTGGCACATTTTTCGCACGGCCCCAGCATGGTCAGGGCGATCGCCTTGCCCTTGCCCGCCCTTGGCGGGGTTATACCCTCCGACACCATCCCGGCCATTGCAAAGGCAGCCCGGTCGAACACATTTTTCAAGAGATCGCTCACTCCGGATATCTCAACCACCGAATGAAACAAGGCGATATCCCCGGTCCCGATGTAGCGCGTGGAGAGCCCTGGCAAGGCGGCCGTGGATGAAATCATCAGTTTTGGCAAACCGAACGGCAATGTGCGCATGACTTCAGTGGCCATGAGCGAACCCGTGGAACCGCCTACACCCACAACTCCGTCAATTTTACCGGCGGCAAAGAATTGTCCGGCCAGACGTGAAGCGCCGGCAATAATAATGGCGGTAATTTTGGCCCGCTCTCTGGAGCTCCAAATCGCCTCAAGGCTGCTGCCTCCGGCCTCGGCCACCTGGCGGGAGGTGATATCGCCGGCAAGCAGCCCTTCACCACCCATTGAAAGATCCATTACAAGGGTATCGAGGCCGATTGACAAAAGTTTATTCTTCAGATACTCGGTTTCTGTGCTTTTAGTATCCAGAGTGGAAATGATTAACACTCTTTTTTGCATTACGTTGCTCCCGACCCTATTCTCCGCGTTCCACCTTGGCGGCGATCTCTTTCTTCAAAGTCTCTTTGTTGACCTTTCCGGAATCGCCCACTGCCGGAAATTCGGCCACGATCTCCAACCGTTCCGGAACCTTGAACATGGCCAGTTTCTTACCTTTTAAAAAGTCCGTCATTTCCTTGAAGGTGAAGCTTTCGCCGGGCTTTGGAATCACGTAGGCACAGCAACGCTCGCCCATCTCCCTGTCCGGATAACCCACAATAGCCACCGATGAGACCTTGGGGTGTTCGTTCAGCAACCCTTCGATTTCCGCCGGATAGATATTCTGTCCACCCCGGATAACCATGTCCTTGGCCCGCCCCAGAATCCAGAGGCATCCTTCATCAAACTTGACGATATCTTCGGTGGTACACCAGCCCTCTTTGTCAAAAACGGTGGCGGTGAGCTCCTCATCCCTATAATACCCGGCCGGCGCGTGTGGGCCGCGGAAATAGAGAATCCCCGGTTCGCCATCTGCAACTTCCCTGCCCTGCTCGTCCAACAGCCGCACCTTGTTACCGGGCAGCATTCGCCCCACTGTGCGGCGGCGCAGTTCCTTGCTGTCCTCTATCCGGCAGCCGGATACAGATCCTTTGTCCTGGGTACCCAGATCGGAGGTAATGACCGCCTTGAAAGCAATTTCCGCCTCTTCGGCCACCTGGGGCGAAAGATAACCACCGGCCGAGCGGATGAAGCGCAACGAACTCAAATCGTACCTGGCCGGGTTGGCTTCCAGCATGCGGATCAGGTGAGTCGGCACCACGCCAATGGCTGTGGCTTTCTCTTTTTCGATGAGCGCCAGGGCATCTTCAGGAGTGAACTCCTCCAGCATGACCGTTTTCGCTCCGGCGATCGGCGCGGCAAAATAAGTCAAAGTCCCGGCAGCACCACCTGCGTGTGGCGCAATTGCCATGGTGATATCATCCTTGGTCAGCTTCCATATGTCAACCCGCCCCTTGGAGGTACATACTCTTGGAGCCGCGGGCCATTCCACCAGTTTGGGGATCCCGGTGGTTCCGCTGGTGGTAGTCAGGAGCGATATATTCCAGATTGGATCCAGGCGTCTTTCCGCAAGTTTGGCATCATCCACAGGTTTCTTAACCCGCTCTTGAGCCATGGTAGTCAGGGAATAGGTTCTTTTGGGGGCATTGGGCGGCACTTCATCGTCAAACAGGAAAACATACTGCAGGTGGGGAAACTGCGTCTGAAGTCCCTTATACATTTCCAGATAATCAAAATTGCGGTACACGTTGGGTATCACCACAGAGGTGGCCTCGGTGCGCTTCACCATATATTCCAGTTCGAGCTGACGCAGATAGGGATAGACAGTCAGTGAAATGAGCCCGGCCCGTTCGGCGGCTATACGCGCCAAAAAGCCGTAAACGCTGTTTGGGGATTGAATGATGATGCGAGAAAATTTGGGGATTCCCAAATCGACCCATGAAATAGCGATGGCGTCCACCAGTTTCTTGGCCTCGGCCCAGGTAACTCTGTATCTGGAGTCCACAAAGGCTTCCCGGTCACCAAGTTCGCGGGCGTTGCGTTCGTAAAAATCGTAAAAAAGTTCCTGGGTCCAGTACCCGTCTCGCAGGAACTCATCGACCATCTCTTTTTTATAACGAATCGGTTTCAAAACTAACCTCCTTAAGGGATTGTATCATTTTCCAAAGCGCTATGCCCGGAGTTATTGAGAATTTACTTCATATCGGCTATGCTGTTGATCTGAAACGAATAACAAGCACGTGCCCCGTTGTTTGCGGCAGGGTTAGCGAGCAAATCAAGAACAGACCATATTCTCTACGGTCGAAGATTCCCCGTAGTTTGCTGCGGGGAGCTTCAATCCTTCGGGCCGGAACGCCTGGCCTTCAGGCCGGCCTTGAAATTTGCCCAGAACTCCTTATCGGCATCCGCCCAGGCCGCCCCCCACCGCTTTTCGAAATAGGAGGTCGGCAGCCTGTTTTGCCAAGAGTCCCAGGGGTTATTCCCGCTCGCCACGGCCTTGAGTACATCGACCAGATAACCGGCGATGCCGCTCATCTCCTCTTTTGGGATATAGGCACAACCGCCCTCTCTTATGGTTCTAACCAGATTGCGGGGCGTAAATGCATGAGCCGTCAACATGACCGCTGGGATTCTTCGCCTCTTGGCGATACTTAAAAGGCCGTAGCCATCCACACCCATAATATCTAAAATAGCGATATCGAAACTTTGGGTCTCCAATAACTTTTTGGCCTGTTCAAACGTTGAGGCGGTGACCACCTCGCACATATCCAACAGCTCTTCCAGCACCTCCAAAACATCAGGTTCATCATCTACAACCAGGATCTTCTTGCCGTCTAACAAACTGGTGTCGGACATGCCTGTATCTCCTTTTACGTTTCTATAGCCCTAATTCCGACCAACGGGCTTTGACCTTTTTGACCATCTCCTTATCCAGTTCAATTGGAATCGGCTTCTGCTTCCATTCGTAGGGGATAGTGGCATCCAGCAGCAGCCGGCCGGTGATCTCCCTGGCGTTAATTGGGAGTGAGGGATCCAGCGGCGTGGAACGGCCACGTTTGATTACCTGACAGCGGTTGGGCTGAAAGCGGAAGCTCAAGGCATACATGACCCGCGGGATATCCCAAGGATCGATATCTTCGTCCACTACGATAACTGTTTTTAATCCGTAGGCGCCCATTTCGGTCGAGATAGAGGCTGTCAGTACCTGATCAACATGCCCGGGATACATCTGCTTCATGGAAATGATCGCCAAAAATCGGCCCGAACCTTCGGGCGGACAGTACACGGCTTTCAGGCCCGGAATCTTCATGGCAAGCAGTTGCTGCCAGAGGGTAGCCCCGTAGGAGAGCGCCATAGTCATATGCGTGTCGGTTACGGCCCTGCCCACGGTGGTTCCCCACATGATCGGGTTGTTGCGATGGGTGATGCATTTGACGTCAATGAAATTGCGGGGGTCCGTGCCCACGCCGGAGTAATAGCCGGTGTATTCACCGAAGGGCCCTTCATCCATGAACTTATTGGCGTCAACTTCACCTTCCACCACGATCTCGGCGTGGGCGGGGATCGGCAGATCGACGGTCTCACCCCTGACTACTTCAACCGGTTCGCCGCGCAGGGCTCCGGCAACATCGTATTCGGATACGAAAGCCGATACGCGGGCCGCACCCAGAATAAAGAGCAGCGGATCGCACCCTACAATAGACGCCACCGGCATGGGTTTGCCCATGGCCTGGTATTTCTTCAACATGATGTCGGCATGCTTGCCTTTGATGAACTGGGTGCCGAGCTTGTCTTTGCCCAGAAGTTGGCTGCGGTAGGTGCCCAGATTGACCCACCCGGTATCCGGATCCTTGCTGATGATAAAGTGTGCGGTACCGAAATAGCGCCCGCCATCAAGCGGGTAATAGTGGGGCACGGGAAATTTGTAAAGATCGATATTTTTGCCTGTCAGAATGTTTTCCTTACAGGGGGCCTTTGCAGCATCGACCCATTTCGGCGGAACCAGGTTTTCACCCAGCCGTGCCCACTCTTTGTAAAGATCTGTCAGACTCGAATCCTTGGGCAGCCCCATGATCAGCGCCAGTCTTTCCGTGGTCGTGCAGACACTTGTGATCACCGGTGTCTTGTAATCCTTGACGTTTTCAAAAAGGAGAGCCGGACCTTGCTGCTCTTCGTTGAGTTTGGCAATATGCGACAGCTCAAGGTTCCAGTCCACCTTGGCTTTGATCCGTTTGAGAATACCAGCTTCTTCCGCTTTCACAATAAAGTCCCGCATATCTTTCATGATTCAATTATCCTCCTAATATAATGTTTTTTTGTCTGTTTACCGGGAACCTGCTAATCTTTACGTTCCCACCTTAATTACTTTCATTGCCTGTTCCATCAACAACTGATAACCACTTTTGGCCCCGAGAAGCGGCTTTTTTTCTCGCCGGCTCCAGACAGTTTCCGGACGGGCCTGAACGATGAACATATTTTCGGGGAAAGCGAAATCTTTGTCGATAGCCCACTCAATATCCATTGGACGGCCATAATGCTTCTCGATGATCTTGGCAATACCGGCCAGTTCCTTGACCTCCTCATCGGCAAGGCAGCAGATGCGCTGCATATCGGTTTCCACATCGGAATTTATCACCCCCCCTTTGGCCGGATCATATACGCATTCGATGTGTTTGGCGGAGATGGTCTTTTCCGAAGTTTCCATCAGGACTTTATCAACGACGAATTTGTCCGGGTTGACCGATCCGGAAACAACGGTTTCTCCCAGCCCCCAGCTGCCTTCGATAACTACCTTCGACAGATCGCCATTTGTTGGATTCAAGGTAAACATCACTCCGGCAACCTTTGAATTGACCATTTTTTGAACTCCCACGCTTATCCACACCTTTTCGTGGGAGAATTTGTTTTTCAGGCGGTAGGCGATTGCGCGCGGTGTAAACAGGCTGGCCCAGCATTTGCGTACACTTTCAATAACCTGTGAGCCGCCCTGAATCCAGAGATAGGTATCCTGCTGGCCGGCAAAACTTGCGGTGGGAAGATCTTCGGCAGTGGCACTGGAGCGCACGGCCACAGGAAGGTCAGCCACCCCGCAACTGTCGCAAAGTTGAGCATAATTGGCGGTAATCGCCTCTTGTATCCCGGTCGGAATCGGCGTTTTTATGATCAGCGCCTGAACTTTGTCCGCGGCGCTGTTCAATGCTGCCATATCCTCCGGGTTCAAACCGCAAAGGATACGATAAATCTCATCTTTAATACAGGTATCGGAAATAAAATCCTTGTAACTGTCAGTGGTGACGGCAAAGCCGGGCGGCACCCGAATGCCGGCCTTTATCATCTCACCCAGGCTGGCATTCTTGCCGCCCACCGTATCGATTGAGTTTTTGTCAATTACTCCAAAGTCAAGGACGTAGCCCACTCGGCCTCCTTTTGCTGGCTCACTCCAAACGCCCTCTCAAACGGTCGAGAGGGCGTTTGGAAGATGAGCTACGCTGTTGCGTTAGATCGTACTACATTAAAAATCAGCGCCGCGAGAGCATTAAGCGACTCTTTTGACGATGGTAACCGTTCCTGTATCGCCGTCGACACGGACAATGTCACCGCTTTTAATGGTTGTGGTGGCAATCCCGCAACCGGTAACCGCCGGTACGCCGTATTCCCGGCATAC
>JBFYVZ010000011.1:0-9127 GCA_041298995.1 Desulfobacteraceae bacterium
GCTTCATCTTTCGTCATTGCGGCGTACTTTTATGTACGCCTCATTCCTCAAGATTCGCGACGCCTTGAACTTGAACTTTTTACTTTGCCGTCCGAATTTTGACTTTTTACGAGTCCATCAAATATGATTTTGATTCAAAATCAGGCGTTTTATCAAAAAACTAATCCATTTAAGTGATTAATGAAAAATAAGACACCCATAGCTGTTGTTGGAATGGCCGGCATCTTTCCCGGGGCATCAGATATTGATGCCTTCTGGCATAATATATCAAATAAAATCAACTCGGCCGAAGAGATACCAAAAGAAAGGTGGTCTGCCCCGCCTGATTCCATGTACAGCGAAAAGCCGGCTCCTGATAAAACCTATTCCATGAAGGCGTGCCTGGTAAATGATTTTAAATTTGATCCGGCCGGCATCGATATTGATAAAAATATCCTGCATGATATAGATCCCCTTTATCAGTTTGTTCTTCATGCCGGAAGAGAAGCGTTTTCAGATTGCGTCACCAAGTCTCTTGACAGAAAAAGAACCGGCGTTGCACTTGCTGCCATATCTCTTCCTACCGACTCATCTTCCGGGCTGGCACGAAAAGTTATAGGCCGGTCATACCGGAATAATCTATTCGGCAAATTCTTTTCTCCTGATAACATGCATATAACAAAGGCGGAGGCTCTTTCCGCCAGAGTAACAAGCTTCCCGGCTGCAATTCTGTCAGCGGGTCTTGGTTTAGGCGGAGGGAGCTTCACCCTGGATGCGGCATGCGCCTCTTCCATATACGCTGTAAAGCTTGCATGTGACGAGCTTAATTCATATCATTCTGATGCCATGCTGGCAGGAGGCGTATCAAGGCCCGACTGCCTGTACACGCAGGTTGGATTCAGCCAGCTTCGCGCCCTTTCGCCTTCGGGGCGCTGCGCGCCTTTTGATGAAAAAGCCGACGGCCTTGTAGTTGGAGAAGGCGCCGGAATTCTTGTCTTAAAAAGACTCGAAGATGCCTTAAGGGATGAGGATAAAATATACGGAATTATCAAAGGCATCGGACTTTCAAATGATATCGGCGGAAATCTTCTCTCCCCGGATTCTGAAGGTCAGGTACGCGCTATGAAAATAGCGTACGAATCGGCTGGATGGAATCCATGGGATGTTGATCTTATCGAATGCCACGGAACCGGAACTCCTGCAGGAGACATTACCGAACTCACCAGCCTTGTAAAATTATGGGGAAATTCCGGATGGACAAAAGGCCAATGTTCAATAGGCTCCGTGAAATCGATGATCGGTCATCTTCTGACAGGCGCCGGCGCAGCAGGAATGATAAAAACACTTCTTGCAATAAAGAACAAAACTCTCCCGCCATCCCTTAATTTCACAAAAGCGCCTGAAAAAAGCCCGCTTCACGGGAGCCCTTTCAGGGTTCAGACGGATACCGAAAAATGGGAAAGAAAAAGTGAAAATGCACCGCTTCGCGCGTCAGTGAGTGCCTTTGGTTTTGGCGGAATCAACGGCCATCTTCTTTTTGAAGAATGGCTCCCCGGTAAACATGTCCCGCATTTGAAATCTTCCGGAACAGTAAGATATATGGCCCGGACAGCAGGTGAGAAATTGACGCCCCCAGTTGCAATTGTGGGAATGGATGCTCATTTTGGAACCTTTAAATCCCTTAAGGAATTTAAGGAAGGGATATTCAACGGTAATTCCGCCATGTGCAAAAGGCCGGAAGACCGTTGGAAGGGATGTGATGAACTTGCCTTTAAGCTTCTTGACGGCCGCGGTTCATGGGGAGCTTATATCAAGGAAATTGATTTTGATTCCGGCGCGTTTCATATTCCGCCTATCGAAATTCCCGATATTCTCATTCAACATCTCCTGATACTTGATGTGGCGGCAAAGGCAATGAATGATGCGGGACTCCCCGCAAGAGAAATCCGCAATCGAATGGGAGTTATTATCGGAGCGGACTTTGACTACGAAGCAACAAATTTTCAGCTCCGGTGGGGTCTGTTAAACTCATCCCTTAAATCATTTCAGGATGCCTGTTCCCCGCCCCTTACATCTTCAAGGACACTTGGATCTCTTGGCGGCATCATAGCAAGCAGGATTGCCCGTGAATTCCGTTTTGGAGGACCGAGCTTTGTTGTTTCATGTGATTCATCATCCGGTCTTAAGGCTGTTGAAATCGGAGTAAGAGCTATCCGGCAGAATGAAGCTGATATGATGCTTATAGGCGCCGTTGACCTCTCGGGTGATATACGAAACATAATAATCTCTGACAGGTTACAGTGTTACTCAAAAAGCGGCAAGGTTGCCCCTTTCGATATTTTATCAGAAGGGACCTTGCCCGGCGAAGGTGCTGCCGCAATAATTCTGAAAAAACTTGACCTGGCTGTTAAAGATAATGACAGAATTTATGCTGTTATCAATGGTGTCGGCAAGGCATGCGCAAGTGTTCATAATGCGCATCTTCCCTTGAAGGAGGCTTATTCTCTTTCTATTGAAAGAGCATTAAACGATGCTTCTGTTTCACCATTTTCAATAAGCTATTTCGAAGCACACGGGAGCGGAAATTCTTCCGAAGACGCCATCGAAATAGAAGCATTAAATGAATTATTCAAAAACTCCCCTGCCGTATGCGCTATCGGTTCCGTCAAACCGAATATTGGTAATACCGGATCGGCATCAGGGCTTGCATCCCTTATAAAAACTTCCCTTTGTCTTTACCACGAAATCCTACCGCCGCTGGTAAATTTTACAGAACCGATCACTATCATGGAAAACAATCTCCACTTTCCCGTATCGCCTCAATTCTGGTACAGAAACAGAATAGATGGCCCACGTACGGCATGCATATCCTCCATGACAAATGATGGAAATTGCATGCATGTTATTATTAAAAGCCATGAATACCCAGTATCAAATACCATTCCCGAAAAGATTTCCATTGAAAGAAAAAAACCCTTGGGAGAAAGAAGTTTCGGTCTTTTCATCATAGACGGCAATACAAAGAATGAACTCATGGAAGGCGTTGACTCCCTTTCCGGCAAAATAATTCATACAAACGACATAAACGAATGCGCATTTAATTGGATGCGGCATAAAAAACCGGACAGTTCAAAAAAATATGCGCTGTCTATTGCAGCAGGAAATGTCGGTCAACTTCAGCAATGGATAAAAGACGCTAAATACACTATTGAAACAGACACTCATAAAAAAATGGACGGACCGGGTGGAATCTACTATTCACCGAATCCGCTCGGACTCAAGAATAAAACGGCTTTTGTTTTCCCCGGTTCCGGTAATCACTATCTTGGAATGGGCAGAGGAACAGGAGTTTATTTTCCGGATATACTGCGGAAAATGGATTCATTGACAGAAAGGCTTCAAACGCAGATTGTCCCGGAATGCTTTGTTCCATGGCGAAGCTCATGGAAAAAGGGATGGGAAATTGATGCCAATCAAAAAATTGCCGCCAACCCCCTAAACATGATTTTCGGACAAGTCGCGTACAGCGGAATTATCGCTAAACTCCTGATCAATTTCGGAGTCAAACCTTCAGCCGTAATAGGATACAGCCTCGGAGAGTCTGCCGGCAATTTTGCAATGAATGTATGGCCTGACTACGGTGAAATGCTCGACAGAATGCTCAAAACGGATCTGTTCACTTCAGAACTTGCAGGCGCATGCAGTGCCGCCCGTAATGCATGGAATATACCCTCCGGTGAAAACATAGACTGGTGCGCAGCGGTAGTAAACCGCCCGGCAAAGAATGTAATCGAAGCGCTGCCGGCTTTTCCATATGTAAGACTTTTGATAATCAACACACCGGATGAATGTGTAATAGGAGGGATGAAAAAACAGGTTGAAACTTTGATAAAGAGCCTATCATGCGAAGCTGTTTTTCTTGAAGGTGTTGTCACGGTGCACTGCGATGCCGTCAACCCCGTAGCCGACGAATATAAAAAGCTTCATCTTTTCCCGGTTAATCAGCCTGAAGGAATTGCCTTTTATAGCTGTGCGCTTGGACGTTCATATGAAATGACCGGCGCAAACGCCGCTTCGTCTATACTAAAACAGGCAATCTACGGTTTTGACTTCACTGCAACAATAGAGCAGGCATATAAAGACGGAATACGCATTTTTATTGAAACCGGGCCTCTATCTTCATGCACAAGAATGATAGACAGGATTCTTCAGGACAGGCCGCACTTTGCCGCTTCAGCATCTGTGAAGTACGAGGATGAATATTTTGCTTTCTTGAAATTCATGGGATCCCTCATAGGAGAAAGAATTCCTGTTGATACGGACAGGATTTACGAAGAATTTTCTCCGGGGATAAGTGTTTTGTCTGAAAATAAAGGCCGCAGGATTGTATTGCCCACCGGAGGCAAGGCGCCCTCCCCTTCAATGATAGATATGAAAAAAGATGATGATAATGAGGCGAATAAGACATATGTCTCTAAAGAAAATAGAATCACTCCTGCTTTAAACAAAAAGGTTTATCAAACAAACGGTCATACAGAGACCGATTATATCGGATTGATAAAGTCCATCAAAAACAACATTGAATCAACCGTCAAAGCACATGAAAAATATCTCGATTTTTCAAATGAACTGGCAAAAAGCTTTGCGGATACTTTTACCTTTCAGATAAACCTGCTTGAAAAGATGAGTTCTGATAACAGGTTAAGTGTAAAGAAAGAAACCCTGTTCTCACGTGACATGTGCATGGAGTTTGCGACAGGGTCAGTTGCAAAGGTACTGGGGCCTGAATTTGCAATTATCGACACATACAGGGCAAGAGTGCGCCTTCCCGATGAGCCTCTTATGCTTGTTGATAGAATAATCTCCGTTGACGGAGAAAAATCTTCTCTCGGATCCGGAAAGATTATCACGGAGCATGATGTTCTGCCCGGCGCGTGGTATCTTGACGGAGGACATGCTCCGGTATGTATCTCTGTTGAAGCGGGACAGGCGGATCTTTTTCTCTGTTCTTACCTTGGAATCGATCTTGCGGTAAAAGGTGAAAGAACTTACAGGCTGCTTGATGCAACTGTAAAGTTTCACCGCGGCTTGCCTGAGCCCGGTGATGTAATACGATATGTAATAAATATCGAAAGATTCGTGAAACAGAAAGAGACTTATCTTTTCTTTTTTAATTTTGAGGGGTATATTGGGGGAACCCATCTGATAAGCATGTATAACGGATGTGCCGGGTTCTTTACCGAAGAGGAAGTGAAAAACTCCGGAGGAATTATTCTGACGGAAAAAGATACGGCTGTCACTCCTGGAAAAAAGCCTTGCGACTGGAATGAACTTGTACCGTTTCACGCGGAAAGTTTTGATGAAAACGGCTTGGAGTTACTCAGGCACGGGAATCTTTCCGGTTGTTTCGGGGACTCTTTTGAAGGAATTAAACTGACGGATTCCCTGTGGCTTCCCGGCGGCAGAATGAAGCTCATCGACAGAGTCCTTTCTCTGGAGCCTGAAGGGGGCCGCTTCGGCCTCGGCATTATCCGGGCAGAAGCGGATATTCATCCCGATGACTGGTTTCTCACCTGCCATTTCAAGGACGACATGGTCATGCCCGGAACACTCATGTATGAATGCTGCGCCCATACTCTTAGAGTTTTTTTAATGCGCATGGGTTGGGTCACTGAAAAATCCGGCGTGTGCATTGAACCTGTTCCCGGAATCGAGAGCCTGTTAAAATGCCGGGGGCCTGTCACCCCCAAAACGCATAAAGTTATATATGAAGTAGAAGTAAAAGAGCTGGGATACAACCCTGAGCCTTTTGTTATAGCCGACGCATATATGTATGCAGACGGACAGAGGATTGTTTTTTTCAAAGATATGTCTATGAAAATGACGGGAGTTACAAGGCATGAAATAGAATCGTTATGGGAATCAAGAAGTAAAAATAATGATGTTCTTTTTGACCGCGATAGAATACTCTCATTTTCCATCGGGAAACCATCCGAGGCTTTCGGGGATAAATACAGGATATTTGATTCAAAAAGACGCATTGCCAGACTGCCCGGACCGCCGTACCTTTTCATGGACAGGATTACATCAGTAGAACCGGAGCCATGGATATTGAAACCCGGAGGCTGGATTGAAGCAGAATATGATGTCCCGCCTGATGCGTGGTATTTTAAGGCAAACCGCTCGCTTTCAATGCCGTTTGCTGTGCTTCTCGAAACCGCCCTTCAGCCTTGCGGATGGCTTGCCGCATACATGGGATCGGCGCTTAAAAGCAAGAAGGATTTGAAGTTCAGAAACCTGGGAGGCAACGCCGTGTTGCATGGAGAAATATTTCCCGATTCCGGAACTCTCACCATGCGGGCTCGCACAAAAAAAATATCCGGGGCCGGAGATATGATTATAGAAGAATTTGAGATGCAGATTCTTCAGGCAGGCAGAATCATATATGAAGGAGATACCGTCTTCGGATTTTTCTCGGAGGAAGCCCTCTCAAGACAGGTTGGAATCCGCGACATCGATAAAGAAATATACAAATCATCAACGGAAGATATCAATACCGGCGTTTTATATACGTTTCCCGACGAGGCTCCGATTACTCCGTACGACACAGTTTCCGATAACGCTCTTCAAATGGCTATGCCCGCAAAGGCTCTCCGTATGATAGATTCCGTAAAGTACGTAAAAAACGGGGGGCCGTCTGGACTCGGGTATATCCAGGCAGAGAAAAAGATCGACCCATCGGAATGGTTTTTTGATGCCCATTTTTATCAGGATCCCGTCTGCCCGGGTTCTCTCGGGATAGAATCCTTTATCCAGACAATAAAATTTATCGCACTGAAGCAGTGGGAACATCTTGCAAAGAGCCACAGGTTTACCCTTTTGACAGAGTTGCCTCACGAATGGCTCTACCGCGGCCAGATATTAAGGAGTAATATAATAGCAGAGGTTGAAACATATGTAACCGAAACCGGCAATGAACCTTTTCCGTATATCAAAGCGGATGGCTATTTGAAGGTTGACGGACTTTATATATACAAAATGAAAAATTTCGGCTTGAAATTGATTCCCATATAATTGTAACAAAATGACTTTTTAAGAAGCCGTCAAAATCCGGAGTTAAAATTAAATGCTCTATTCAAAGGTTTATATAGATTCGTTAGGCTATGAGCTTGCGCCCAATGTAATAACATCGGATGACATCGAAAAGCGCCTTGAGCCTCTGTACGATTACCTCCATTTTCAAAAAGGCCAGCTTGAAAGCATAACCGGAATCCGCGAACGTCGTTTCTGGGATGATGGGTACACAATGCATGATGGAGCGACATTGGCCGGCCGGAAGGCAATAAACGACTCTGATATCGACATAAAAGATATCGGCATGCTGGTTTACGGCGGAGTATGCAGAGATAATTTAGAGCCTGCAACAGCCTGCGCAGTTGCGGATGGTCTCGGGCTTTTACACGAAACTCATATTTTTGATCTCTCAAACGCATGCCTTGGAGTTTTGAACGGCATGGTGCAGATTGCAAACGCTATAGAACTTGGCCAGATAAAAGCAGGCCTGGTTGTATCATGCGAATCAGCCCGGCAGATAGTTGACTCGACCATAGAACGTCTCCTTAAAGAAAAAAATATGGATATGTTCAGAAAAACCATTGCAACCCTTACAGGCGGATCAGGTGCAGCCGCCGTGCTTCTGGCGGATGAATCTGTCTCAAAAAGGGAACATCGGCTTATGGGTGGTATGATAAGGAGCGCTGCCGAGCATCATAAACTCTGCAGATGGGGCCCCGATACCGGAATACCCGCAAGCGGGCTTAACATAATGGAAACAGATTCTGTAGGTGTTCTTAAAAACGGAGTGGTTCTCGGCATAGAGACTTTTACTGCTTTCAGGAAAGAGCTCTCATGGCCGGCCGACAAACCGGACAAGATAATATGCCATCAGGTTGGTTCAGCGCATCAGAAAACCATTCTTGAATCAATCGGGATACAGAAAGAAAAAGATTTTACCACGTATCAGTATCTTGGAAATATTGGGACAGTATCTCTTCCACTGACGGCGGCCATTGCTTATGAACGTGAATTTCTGGGAAAAGATGATCTTGTCGGTTTCCTTGGAATAGGAAGCGGACTCAACTGCCTGATGCTTGGTATAAAATGGTAAGTAAATAATGGACAATTAAGTGGCGACAGAAAAACATATTGATATTTCCGGTATAAAAAACCTCTATCCGTTCAAATCCAATTATACGGAAATAAGAGGGATAAAATACCATTATATCGATGAGGGAACGGGAAATCCTGTTCTTATGATTCACGGGAATCCGACCTGGTCTTTCTATTTCCGCTCCCTCATAAAGGAATTGTCTCCAACCTTTCGCACAATAGCGCCGGATCATATAGGCTGCGGCCTTTCCGGAAAACCCGACGAATCCGATTATGATTACAGGTTAAAAAGCCGTATCGAAGATATTGATTTATTTCTCGGCCATCTTAAATTAAACGGCAGAATAACGCTTATTCTCCATGACTGGGGCGGAATGATAGGCATGGCATATGCGGTAAGAAATCCTGAGAAAATAAGCTCTGTAGTTATAATGAATACCGCGGCCTTTTTTCCGCCGGGCGGAAAAAAGAAGATTCCGTTTAGATTGAAAATGATACGCAATACAGGCCTTTTTGCAGATATTGCCGTTCTCGGCTTAAACCTTTTTGCAAAGGGCGCTCTTTATATGGCATCATACAAGGGCCTTTCAAAAGATGTTCGAAAAGGGCTCATAGCTCCATACAATTCATGGAAAAACAGGATTGCTGTCCTGAAATTTGTCCAGGATATTCCGCTTTGCGAAAATGATCCGAGTTTCAGCGTGGTAAAGGATGTGGAGGATAATCTTCACTGTCTTTCAGGAGTTCCCATGCTGATCTGCTGGGGCAGACATGATTTCGTCTTTACGGAAACATATCTTGCCGAATGGCGGAAACGCTTTCCAAAGGCTGAAACTCATACTTTTGAAAATGCGGGACATTACATACTTGAAGATGAACCTGAAAAGGTATCCTTCATTATAATGGACTTCTTAAAAAGACATACGATTTGATACAGTAAAAGGCACCATGCAAAAACCAAACGATGATTTTATAAATG
>JBFYVZ010000029.1:0-9742 GCA_041298995.1 Desulfobacteraceae bacterium
TGCGCTTCATCTTTCGTCATTGCGGCGTACTTTTATGTACGCCTCATTCCTCAAGATTCGCGACGCCTTGAACTTGAACTTTTTACTTTGCCGTCCGAATTTTGACTTTTTACGAGTTCATCGTTTTTGATACTCTCGTAAAAAGCTGTTCTCAAACAAAGATCACGGAGAACACAAAGATAAACCTGAATGTTTTCAATAGGTCTTTCTTAGCGCCTTTGTGCCTTCGTGTGAAAAATCAACTTTTCAGGAGTGAAGCTCTCTTTCAAGCCTGCGGCTGTAATTTGACATCGTATAACAGCACACGAAATAAATCAAAGCCACAAAGATATAGGCTTCCGAGCTGAATCCCATCCATGCCGGATCTGAAAGTGTTGTCCGTGTGGTCTTTAAAATCTCATAAAGAGCGATTATGACCACAAGAGACGTGTCCTTGAATGCCGATATCAGTATTCCGACCGTGGGCGGAATAACGATCTTCAATGCCTGGGGCAGAATGATCAGCCGCATCTTCTGAACATAGTTAAGCCCCAGGGATTCTGCCGCCTCGTACTGCCCTCTTGTTATAGCCTGCAAGCCTCCCCTCACAACCTCAGCTATGTATGCTGCAGTGAACATGATTATTGCAGCCTGTGCCCTGATAATCTTGTTTACCGTGACTCCTTCCGGGAGAAACAACGGGAAGAGAACCGCCGACATGAAAAGAAGACTGATAAGGGGAACTCCCCGTATAAGCTCGATATATATTATACAGATCGTTTTCACGGCAGGCATTTTTGATCTTCTTCCGAGAGCAAGAAAAATTCCAAGAGGATATGCAGCAACCATTCCAAAGACAGAGAGCATGAGAGTGAGAGGCAATCCGCCCCACTGATCGCTGTCAACGGTAGTCAATCCGAACAAACCGCCTTTCATAAGCAGTCCCATTACAACAAGACCGGCAATCCAGATATATATAAGCGATTGTTTCCAGTGATCTCTGTTTTTGCAGTATAAGAGCAGGCTCACCATCATTATCATTGCCAGCATGGGGCGCCAGTGCAGTTCATGCGGATAGAAACCGAATATTATAAACCGTATGTTGTAAGGAATTATCGACCAGCATGCTCCGTCTACGTCACGACATTCTTTCGCCGTTGAGAACCATAGACTGTCAATAAATGCCCACTTGATAAAGGGAGGTACAATTTTATACAAAAGAATAAGCGTAAGGATTGTAAGAATCGAATTTAAAACACCATTAAACAGGTTCGATCTGATCCATTGCAGTGCTCCGATTCTGATTACAGGCGCCTTTAAGCCTTCACTTTGAATTATAATTTTTTTTAGTTTGACCATGGTCTTTTCTATCTTTCGACAAGAGCCATTTTCTTGTTATACCAGTTCATAAAAAATGATGTCAGAAGGCTGAAGCAAAGATAAACCACCATTATCAGCGTAACCCCTTCTATGGCTTGCCCGGTCTGGTTTATAGTCGTGCTGGCAACCGAAACAAAGTCAGGAAATCCTATTGCAACTGCAAGTGAGCTGTTTTTTGTGAGGTTTAACATCTGACTTGTAAGCGGCGGAATAATAACTCTCAATGCCTGGGGCAAAATAACAAGATTTAATATTTGACCGGGTTTTAATCCAACCGACATGGCGGCTTCAGTTTGACCTTTGCTTACAGCCTGAATGCCCGCTCTCACAATTTCCGCCACAAAAGCGGCGGTATAAAGAACAAGACCAAGCAGAAGAGCCCCGAATTCAGGACTAACATTTATGCCGCCCTGAAAATTGAATCCCACAAGCTCCGGAACATTCATCTTATGTGGCGCTCCGAAGAACAACCATGTTATTAGAGGTAATCCAAGGATAATGGCAATTGAGCAAATGAATACGGGAAAAGGCTGCCCTGTTTTTTCCTGGCGTTTTTTAGCCCATCTTTTTATAAACCAAGCTATCACACAGCCCGCTATAAAAGCTGCGGCCATGTACTTATAGGCAGGATGCTCCTCCGGAACCGCAAAAACAAACCCCCGGTTGCTTATAAAAATCCCTTTTACAGGTTCAAGAGCCTCACTTGGCGAAGGCAGGGCGTCATAAAATAAGGAATACCAGAAAAAGAGTTGGAGAAGAATCGGTATGTCCTGCATTACTTCAATATAGACAGCCGCAAGTTTTGAAACGAGCCAGTTTGTAGAAAGGCGGGCTATTCCCAAAAAAGTTCCCAGTATAATAGTAAGAACAATACCTATGAAAGCCACCTTGATTGTGTTTAAAACTCCAACGAACAGGGCCTTCCCGTAAGTATCAGCAGCGGAATAGGGAATCAGGGATTCGCCGATTTCAAAGGAAGCCTCCTTTTCAAAAAAGCCAAAACCTGTGGCAATAGATTGCCTGTTAAGATTTTCAATCGTGTTCGAAAAAAGATAATATCCGAGAAGCCCGATCATACCAATTGTCACAATCTGATAGATTATTGAGCGTATTTTCGGATCATTTAAAAAAGGGATTTTCTGTTCAGCATTACCGGTTGAGCTTGAATTGTTGCTGTTTTGCATTCTATTCTCTATCAGCATATCAATTAATTAAAGCTTTACGATAAATTGCATATCTTTTTTATTAAAAAATAGCTGACAGCAAATGGCAAATTCGCCGGTTGCCGTCAGCTATTAACAAAGTAAAAAACTGCAATCAGATTATTGTCATTTGAAAGGCGGGGAATACATAATTCCGCCGTCTTTCCAAAGAGCGTTCAAACCGCGGTCCAGTTTGAGCGGGGTATTTTTCCCGACATTGCGCTCAAAAACCTCATCATAATTTCCGACCATCTTTACGATATTGTATGCCCATTTCTCGTTGAGCCCGAGAGCTTTTCCGTTTCCCGGTGTAACACCAAGAAAACGCATGATTATGGGATTGGTGCTTTTCAGCATTTCATCAACATTTTTTGAAGTGATGCCGAGTTCTTCCGCTTCGATCATTGCAAGAATAGAGTAATTTACTATATCTTTCCACTGGTTATCGCCATGACGTACTGCAGGAGCAAGAGGTTCCTTTGAAATGATATCTGGAAGAATCATATAATCATCCGGATTGGGAGCAACAGCGCGCACACCGGCAAGCTGTGATGCATCAGAAGTCATGCAGTCGCATCTTCCTGCAAAGAAAGCCTTGTTGAGTTCGGCGTTTTGTTCAATGACAACAGGCTTCATCTTCATCTTGTTGGTTCTGAAATAATCAGCGACATTAAGCTCTGTTGTGGTTCCGGGCAGAACACAAACCGTTGCGCCGTCAAGCTCTTTAGCCCTTTTTATTTTAAGCTTCTTGGGTACCAGAAAGCCCTGGCCGTCATAATAGTTGACCTGGGCAAAATCAAGACCAAGCTCAGTATCACGTCCGAGGGTCTGTGTTGCATTACGACACAGCACATCGATTTCACCGGCCTGCAGAGCAGTAAAACGCTGAACTGCCGTCAAGGGAACAAATTTTACCTTGCTGGGATCGCCGAATACCGCGACAGCAATAGCTCGTGCCGTATCAACATCGAGACCTTTCCAAACTCCTTTTTCATCCGGTTTACCGAAACCGAACAAATCTCCGTTAACACCTACCTGAACAAAACCTTTTGCCTTGACAGAATCAAGAGTCTGTCCGGCAAAAGCGACTCCGGACATGGCAAATACAATCGCCGTTACCAAGCATAACTTAAATAGTTTCATCTGTTTTTCCTCCTTTTTCGTTTTACGTTTATCAACCAAAATTAATAAACAGCCCCCTAAAATCATCTTAATCCTTTAAAATAATTATTTACCTGTGAACATTATAATGTTACAGATATCATATCTATAAAATATATATCAATATTAAAATTTACGGGTTTATAAAAAGTTATTAATCTTCAAACTATGGAGAATTCTCGGAACGGCATGGACTTCGAAAGAGTACCTTTGGATAACAAGGCCAAGCAAAAGATAATAATCATCCGAACTCTTATGGCTATGGGCGGAGCCGCGGCTTATTCCCTGCTTCTCGTGTACTGCTTTTACCAGGGTTTATTCAGGGGCACTCTTTTCGATATTCTCATGATTCTTACTGTTGGCTGGGCAGGATATATAACAATTTTCGTTTTAATCCTCAAGGGAGTGAACCAGCGATTTAAAGATAAAGGCATGACCCTGATTCAGATTACCTGGGTAACAGTAATCCTTATGTTTTCGGTTTATCACATAGACCAGGTGCGGATGCTTTTTCTCATGATCTACCTGCTTGTGATGCTTTTTGCCGCTTTCCGACTCCGTCTGGATGGTTTTCTATTTATTACCGTAATTGCCATTTTTGGATATGGCTCGGTTATTTTGTTGCTTTCAAGAACTTACCCTCAGACGTTTGACCTGAAAATAGAAATAATTCAGTGGATTGGCTTCGCATTTATTCTTGGGGGCTTTTCAATTGTCGGATCAGAACTGAGCACACTCCGCCAGATGCTGAAATCCCGTAATGTTCAACTTCAAGACGCATTAAAAAAAGTAAATGAGATGGCGATAACCGACGAACTGACCGGTATTTTCAACCGCCGACATATTATGGATGTGCTCAGGTACCAGAAATCGATGGCCGACAGGGGAGATTACATTTTTGTGGTCTGCTATGCCGATCTTGACCATTTCAAGCAGGTTAATGACAAGTTCGGTCACAGTACAGGTGATATTGTTCTGCAGAAATTTGCCGTTCTTACTAAAGAAGTAATACGAGAGGTGGATTATGTTGCCCGATTCGGCGGAGAAGAATTTCTGCTCATTCTGGTCAAAACTTCTCTCCCCGAAGCTGTTATAGTGTCCGAGCGGATTCGCAAAAGTATCGGGAAATTCAGTTTCGGCGACCTGTCTCCAGATCTCCATATGACAGTATCAATCGGAGTTACAGCTTATCAGTCCGGAGAGCAGATCGAAAACCTGCTTGACCGGGCGGACGCAGCCCTTTACCGCGCCAAAGAATCCGGCAGAAACAGAGTTAAATCAGCCTGAAATCTTGTTAACTTTTCAATCTTTTCAAAAGACCTTCTTGCAGCGCCCTTGCCGCAGAACCGACCTTGCCGTTACCAACAGATCGACCATCGATCTGCACAACCGGAAGCACTTCGGTTATAGTTCCTGTCAGAAATACTTCGACTGCCTCATATAGCTTACTTTTATTGAAAAAACGCTCTTCAACCGGATATTCTTTCTCCCGGCATATATCGAGAACCAGTGACCGCGTAATACCGGGCAGTATATCAGGAGTGAGCGGATGGGTAATCAGCATGTCTCCGGATAAGATGAACAGATTCGAGCTGCTCCCCTCGCGGACAATCCCGTCCTTAGAAACAAAAATTGCGTCATAGCATCCGGCATCGAGTGCCTTCTGCTTGGCAAGCACATTGGGCAGAAGCTGTACAGTCTTTATGTCACAGCGACCCCATCGCAAATCTTCAACTGTGATTGCGGAAATACCCGTTTCTCTTATCTGTGGATTCTTTTCTTCTATTTTCCGGACTGTCATAACAACCTGAACCGGGATGTCTCCCGGAAAGGAATGATTTCTCGGAGAAACACCCCTTGAAATCTGGATATATACTGCAGCGCGCTCTATATCAGCCTTTGTAAAGAGTTCTATAGCAGCCCTCTTGATCTGATCAATATGAACAATCGGGAAAAAAAGTTCTCTCATTGACCGGTCAAGTCTCGTAAAATGCTCCTCCAGACAGAACATCTTTCCGCCATAGCTTGCTATAACCTCGTAAACAGCATCACCGAACTGATACCCCCGGTCTTCAACAGGAACGACAGCATTTTCTATGGGCATAATATGACCATTTACATAGGCTAATTCAGGCATTTGCGGAAACCTCCCACTGGATATTAAATTTATAAAATAAAAAGCCTATATACCCAAACCTGATACAAAGCAAATGGATAAAAAGCAAATTGTCTTTAAACAGAATTTATTATTTGTTAAAAGTCATTTACACTAAATGAAATTTAATCGGAATTTTGCCTTGTTTGCATCTTGACTTGACCACTTTAATTGACTATTATGTAATTAAGCTTGATGAACTCGTAAAAAGTCATAATTCGGACGGCAAAGTAAAAAGTTCGAGTTCAAGGCGCCGCGAATCTTGAGGAATGAGGCGTACATAAAAGTACGCCGCAATGACGAAAGATGAAGCGCAACGAAGAAATCGGACTTTTTACGAAGCCGTCAAGCTTCAAAAGGAGGTAATTATATGCAAACCATGGGAATAAGCAGATTTAAGACACACGCGCTCAAAATTCTTGACCAGGTTGCTATAACACAAGAAAGCATTGTTATCACAAAACGCGGTAAGCCGCTGGCACAACTGATTCCGTATCGCAATCTAATTTCGAACCACAAGCCCGGTATGCTTGCGGATACTCTTGTTTTCGAAAATGATATCGTTTCACCGCTCGGTGAAGAAATGTGGGATTCATGCAAATGAAATACATGCTCGATACGCATACCTGGATTTGGTGGCATATGAATCCCAAAAAGCTTTCCATTAAAGTCAAAAGAATTATCGGAAATACAAATAAATATGATGAAATTCTTTTATCTGCGATTTCCCCATGGGAATTTTGCAAACTCATAGAAAAAAAGAAAATCGGTATTTCCTGTGATCCGGAAGATTGGATAAAAAGAGCTCTTGGTATGCCGAAATTCAGATTAGTTCCTCTATCTCCTGTTTTAACATATCGTTCAACAACACTGCCTCAGCCATTCCACAGTGATCCGGCCGACCAAATTATCGTTGCAACAACACGAGAGGAGAATGCAATAGTGCTCACTATAGATGAAAGAATCCGCAACTATCAATATGTTCAAAGTCTTTGGTGATTTCAGAACTAAAAAGACAGATCAAACCGGGGAGGAGATATATGAATGGATGAAAACAAGGCAATGGTAATTTTCCAGCCTTCCGGCCGTACGGGTAAGGTTCCAAAGGGGATTAACCTGATTGAGGCCTCCCGGCTTTTGGGAGTGGATATCGAAGCTCTCTGCGGCGAAAAAAAAGTGTGCGGTAAATGTATAGTTCGAATTGAAGAAGGAAATTTCGAGAAATACGGCATTGTCTCAGGAATGAAGAATACAAGCGCCTGGCAACATGAAGTCGAATCTGAATTCATCAATGCCGAGAATCAGGCTAAAGGCTACCGCCTTGGTTGCACGGCCAGGGTTGAGGGTGATCTGCTCGTATTCGTACCCGAAGAGTCCCGTGCCGGTAAGCAGGTGGTTTCAAAGGCAGCCCGTGACATTAAGATCGACTGGGACCCCGCCGTGCGACTATATTACGTACAAGTATTAAATCCGACTTTTCAGGATTGCACGGGGGACTTTGAAAGAATCTGCCTGGCTTTGGCCAGAGAATACAATCTGCCGGAGATTCTGGAAGTCGATATCAAGACCCTGCGAAAACTTCCCGGAGCTTTGCGGGACGGCAACTTTGGTGTCACGGTCAGCGTCTGGAACGAGAAGGAGATCATTCGCGTGCAGCCGGGCAGAGTTGAACACGCCTATGGTATCGCCATTGATGTGGGCACTACCACGGTGGCCGGATATCTTTGCGATCTTACCAGCAAGGAAGTCATCAACACGGCTTCAATGATGAACCCACAGTGTAAATACGGTGAAGATGTCATGGCCAGGATCACTTTTCACATGACCACTCCCGACGGTCTTCAGCGCATGACCGATGATATAATCGAAGGCTTGAATGAGTTGATTGCCAAGGCTGTTGCCGAAACCCATCCTCCTTTGAAAAAAATCAAAAAGAAAAAAGGGGATGAAAGTCCAGACGAATTTATCGAAGCGCCTGAAGAGGGCAAAACCTATTTGCGGCTTAAGCCCGAAGATATCGAAGATATCACCATCGGGGGCAACACGGCCATGCACCATATATTTCTGGGTTTGGATCCGCAATTTGTCGGCCTTGCGCCTTTTCCGCCGGTGATCCACCACAGCATGGACATTCGCGCGCGTGATCTGGGCATCAAGGTCAACCCGTCCACCTATGTTTTCGTGCTTCCCAATGAAGCGGGTTTTGTGGGAGCGGATAATGTAGGCGTGCTGATCTGTGAAGAACCGTATAAGAGTGATGACATCCAGCTCATAATTGACATTGGCACCAACGGCGAACTCTTGCTTGGCAACCGCCACAAGCTGATTTCCTCTTCGTGCGCCACGGGTCCGGCCCTGGAGGGCGCACAGCTTTCTTTCGGCATGCGGGCCGCACCCGGAGCCATAGAGCGCATCGATATCGAGCCTGTCACCTTTGAAGTCAATTACAAGGTTATCGGCCGTGATGCATGGCGAAAATTCTCAGAGCCTCATGAAATGAAGGCAAAGGGGATTTGCGGATCGGGTATTCTTGACGTTCTGGCGGAACTCTATTCGTCCGGCGTTATCACTAAAACGGGTGCTTTCAACAAGAAACTTCTCAAGGACCATCCCCGTTTCCGAAAGAATGCGGATACCGGCCAGTCTGAATTTATTCTGGCGTTTAAAGAAGAGTCTTCTATCGATAAAGACATCGTGATCACCCAGAAAGATATCCGTCAGATTCAATTGGCAAAGGGCGCTCTTTATGCCGGCTGTAAGCTTATGTTTAAGCGGATGGGTATCAAAAAGGCTGACCGCGTCAAAATTGCGGGCGCTTTCGGAACTCATGTTGATAGGACTAAGGCGCTGACCATGGGTCTTTTCCCTGATTGTGAAATCGAAAAAATTGAAGGCATCGGGAATGCCGCCGGCGACGGTTGCCGTGCAGCGCTTTTAAATGTAAAAAAACGGATGGAAGCAAACTGGTGCTCCCGCAACGTTGAATATATTGAATTGACAGTCGAGCCGGCTTTTGAGCGGGAATTCATGGAAGCCATGCAGTTGCCGCATATGACTGATCAGTTCCCGCATCTTAAAGGGATTGTGCCTCCCGAAATTCTTCATCAGGGAATGAAAGACGCCAGGTAGGATAAATTGGTTAATATAGAAATTAACGGTTAAACTTATTGTAAAACAGATGTTGACAGACGCATATCGCAAGAAAAAGGAAATCGATATGACAGGAGAATTCCTGGTTTTGACTGGTAACGGCAAAGGCAAGACCACCTATGCCTTGAGTTTATGTATCAAAGCGGCCGGATCGGGGAAAAAAGTGTTTATCGGCCAATTTATTAAAAGCGGTGAATACAGTGAAATCAAAGCGCTCAAAAGGCTCGATGACCTGATCGTGGTGGAACAATTCGGCAGCGGCCGCTTTATCGTTGGTGTACCTGATCCGAAGGATAAAATGCGCGCGCAAAAAGGGTTTGATAGAGTCGCGGCCATTTTGAAAACCAACGCCTTCGACCTCGTGGTTCTTGATGAAGCGAATGTGGCCCTTAAATATAACCTCTTTTCAATCAGCGCTTTTCTTACCGCCATTCGCAACCGGGCAAGAGGCGTATCTGTTGTCGTCACCGGGCGGGAGGCCCACCCCGATATGATCGAATTAGCAGATGAAGTCATCGAAATGAAAGAGATCAAACATTATTTTAATGCAGGTGTTAACGCCAGGGTCGGTATTGAAAAATGACCCCGGATACAAATTAAGAACTAATTTAAAGATGACGGCTTCGTAAAAAGTCCGATTTCTTCGTTGCGCTTCATCTTTCGTCATTGCGGCGTACTTTTATGTACGCCTCATTCCTCAAGATTCGCGACGCCT
>JBFYVZ010000040.1:0-6982 GCA_041298995.1 Desulfobacteraceae bacterium
AAATGGATGATGAACAGGGCATCTTGACAGACTATATCAACAACATGAAACCTGCGACTTCCACTTTCGGAGAGATGCTGCGGGAAAATCTTCAGGAAAAATTAAACGGGGAATGATATCTATTCGGATAAAGCAGCCTGAATAACGGCTGCTTTATCTGACCTTTGCACAATAACCTCTCTTATTTAAAGAATAAATCAATGTTTTCACGAAGGCATCCATATCTGTTTTTCATTCTGGTATCTTCTTCCATCTTTGCGGCTGTGATTATCGGCATCTCTACTCTTATCTTTCTTGGAACACGGGAATCCGATTTTAATATGGGAGAGAAAGTAGGAGTTGTTGAGATATCGGGTATAATTACAGATGCAAAGGATACAATCCGTAATATAAGGAAATACCGCGAGGATGATTCCATTAAGGCGATAGTTTTAAGAATAGATTCGCCGGGAGGTGTCGTTGGACCTGCACAGGAAATTTTCAGGGAGGTCAGGAAGACGGTCGGGGAAAAGAAAATTATTGCTTCCATGGGCGCTGTCGCGGCATCCGGGGGATATTATGTAGCGGCCGGTACGGACGGGATCATGGCAAATCCCGGCACAATAACCGGAAGTATAGGGGTTATAATGGGATATACAAATTTTGAAGAGATTTTACAGAAGATCGGTTTGTACCCGGTTGTTGTCAAGAGCGGAGAGTTCAAAGACATGGGATCTCCTGTCCGTAAAATGACGGAAAGAGAAAAAAAGCTGCTTCAGGATTTTGTTGACAGTACGCACAGGCAGTTTGTCGCTGCCGTTGCAGAGGGGCGCAAGATGGATCCCGACAAAGTAAGATCTATTGCAGATGGACGGATTATTACAGGTGAAGATGCCAAATCGCTGGGCCTTGTTGACCGTCTTGGAAATATTGAAGACGCAATCGAATGGGCCGGCCGTATGGGAGGAATTAAAGGGAAGATATCCGCAGTTTATTCGAGAAAGGCGGATGTTTCATTCATAGATTATTTCATCGAATCTTCCATCATGAAAATAGTTAACCGCGTCGCAAACCCGGAATTTCATGTCGGTTATATTCTAAAATCTCCTATCTGATATATGACGGCTTTCCACTTGGACCCTTGAATCCTCGAATCCTCGACCCCTAAAACCACAGGCTTTATTTTGTGGTTTTTTTCAAAGAATAGTTATATCTCCGATCCCTTTCCGGATTATTTGAGGAATGTCATCAATGAGTGAAACAACACTTGACGGCTGTCCCGGAACCGGACCTCCATCAATTACAATATCGATTCTTGAGCCGAAGTGGTCATGGATTAAGGAAGGATTATCAAAAACAGTGCCGTCCGGCATTGTGGCGCTTGTTGTTATGATTGGATTTCCGATCTCTTCAACGAGCGCAAGGCATATTTTATTGTTCGGCACCCTTATTCCCGCTGTCTTGCGGTTTGTCAGCATTATCTTCGGAACAAGTTTTGAACCTTCAAGAATAAAAGTATATGGTCCTGGGAGAAGACGCCTCATTGTCTTGTAGGCATAGTTTGATACTTTGGCATAATCGCTTATGTTTTTAAGCCCTGAGCATATGAAGCTGAAAGGCCTGTTCTTGTCCCTCTGTTTGAGCAGGTATATTTTTTCAATGGCCCTTTTGTTCATTATGTCGCAGCCGATTCCATAGTAAGTATCTGTCGGATAGGCAATAATCCCATCCTTCTTCAGGACTTCAGACACCTTCCTTATGAGACGCTGCTGCGGATTATCCGGGTTTATTTCAATCAGCATAATTTCAATATTACTCCAAAACTCCTTCTATTGCGGAAAAACACGGACTCTTTTAGTATGTGTTCCGTTTACTTGTCAAGGTAAAGGCAAATAATGATTGCTAAAGAAAGCCCCTTCTGCTATTCGGATATAAAAAAATTGAGTGATCGCAATACTTTTTTATCAGGAAAGCATTAATTTAACTATCCAATTATTTCAATATTATAGAATGTAAAAAGCCGAATATCGTACATCGTATATCGTACATTGAAGTTCGAAGTTCGGTATTCGAACTACGGGAAAAAACGGATTATCAATAAAACAAATTTACGGAGGAGGAACTCATGGTCAGAGCCGAACTTGAGGATGCCTATTCTTTTGATGATGTCCTGCTTATTCCAAACTATTCCGATGTTTTGCCTAAGGATGTAAATACAACTACATATCTTACGAAGAACCTTCAATTAAACATACCAATTGTCAGCGCCGCCATGGATACTGTTACCGAAGCCCAAACTGCCATAAGCCTGGCGCGGGAAGGTGGTATCGGCTTCATACACCGTAACATGGGTGTAAAAAATCAGGCTATGGAAGTGGACAAGGTTAAAAAATCTGAAAGCGGTATGATCGTGGATCCTGTTACTATTCATCCGGATCAGAAGGTGTGGGAAGTTCTCAAGCTTATGGAGGAGTACAGGATTTCGGGTGTTCCCGTTACAAAAGGGGACCAGCTTGTAGGAATAGTCACAAACAGGGATCTGCGTTTTGAAACCAAGCTTGACAGGAAAATTGAAGATGTGATGACAAAGGATAACCTTGTTACTGTTTCGGAAGGTATTCCACTGGAGGAATCGAAAAAGCTTTTGCACAAGCACAGGATTGAGAAGCTGCTTGTTGTTGATAAGAAAGGCCGTCTTACAGGCATGATAACCATAAAAGATATTGAGAAAATAAAAAAATATCCGAATGCCTGCAAAGACAGGATGGGAAGGCTCAGGGTAGGCGCCGCTGTGGGTGTCGGGGCTGATATGGAAGAGCGGGCTGAAAAGCTTCTCGTTGCAGGCGCGGATGTTATAGTCATTGATACTTCCCACGGCCATTCGAAGAATGTTATTGAGGCAGTCAGGATTTTAAAGAGCACATTCAAGGATATGGAACTTATTGCGGGAAATGTCGCAACTGAAAAGGGAACCGGCGATCTTGTCAAGGCCGGAGTAGATGGAGTCAAGGTGGGCATAGGTCCCGGTTCCATATGCACAACCCGCATAGTAGCCGGCGCAGGTGTGCCTCAGATAACGGCCATTATGAACTGCAGGAAGGTTTCAGATAAAACAGGCGTGCCGCTGATTGCCGACGGCGGGATAAAGTTTTCAGGAGATCTCACAAAAGCGATCGGTTCGGGAGCTCATGTTGTCATGATAGGCGGATTGTTCGCGGGAACAGATGAGAGCCCAGGCGAGTCGATCTTTTTTCAGGGTCGGAGTTACAAAGTTTACAGGGGCATGGGCTCCATTGAGGCGATGAAAGCAGGGAGCAGGGACAGGTACTACCAGGGAGATCAGACAGAAGAAGACAAGCTGGTTCCGGAAGGAATTGTGGGACGCGTTCCGTACAAGGGAACACTCTCATCGAATATCCTGCAGCTTGTCGGAGGACTGAAAGCCGGAATGGGATACGTCGGTTGCCGGACGATAAAAGAGTTGAGGGAAAAGGCGAGGTTCGTCAGAATAACCGCTGCCGGATTGCGTGAAAGTCACGTTCATGATGTAATAATCACCAAGGAAGCTCCCAACTACAGGCTCGATTGATTGAGGAATCAGTGATCAGTGATCAGTAATCAGTGAACAGAAACTTTCGCTTGAGCCTTAAATTATAAAACCATCAGGTCATATAAAACATGCCGGATACATTTCCTTCTTTTGTCCATCTTCACGTACATACCCAGTACAGCCTTCTTGACGGCGCCATACGAATCAATCATCTCCTGGACCGTGTGCGCGATTTCAGAATGGATTCAGTAGCCATAACAGATCATGGAAGCATGTTCGGCGCCCTGGAATTTTATCTTAAGGCTCTTGAGGCGGATATTAAACCTGTAATCGGCTGTGAGTGCTATCTCGCCCCGCGAAAACTTACCGACAAGACTCCTCAGGACAACAGGGGGCTTTCCCATCTTGTTCTTCTGGCCGAAAACAATGAAGGCTACGCGAACCTGTGTAAACTCGTTTCAATAGCTCACCTGAAAGGTTTTTACTATAAGCCGCGCATAGACAAGGAGGTTCTTTCCAGATACGGCAAGGGAATTATCGCACTTTCGGCATGCCTTCACGGTGAAATACCCACACTGATAGGTGAAGGAAAATCGGTGGAAGCGGATGAAGCGGCCCGCCGTTACCTTGATCTTTTCGGAGGAGATAATTTTTTTCTCGAACTGCAGAATAACGGACTGGCGGCTCAGAAAAAGATAAACGAAGCGCTGATCGATATGAGCAGAAGGCTTTCGATTCCTCTTGTCGCGTCAAATGACTGCCATTATCTTGAAAAGGAGGATGCGCGCGCTCATGAGCTTCTCCTTTGTATCCAGACGGGAAAGACCATAAAAGACCCTTCCCACTTTAAATTCGAAACAGACCAGCTCTATTTCAAGTCGGGTGAAGAGATGGCCTCCTTTTTCGCCTCCACTCCTGACGCAGTTGAAAATACCGTGCGTATAGCAAAAAGATGTAATCTTGAGATGGATTTTCATTCCTATCATTTTCCCAGGTTTAATACTTCGCCGGGACAGACGGAAGAGGAGCTTCTCGGCATCAAGGTAAAAGAGGGATTCGAAAAGACTCTTATCAAGATAAAAGCGAAGAATCCGGCTATAGATGAAAAAATGTACCGGGAGCGTCTCGATCTTGAAATGAACATTTTAACATCCATGGGTTTTTCGGGCTATTTCCTTATTGTTGCCGACTTCATACATTATGCAAAAGAGAACAATATTCCTGTCGGCCCCGGACGAGGCTCTGCCGCGGGAAGCCTTACGGCATATTCCCTTGGAATTACCGACCTTGACCCGATTGAACATGGACTCATATTTGAACGCTTTCTGAATCCCGCCAGAAAGAGCATGCCCGATATAGATGTTGACTTCTGCATAAACGGCCGTGAGAAGGTTTTAAAATATGTCGTGGATAAATATGGCGAAGACAGGGTCGCGCAGATTACCACCTTCGGTTCAATGAAACCGAGGGCCGTTATAAGGGATGTCGGCCGCGCGCTTGATATTCCCCTGCGTGAAGTAGATGAAATAGCCAAGCTGGTTCCTGATGTAGTGAAGATAAGCCTGGATGATGCCTTAAAGCAGGAGCCGAGAATTGAGGAGCTGGCTGAAAACAGGCCGGATATTGCCGAGCTGATAAGCGTTTGCAGGACGCTTGAAGGGCTTCCCCGTCACGCATCGACACACGCGGCAGGCGTTGTAATTGCGGACAAACCCCTTGAAGAATATCTTCCGCTATACAGGGGCAAGAACGGTGAATTTGTAACCCAGTTTGATATGAAAAGGGTTGAAAAGATCGGTCTTGTCAAATTTGATTTTCTGGGACTTCGCAACCTCACGGTTATAGAAAAAGCGCTTTCCATAATTTCAGGACTTGGTCAAACCCCTCCCGATATTGCGAACCTGAAACTTGATGATGAACAGACGTACAGGCTACTTTCGGCAGGGGATACCACGGGGGTATTTCAGCTTGAAAGCAAGGGAATGAAGGATCTGCTCAAAAGGGTTATGCCCGAAAACTTTGAAGATATTACGGCCCTTGTCGCCCTGTACAGGCCCGGTCCCCTTGAGAGCGGGATGATCGATGATTATGTGGAGAGAAAACACGGCAGGAGATCGGTGGAATATTCCGTCCCGCAGCTCGAGCCTATCCTGAAGGAGACATACGGGGTTATAGTATATCAGGAACAGGTAATGAAGATCGCGAGCGTGCTTGCCGGGTATTCGATGGCTGAAGCAGACGATCTCCGCAAGGCAATGGGCAAGAAGATAACGGAGATTATGGCTTCCCAGAGGGAGCGGTTCGTAAAGGGGGCCACGGCAAACGGCGTTTTGAAAGAAGAGGCCGACAGGCTTTTTTCCCTCATCGACAAATTCGGCGGTTACGGATTCAACAAGTCCCACAGTGCGGCATATGCACTTATTGCTTACCAGACGGCATACCTGAAGGCGCACTATCCTGTTGAGTTTATGGCCTCGCTTCTTACAAGTGAAATGAACTCGACAGACAGCGTGGTGAAGTACATTGCCGAATGCGGCAGTCAGGGGATACAGGTTCTTCCTCCGGATATAAATGAAAGCGAGAGGGAATTTTCAGTAAACGGGCAGAAGATAAGATTCGGTCTCGTGGCGGTAAAAAATGTCGGGGAGGGCGCCATCGAGGCGGTCATCGAAGCAAGAAACGAAAAAAAGTTCTCTTCCATTTTTGACTTTTGCGAGCGGGTGGATTTAAAAAAAGTGAACAAGCGTGTTGTAGAGAGTCTCATAAAGTGCGGCGCATTCGATTCCACCGGAGATTACCGTTCAAGGATGACGGCTGTTCTTGATGATGCCGTTGAATACGGACAGAGAGTTCAGAGGGAAAAAAACAGCCCACAGATCGGCCTCTTCGGCGCTCCTAAAGAAAACGAAGTTCATCCCGATATCCCCCGCATGCCTGAAATTGATGAATGGGATGAAAAGGAACTCCTTGCCTTTGAAAAGGAATATCTTGGTTTTTATATCACGGGGCACCCGCTGAACAAATATGAAGAGCTGCTTGCAAGATATACAAACACCGATTCCATTTCCATTAAAGATATGAAAGACGGTGAAATAGCTCGATTCGGCGGAATCATCATAAACTCAAGAATCATCAGGACAAGGAAAGGGGATTCCATGGCATATGTTGTTACGGAAGATATGAACGGCGCCATTGAAACAACCGTTTTTCCTTCCGTTTACGCATCGGTGAGCAGTCTTATTGCCGGTGAGAATCCTGTTATTGTCCAGGGAAAGGTGCAGAAGGACGAAAAATCACTCAAAGTCCTTGCCGATACGATTGTTCCTTTTGAAAAAGCGGAAGAGACGTGGACGGACGAAGTCCATTTCAATATTGATACAAGGAGATCCGACAGGGATTCTTTGATAAAGCTTAAAAGTATTTTTATGAAATATCCCGGTTCGAGCCCCGGTT
>JBFYVZ010000047.1:0-6326 GCA_041298995.1 Desulfobacteraceae bacterium
CGTCCGGATTTAGCCAGCTTCCATAAACTTTTTTGTCAAGAACTACCGGCATCCTGTTGTGAATTTTGTTTACAGGTTCAGTCGCTTCTGTTGTAATTATTGCAAAAGTGTTTTTTATGGATTCGCCTTTTTCTCTTCTTCTTTCCCAGATACCGGCAAAGGCGAAAAGGAAATTTGACTGAGATTTAAAAAACCAGGGTTCTTTTTTGGATCCAGCCCTTTTCCATTCATAAAAACCGTCGGCAGGTATAAGGCACCGCCTGAATTTATAAGATTCATGGAAGCTTGGTTTTTCAGCTATGGTCTCAAATCGGGCGTTTATTAAAAGAGGAGGCTTTAAGGTTTCTTTTCCGATATGGGGTGTGATACCCCAGAAAAGCCTTGTGAGTATTCTTTCACCGTAATATACGACTGCAAGAACATCCTGCGCAGGAGCCACATTGTACGATTGAACAGGATCGCATTTTATGGTCCTGATATCAAAAGCCTCCCGCAATAACGAGACCGGACTGAATTGGGCGAATCTTCCGCACATGCTTATTTCGCTCGACCCCTTGAATCCTTTTACATACATTTATTGTATTGGCATAATCTTTCAACTTGTGATATAAAACTTCAACTTCGATAAATCTATCAGATTTTATTCGGCTCTTCAACATATCAACTCAAATTAAAGACAGGAGGAGATTTTATCATGGAAAGGGAACAATTCTGGAAAAAATCGTATGATGCCGGGCTTAAAGATGTTGATCCTAAAAGATGGGAAACCTCGTATGTAGATGTTATCAGGCCAGCATTTCAAAATTTTCCGGAAAAGGCAGCATTCACTTTTTTCGGTGTTGAAGTGTCATTTGCCCAGGTGGACAAGTATTCAAACAAGTTTGCCGATATGCTAATTAAAAACGGCCTGAAAAAAGGGGATGTGGTCGGGATCAATCTTCCGAATATTCCCGAATATGTAATAGCCTGGCTGGGAACATTAAAAGCCGGGTGTGTTGTTTCAGGTGTTTCGCCCCTTCTCTCTCCAGAAGAAATGCAATATCAGCTCAATGATTCAAAGGCAAAAGCCCTTGTCACGCTCGATGCCATATTTGCTGGAAGGCTCATAAAAATTGAGTCAAATCTCCCTGATCTTAAAGTTGTAGTTGCGGCAAGTGTCGGAGGATTTCTTCCTGCCATAAAAAGAATACTGGGACAGATGCTGAAAAAAATACCCAAAGGGGAGGTAACACCCCTTAAAGGGAAACAGGTGTATTTGTTTAAAGATGTAATAAAAACAGATAAATTTTCTGAAAAAAATCCAGATATTAAAGTAACTCCTGATGATATAGCATATCTGCAATATACGGGCGGTACAACAGGGGCGCCCAAAGGAGCTATGCTGAGCCACCGGAATGCGGTTTCTGACCTGATAATTGTCCAGACATGGCTCGGATGGGAACCGGGGAAAGGCCTTGCCCTGTCAGGTTTCCCGTTTTTTCATATTGCGGGTCTTTTCTTTAATGCAAACTGCATATTCCTGGGATGGACGCAGGTTCTTGTCCCCAATCCGAGAGATACTGATTATATCTGCGCCCAGATAGAAAAATATAAGCCGACTACACTCGTTAATGTACCGTCTCTGTTCCAGATTCTGATGGGTAATCCGAAATTCAAATCCCTCGATTATTCCGGATTGGATAGATGCATATGCGCTGCTGCTCCTTTTCCGGAAGAATCGCAGAAAGAGTTTGAAGAAATCGTTGGGAAAGGCAAATTGCTTGAAGTCTATGGAATGACCGAAACATCGCCTTTGACTACAATGAATCCGTCTAAAGGCAAAAAGAAACTGGGCTCCATAGGGCTCCCATTATTAAATACGGATATAAAACTGGTCGATCCGGAAACCGGCAAAGAAGTCGCGCTGGGTCAGCCCGGGGAAATTTGTGTAAAAGGTCCGCAGGTCATGGTGGGCTATTTTAACAAGCCGGAAGAAACAAAAAAGACAATTGATGCGGATGGATATCTGCATACCGGAGATGTCGCGGTTCAGGATGAAAATGGTTATCTGAGCATAGTGGATAGAACAAAGGACATGATAATCGTAGGTGGATTCAAGGTCTTTTCGAAAAAAGTGGAAGAGGTCCTTACTGCGCATCCCGCAGTTGAAATGATTGCGATGGTGGGTCTTCCTAATCCCGAAAGACCGGGTTCTGAAATCGTAAAAGCATTTGTAACACCTTCCAAAGAATACGAAAATAAAAATTATAAAGAGATCGAGGAAGATATTATCAAATTTGCAAAGGAGAAACTGGCTCCTTATGAGGTTCCGAAAATAGTCGAAATAAGAAAGGAGCTTCCGCTTACAACTATCGGAAAGCTAGATAAGAAGCTTCTTCGTGCGGAGGGGAAAAAGAAATAAAACCAGGATTCAAGGGGTCAAGGATTCAAGGCGAAAACAAGCTGTTAACTCTCCTCGACCCATTTCTCTATAATGGATTGGGAGAACTAAAATTATATTGCGCTTGCGCCACCATCAACCATAATAGTCTGGCCTGTAATAAAATTTGAAGCGTCTGAACATAGAAATATGACCGGATGGGCCACGTCGGACGGTTCCGCTAGTCTTCCGAGCGGGATCGTTCTGACGATCTGATCACAAATTTCTTTGTTTGACCAGAATGGTTCGCTGAATTTTGTCTTTACCATCCCTGGCGCTACAGCATTAACCTGAATACCAAAAGGCGCAAGTTCCTGTGCAAGAACCTTGGTCATCATTTCAATTCCCGCTTTTGCTATGCCGTAGATTCCCATTGCAGGTGCGGATCTTCTTGCAGCAATGGATGAAATACTGACTATTTTCCCCTTTTTCTGCTCTCTCATTATCTGTCCGGCCTTTTTTGAACATAAGAAAGTGGCGTTCAGATTGGAGTCAATTATTTTCTGCCATAATGAATAGTCGGCATCAACAACTGAAGTTACAATATTCATCCCGACATTGTTTATCAGACCATCGATTTTTCCAAAATATTCAATAGCTTTATTAAAGAGGTTTTCAACATCGGCTTCTTTTGCAATATGAGCCTGGACTGTGAGAAGGCTGGTGCCTCCCGAAAGCTTTGCTTTTGCTGCTTCAAGTCCATCCTGCTTTCTTCCGCATATTACGACCTTTGCTTTCTGATCAATAAGCAGTCGCGCAATTTCTAAGCCGATTCCCCTGCTCCCACCGGTAATTACAAACACCCTGTTTTCGAGGTTATAAGATATACCGCCCATTAAATCCTCCTGAAAAACAGATAGATGATCGTTTAATAAATCTCCGGAATATGCCAAATAGTATTGATTCCGTTATTGAAGGTCTATTCAACATAGATATATTGCCCGACATGTATTTTGCTTTTTGGCGTCAGCTTGTTAATACGCAAAAGCCTGTCAAGCGACATATTGTGATTCTGCGAAATCCTGAAAAGGTTATCTCCTGATTTGATGCGGTACTTTTTCTTAACAGCATTGGTTTCATTATATCCGCTCTGTTTTTGAACAAACAGAACCTGCCCTATATGAAGATTAATCGTATTTAAGTTGTTAAGTTCCTGAATATTTTTAACTGTCGTATTGTATCGGTTGGCTATGATCAAGAGGGATTCACCGCTTTTAACAATATGTGTGGAAGGCAGCTCTTTTTTTTGCGGTGTGTATTTTGCTTGCTGGATTGTTGATTCAGTTTTTGATGGATTTCCCTGATAACCAGGAATTTTAATCATTTTGCCTGCTATTAATATCGTTTTGCGCATATTATTTGCGCGCATCAGGCTTTGAACGCTGACCCGATATCGTTTTGATATTACAGAAAGTGTTTCTCCTTGCTTAATTCTGTGATTTTGATAATCAGATGAAACCTGTTGTCCGGTAGTCGAGACTTGTATTGAGTCTATTTTGGCAAGAAGCTCATCTCCTTTACCGGGGGGCACTTTCAGAAGATATGTGTAAGGCGGTAAAATATTGTATCGAAGTTCCGGATTAATCTGTTTGAGAGCGTCTGCATCGATGCCAAGTTCTTTCACTATGTCTTTCAAATGGGCCTGTTTTGATACTGAGACAGTTTCATATTCCCAGGGCGATTCAAGATCAACTCTATCAAGACCGTATTTTTCCGGGTTGGAAAGGACATGGAGGGTTGCCAAAAATCTCGGAACGTATCTTGCCGTTTCTCTCGGAAGACGTTTATAAAGATCCCAGAAGTTATCAAGATAATTAACATTCTGGTCTCTTATTGTCCTTAAGACCCTGCCTTCTCCGCAGTTGTATGCTGCAAGCACAGTTGTCCAGTCGCCGAACATCTGATGCAGTTCCTTGAGATATGCTATTGCTGCTTCAGTAGATTTTACCGGATCGAGTCTTTCATCAACGAACAGGTCCCGTTTTAAGCCAAATTTATAGCCAGTTGAAGGAATGAACTGCCAAAGGCCTAGAGCCCTGGCTGAAGAAAGCGCGTTAACCTTAAACCCGCTTTCGATGAGAGGCAGCCATGACAATTCTTCAGGCAGCCCAGCTTGTTTAAGCCTTTCAAGTATTTGCGGACGAAAACTTCCTGAACGTTTTAATGATTCTCTGAAAAAATTTCTTTCTATCCCGGTTGTAAAAAGATCTATCTCGGCCTGAATATGACTATTCATTTCCATAGGAATGGCCTTGTGATTTCCACTGACAGCGAAATTCCGTGAGGCGTAAATTTCCAGTATTCTTTTCGAAATGGTAAATCTTATATCTTCTTTTTGCTGGGCCAAAATTGAATTGTCGCCCGTATCTATAGATAAGATTAATGAATATGCCTGATCCAGTGCTTCAATTGCATTTTCCAGTTCACCCTTTTGCCATAACTCCTGGGACATTTGACAGTAATCAAGGGCTTCATCCATCTCGTTTTCGAATTTTTTGTTGTTGGGAGATATTATTTCAGAAGAACCCGGGGGAGCAATATTATCCTTGGCGGGATTGTTCTTGCTGTTTATTTGCGTGGGCTTTGTGTCGACATCAGTCTGAACAGAAGGTGGATAATATTTTATATCCTTACTAGTATTCGAATTCGAAATATTAACAACCCCCGCTGGTTTTGTTAAGTTTGATGGGCTATTGTTTTGCTCTCCTGAATTGTTGTTGGTTAATATTGAAGAGGGGGGTGTAGCATTTTGGTTTACAGCAGGTTCTGTATCGGTTTTGCCTGTTTTAGAAAGCAGGACAGGATTTTTATCTGGTGGAGTTTGTATTATTTCCGGATTGTGAGCGCAACCGGCTATCGACATTATCAATAAGAGCGTAAATATAATTATCAATATATTTTTCAAAATGTTAAGTCCTTATATTATTGGCGTCTGTTAAATGGCAATCATGGAACCAAAACAACGAGCGCATTCCCCGTAGCTTGCTGCGGTGAGCTTCAATTCCCTGAATAAAATCTCTAACACTCTATGAGACCTTTGTATAACATCTGACCTGTCCATGTAAAGATTATGGTACTCATGCTTACCCGTCACGACAAGAATAACGCAAGTTACTCAAAGCCATCTCTAAAAAAATCAGTTTATGAATTGCTTTTTAATTGCTTTATATGGTTTCCGTTCGGAAATGGCCCTTTTGTGTGACCTCGGCGTCAATCTGCGGGATTTCTCGTGCGACACATATTGCGTATGTCTCTGTGCAATCCCTTGATTTCCTTGAGCTTGCCCCCAAATTCCCGATTTCCGAATTGGAAACTTGCCTGTATCCAAATTTAGCTTCCGGATGGACACTATATGGTTTAATTATTTGCAGGAGGATTACACAATCAGGGGCCGGCTTGTCAAGGATTAATCTTCAGCGGCCTGTGCAAAGCTAATTAATATGTAGTACGTAATCTGCTTGTATAATTGATTATTATAATAGGATGACTTGAAATAATTGGGGCAAATAGTCATTAATGGGTTGGTTTCATTTTCGGTGAAATTACGGGATTGATAAACGAAAAACATAACCAATTTATTACAAAAAAGCCTTCGACACTTTATGCGGTTAATTTAAATTATAATTCAAAACAATTATTATTCTTTACAATTGCAAAAAAAATTGTAAAATAAATGTTGATATTTTATTTGAAGGCGGATAGAAAGAGCTTTTCTTATTGATACCGATAAGAATAATTTAATATATTTTTAATTAGTTATTTTATAAAAGCAAGATTTATTTGAGCGTGCCAGAGTAGCTCAGTAGGTAGAGCGCCTCACTTGTAATGAGGATGTCGCGGGTTCAATTCCTGTCTCTGGCTCCAGATGTCAGCATGGTGGGGTTCCCGAGTGGCCAAAGGGAACAGA
>JBFYVZ010000065.1:0-8964 GCA_041298995.1 Desulfobacteraceae bacterium
GGATTCGGTTGATCCTTCAGATTTCCTTCCGGCAACCGGGCGCGATATTGATTCCATGTTAAAACAACTGGCCGGGCTTTCAGATTCAATCAAAGAGAAAAAATTAAGAGAGCTTTTCACGGCTTTCTGGAATGACTCTGAGTTTGTTGATAAATTCAAAAAAGCTCCTGCCGCGAAAAAAATGCATCATGCCTATATCGGCGGCCTGCTGGAGCATACCCTTTCCATGGCTCTGCTCGCGGACAAGATAGCAGGCCATTACAGCGGTCTCGATAGAGATCTTCTTATTGCCGGGACGATTCTTCATGATATCGGGAAAATAAGGGAATTTGAATACGATATTAAAATTGATTATTCGGATGAAGGAAGGCTTCTAAGCCATATAGTAATAGGACTTGGAATGATCGATGAGAAGATTAAGGAGATCAAAGAATTCCCGGACACCCTTGCGCTCATGTTAAGGCACATGATAGTAAGCCATCACGGCACGAGAGACTTCGGTTCTCCTGAGCCCCCGAAGACTATTGAAGCGGTTCTTCTGAATTATATCGACGAAATAGATTCCAAGATAAGCGGCATAAGGGAATTCATTGCTTCCGGCGAAGGAGGAGGAAACTGGACATCTTACCATAAGATACTTGCGCGCCATTTTTATACAGGGGAAAACGGGATGCCGCCAAAGGAAGATAGCTGTCGCTGATTGGATATTATAAAGATGTTTATAACATTTGAAGGAATCGAAGGCTCCGGAAAAACGACCCAGATCCGCCATATTTTAGAATACCTGAAGCAAAGAGGAAGGGATTGTATCGTGACCCGTGAACCGGGGGGCACAGTTACAGGGCAGAAGATCCGTGCGATCCTCCTTGATCCTGAAGGCGAGGGAATGGACCCCTCAACCGAGCTTCTTTTATATATGGCGGACCGTGTTGAACATGTCAATAAAGTAATAAAGCCTTCATTATCCGCAGGTAAAACCGTTTTGTGCGACCGCTATTTCGACGCGACTGTTGTATATCAGGGATATGCCCGTGGGTTGAATATAGATTTATTAATAAGGATGCATAAGCTGATTCTGAATGATTTAAAGCCTGACATCACTTTTCTTCTCGACCTTCCTCCCGAAGCCGGTCTTTCGAGGGCGTGGAAACAGATAGAAGAAGGGGAACGGGCAGGGATTGAAACAAGATTTGAAAAAGAAGCCATCGCTTTTCATGAAAAGGTGAGAGAAGGTTATCTTGAGCTTGCACGTCAGGAACCCTGGCGCTTTATTGTTATTGACGCCATGAATAATGAAGAGCAGGTCAGAAAGGATATAATAAAGGCATTGTAATGAGCTACTCCATACTGGACACGATAGGGAACACTCCGCTTGTTGAAATAAAAAACATGAATCCCAATCCCAGGGTAAGGATTCTTGCGAAGCTCGAATACTTTAATCCCGGAGGTTCGATAAAAGACAGGGCAGCGCTGTTTATGATCGAAGAGGGGGAAAAAACCGGTGAACTTACACGCGACAAAACCATCATAGAGGCGACCAGCGGCAATACCGGCATAGGCCTTGCTCTGGTCTGCTCCGTCAAAGGATACAGGCTGCTTCTTACCATGTCCGAAGCCGCAAGCATTGAACGCCAGAAAATACTCAAAGCCCGCGGAGCCGATATTCTGCTCACTCCCGGACATCTCGGCACGGACGGAGCAATAGAAGAGGTTTACCGTCTTTGCAGGGAAAAACCCGGCGCCTATTTTATGACCGACCAGTTCAACAACAAGGCGAACTGGCAGGCCCATTATTTTGGAACAGCCGAAGAGATATGGAAACAGACCGAAGGAAAAGTAACAAAGGTCATCGTTACAATGGGAACAACCGGAACCGTGATGGGAATCACAAGGAGGCTCAAGGAATATAATCCCGATATAACAATCGTAGGAGTAGAGCCGTATCTCGGACATAAAATCCAGGGTCTCAAGAACATGAAAGAGGCATACAGACCCGAGATTTATGAAAAGAAGCTCATTGATAAAATAGTGAATATCGATGACGAAGAAGCCTATGAAGCGTCAAGGCGCCTTGCAAGGGAAGAAGGTCTGTTCGTGGGAATGAGCAGCGGCGCCGCCATGGTAATAGCCATTAACGAAGCGGCTGCCATGGATGATGGAACGATAGTCGTAATATTCCCGGACAGCGGGGAGCGCTATCTCAGCACTTCCCTTTTTGCGGTCAAGGAAAAGATCGAGCTCAAACTCTTCAACACAATGACAAGAAGCAAGGATCCCTTTGAACCTGTTCATCCCGGCAAGGTTTCCGTTTATTCATGCGGGCCGACAGCCCACGCGAGGATGCATCCGGGAGAATGCAGGCGGTTTGTTTTTTCGGACCTCTTATGCCGCTATCTCGAATTCAGGGGATATTCGGTAAAGCATATTATGAATATAACGGATCTTGACGATAAGACCATAAACGGGTCCGAAAAGGCCGGGCTCAAATTGTCGGAGTTTACCGGGAAACATATAGACCTGTTTATGAAGGATCTCGATCTTCTCCGTATCAAGCCTGCCGATGGTTATCCGCGGGCGAGCGAACATGTTGAAGATATGGTGGCGATTGCCGGGAAGCTTGTTAAAAAAGGCTATGCCTACGAAAAGCTCCGCTCGCTCTATTTTGATATTTCCCGCTTTGCTGATTACGGAAAATTATCCGGGATTGACATAAATAAGATAAAAGTCGGCGCGACAGTGGATCTCGATGAATATGAAAAGGATAACCCGCGGGACTTTACGCTGCTTAAAAGGGCGAAACTTTCCGAGCTTAAAAGAGGGATATACACCGCGACCGACTGGGGAAATGTCAGGCCCTCCTGGCACATTCAGTGCGCCGCGATATCGATGAAATACCTCGGCGAAACCTTTGATATTCACACTAGCAGCAGGGAGCTTGTTTTTCCGCACCATGAAAACGAGATAGCAATAGCAAAGGCCCTGACCGGAAAACCTCTTGCCAGATACTGGATGCACTGTGACAGGGTGCTTATTGACGGCAAGAAGGTAGATGAAACAAAGGAGAGACTCTCAATTTCAGATCTCGTTGACATGGGCTACACGGGCAGGGAGATAAGATTCTGGCTGATATCGAACCACTACAGAAAGCCGGTTATCTTCTCGGCGGAAAGGCTTGAGGATGCGAGGAAATCTTTAAACAGGCTTGATACGTGCGTTCGCGCCTTGTGTGATGTTGCGGGGGGTGAACCTTACCCTGAGCTGGACCAGCTTCTCTATGATATAAAAAGCGGTTTTACGGGGGGGATGGATGATGATCTTAACATATCCGCCGCCCTTTCTTCGATATTCGGATTAGTAAGACAGGTAAATGTTCTGGTTGTGAATAAAAAGATAGATGCGGATGGGGCCTCAAAAATTATCGAGGCATTCCGGTATATTGATTCGGTGCTCAATATCTTTCATTTTGAAACCTGCCCTTTTGATCCCGAAGTAAAACGCCTTCTTGAGAAGCGTGAGAAGGCGCGAGAAGATAAAGACTGGGGTCTTGCCGACAGCATACGCGGAAAACTTGAGTCGATGGGAGTCAAGATAAGAGATCATAAAATCTGATGAGTTCGAAGAAAGTCCACAAGGATCTTCCATATGACCGATTTCCCAAATTCAGAGTATGAAAAATATAAAAAAATATTTAAAGATTATCGGTATCCTTTGGCTTTCGTGGATCTGGATCGGTTTGATGAGAATATTGCCTATGTCGCAGCCACCCAGGAGAAAACAGGTAAAACCATACGGGTCGCATCAAAATCAATCCGATGCCTTAAGTTGATCAAACGCGTTCTTGAAAAGGGAAAAGAGGCCTATCGAGGGATACTGGCTTTTACCATGGAGGAAGCGGGTTTTCTTATTGACAACGGACTTGAGGACATTATTGTGGCATATCCGTCCATCCAGCCAAGCGATATGGACATTTTCGTTGAAAAAACAAAACACGGTGCAACTCTGTCTCTGGTGGTGGACTCTTTAGAGCATTTAGAGACTTTATCCCGAGCAGGTAAAAAGGCAGGTATTGTGCTCAACGCCTGCCTTGATATTGACATGTCATACAGACCCCTTGGCAATGCCGCCCATATCGGGGTACGGCGCAGCCCTGTGCGCAGTCTTGAGCAAGCCGTTCATCTGGCAAATGCATCACAAAAACTGGAAGGCGTCAGGATCAACTCGGTTATGGGATATGAGGCCCAAATTGCGTCGGTGAATGATGATTATCCAGGGCAGTTAATAAAAAATGCCGTGATCAGGTTTGTAAAAAACCTTTCTGTAAAAGAACTTACACACCGGCGGCAAAAGATTATAAATGCACTTGAATCCGCAGGCCTTGACCTCAAAATTGTCAATGGCGGAGGGAGCGGAAGCCTTGTATCCACGGGAATGGACAGGTCGGTGACAGAGGTCACGGCAGGTTCGGCCTTTTTTGCTCCAGGTCTTTTCAGATATTTTAATGAAGTAAAATTCAAACCCGCCGCTTTTTTCGGGTTGCAGGTCACACGTATTCCGGGCAATGGGATCATCACCTGCCAGGGCGGTGGATATGTAGCTTCAGGTGAGGTGAATGTCAACAGGCTCCCCTGCCCTGTGATGCCCAAAGGGTTGAAATATCTTTCAATGGAAGGGGCGGGTGAGGTTCAGACTCCTCTTGCAATATCCGGACATGCACCTGAAATGAATCTGTGTGATCCTGTTTTTTTTCAGCATGCCAAGGCAGGGGAATTATGCGAAAGGTTTAATACGCTCTACCTGGTTCAAAACCAAAAGGTCATCAATGAAACTCCAACCTATCGCGGGAATGGGAAGGCTTTTTTATAGCAAGGAAAAAAAGTGAATAAAGATCTATCACGGATTTTTGATTTTGTTTTTGTGGGGGCGGGCATTTCAGGTTCGTTTATCGCTAATGATCTGTGCCTTGCAGGATGTGACTGTCTGATGCTGGAAGCAGGTAAGCATTTTACAAGGAGAACCTATCCTTCCAATGGGCTTGACGGCACTTCCCAGCTTTACTGGTCCGGAGGACTAGAACTTGGCCATGACTGCAAGATCGCCTTTTTGCGCCCCAAAGTCGTGGGCGGCGGATCCATCGTGAATCAGGCGCTTGTGGACCGGTTTGACGAGGATGCCTTAAGTTCATGGAAAAATGTGTCAGGGGTGGATTTCTTTACGGAAAAGGATATGGCCCCCTGGTATGACAAAGCTGAATCTGAAATTTCCATCCAGGAAATCCCTGCTAAATTCAGGAACAAAAATGCCCGGATTTTTGAGCAGGGGTTTAAAAATATGGGATATCAGAATGCACCGCTGCGAAGAGCCCAGAGCAATTGTCACCTGGAAGAGGGAAACTGCTGTATTGAATGCCTGAACGGATGCAGGATCGGAAGCAAACAGAGCACACCGGAAACAGTACTCAAAAAGGCCCTGGAAAATGGTCTTACCCTTCTTCCCGAGGTCGAAGTGACAAGAATCATTGAAAGGGACGGGGACATAAAAATCAATTGTAGTGGTGCAAAAGGCGATTTTATGACATTCAGGGCAAAAAATCTTGTCCTGGCAGGCGGGGCCATAGGAAACGCAAGACTTTTATTAAACTCTGCATTTGATAAGAAACTGTCTATGATCGGTCATGGTTTTTACTGCCACCCCCAGTTCATGAGTTTTGGCCTGTATGATGAAAAAATTAATTCCCATTTGGGCGCTTTCCAGGCATTTAAATCAGATGACAAGGGATTCAGAAAGAACGGGTTCAAGCTGGAAAACGTATATGCCGGCCCTGAAGGCATTGCCCTGCTGATCCCGGGTTTTGGAAAAGCACACCACAGGTACATGGAAAAGCTGTCCCATTTTGCCTGTATCGAAGTGTGCACAAGGGATACAAACCCTGGACATATCAAGGTGAACCGTAAGGGAAAGGCTTTGATAAAAAAAATGCGGAATGCAGAAGACTTGTCCCGCCAGGCAAAAGGGACAAAGATAATAGAAGAAATTTTCTCTTCCACGGGCGCTAAGGAAATCATCCACGGCCAGTTCGGCATCGGCCTGCATTTGATGGGGTGCTGCCCCATTGGCACGGATTCGAAAAACTCGGTCATTGATCCGGAATTCAGACTGCACGGATTTAAAAATATTTATTGTGCAGATTCCAGTATTTTCCCCAATGCTCCCGGGATCAACCCATCCTTGACCATCATGGCTCTTTCCAAGAAAGCTGCAGCAAGCATATTAAGGAACCAGTAAAATGATGATTTCAAAATATTTTTCTCAAAGCCAGTTAAAGGGGCTTTCAAAAGCCGGTGATATTATCCTGCCGGGAACCGACATTTCTCCGTCTTTTTCAAAAACCGGGTGTATTAATCACATTGACCGCATGGCCGGATTCCTGAGCGAGGACGATCTTGGCGGACTGCAAATACTTTTTGGTATTTTCAGGTGGACACCGAAATGGGTTATTTCACTTATCCTGAAGGCATGTAATCATAATAAACGTTTCCCTGGATTTCTGGGCGCTGGCTTACGGATGCTGGAAATCGGGATCAAGGGCGCCACGCTTTCCCCCTATTATGCAAACCTGACATCCCGGAATTATAAAGACCGAAAAGTATTTGACATCATCGGGTGGAACCCGAAAATTGTGGTGCATGACGACAGGCCGGACACCGGCTCTAAAAGGTTCAATCTTGAAGACCTCACACCTGAAAATATCAAAACCCCTGCGCATTAATCAAGTTTAAATGTTTAGGACGTTCCCTAAATACCCTGGACTTCTTCCTTGACGGTTATGATTATTTTCTTCCGCACGGCATACATCCCTAATTTATCCAAACCGAAGAGGCAGCTTAAAATGGTACAGGTATATGCTTTTCAGACGTCTGCTTTATTTCTTGCTTCTGATTGTCATGCCGGGATGACATTATCTGTCTGTATCCCGATCGCCCTGTTAATTTCTTCAATACCCGGATTTCGCACAGGCAAAACAACCTTTACGGAGCAATAAGAGACACCATGAAAAAATCACATTGTCCCACAACTGCCCTCTTCAACAAATTCGCAGCTAACTTCGCTCGCGGTCTTGAAAAAGCCGAAGTCATGCAAAAGAACTTCTGCGAAACCAAATGCTTCACCGGTCGGATACAGGAAAAAATCCGCAAGCGCTTGGAGCGTGATGTCTCCGTCAGAGAGGATATCAAACGAGGGGTTGTCACGAACCTATCGATATTGTTCGCCGATATCCGCGGATTCACTACCCGGACGGCGATGATGCATCCCGACCGCATTGTGCGACTTCTCGATCTTATCATACCGGAAATGCTCAACATCATCATCGAGCGCCATAAAGGCATGGTCGACAAGATGCTCGGCGACGGCATCATGGCGGTCTACGGCCATCCGTACCAGACGGAAGAAGAGATCATCCAGGCGATATATTCCGCCATCGACATGCAGCAGTCCGCCGCCATGGACCAGATCATGATGCATCCAATATTTTGGAGCGAAATTTCTCTTGACATACAAGATCCTTCTTTATACACCTCTACCATGAAAAAGTAATGCCTTATCAAACACTTGCTCATGTAATAAAAGCTGCGCCGGTTTCAATGCCCGGATATCCTTCAACGCCTATATTAACCCTTAAAGAAGCTGGTTTACTTCAGGAGTCCGGTTGTCTTTTGAGGTCTGTGCGGGGCGATATCAAATGAACACCTTTAAAGAATTCTGCACCACCTGGTTCAGAAGAGCCATAACCTTCCCCCTGTATTTCCTGCTATGGGCAATCTGTATACTCGGATTTCCGCTGTTTGTGATTATTTTAAGCCTGTTGGACCTGTCCGGAAAAGCAACTTCCGGTGGCGGGAAAAAGTCGATGCCCCTTGTCAGGGCTTATTTATTTTTCCTTCTTTATCTTTCCTGTGAAACCGGGGGCCTGATTATGAGCTTTGGCATTTGGATCCTGAGCGGCCTTCCCACCGGAAAAGGCTCACAGGGGTTTATCGGCATGAATGCGTGGCTTCAGGGTTGGTGGACCTATGCCCTTCTATCTGGCGCCACAAGGATTTTTTCCATGAACATTAAAGTTGAAAACCAGGAATGCCTTATACCCGGTCCTATTATTCTGCTTGTTCGTCACAGCAGCACGGCGGATACGGTTCTTGCCGCTGTTCTTGCCGCCAAATCTTATGGCCTGCTGTTGCGATATGTCCTGAAAGAAGAACTGCTCTGGGATCCATGCCTGGATGTGGTGGGGAACAGACTTCCCAATGTCTTCATTAATCGAAGTGGCCGGGAGACCCGGAAGGAACTGGATAAAATCAAACGCCTGCCTGAAAACATGTCCAAAACGGATGGTATTCTGCTTTATCCCGAGGGAACCCGGTTCCATCCCGGGAAACTGAGAAAGGCGGTTGAAAATTTACAAAAAACAGGTGATGCGGTTTTATTTGAAAAGGCATCGCAAATGCGGTATGTCCTGCCACCAAAACCCGGAGGGTTTTTAACGGTCCTGCAAAACGCAGGGGATGTTGACGTGGTTTTTTGCGCCCAGACAGGGTTTGAAAAGGCTTCGAATTTTTCAGAATTTTTTCATGGCGGGCTGATTGACCAGGTCATTCGGATAAAATTTCACCGTATTCCATACGGCGAGATTCCGCTGCAACCGAAAAATCAAATGGAATGGCTGTACGATCAATGGCTCATCATTGACCATTGGCTTGCAAAACATCTGGTTTGAAATGTTTTAATCAAAAGAATTCCTCGAAGCTCTGCTTCGGGGTAAGAATCCAGAATTCAGAATCCAGAAAGGGGATTAAAATATCTTCAAAAAAAATTCTGACTACTGACTACTGTATTCTGTATTCCAGATACCTCGCAGCGCTGCTGTGGGGTAGTTCATTAATGCCATTAACAAAGACGCTTGAGATAAAT
>JBFYVZ010000073.1:0-11035 GCA_041298995.1 Desulfobacteraceae bacterium
CGCCAAGCGCAATTATTGCAAACGGGTTCCTGGAAATCGCCATTCCAGGGCCTATTATGCTTTTTTCAAAGCTTTCGAAAAAATAATCATCAAAAAGTCTTGAGTGCCGCTCGAGAAACAAAGGGTCATCCTCTTTGAGATACTTCGCAAAAAAAATCTCTCTTTGCTGCTTCAACACTTTCGAAGCATTTTCGTATTTAATATCGTCTATTTTTTCTACGGCTGCATCAACCACAGCTTTGAATTCCTTTGCCGTCTGTTTGCGGCGGTATCATTTATAATAATATCTATATGACACTTATTATACAGCAACGACCGTGCCAAAAAACATTAATTGATATAAATATTGTAATATCAAATTGTTATAAAACCGCCCTATTATACAATAAAATAACGCAAAGGACAAGAATGTAATAAATAAATACAATTTTGTAACACATGCACAATGTCTTCCGGAATTTGTGCTGCAGGACAAATATTGCGGTTCGATCGATTTTTTTGAGCGCCGATTGGGATTATGATTCTGTAAAAAAAGCCGGAGCGGGACTCTCGGCATTAAAGATTGATAACACTCAAAAAATACATATATGTAATAAATATGCTTTTAACATACAAAATTGTAATATTAGTATATTGGGTTTACGCTGTAATATCAAAGAGTTGGCGTTTGGCATGATTGTAGCATTGCTTTGGCCTGTACAGGAACGATAGGGTGACTGGTGCTGCGGTTGCGTTGAATAAGTTCAAAAGGAGATGGAAACAGACTCCATTTTTATCAATCAATTAATTTAAAGAAAAAAAGGGGAGAGAAAAATGAAAAACTATTTGGCGGCAGGTATCTTTATTTTGCTGATAACAGCTTTTATGACGGCAGCCGGCGCAGACGACGCCGTTCCGGCCACGGGCAGCAGGGCGACAGGGAGCGTTTCTATGGGCGCTTTCAACAGGTATATATTCAGAGGCTATGAGTTGAGTTCTCAAAGCGCTGTTATTCAACCCGCATTGACCGTTTCTTATAAAGGCTTCGGTGCATCTATGTGGGGAAATATTGATACCGACGAGCATCCGACCCAGTCTTTTGTCCCCGATAGAGAAGAGCAGAAAAGCTTCAATGAGACAGATCTTACACTTAGCTATACCTATAACATAGATAAACTTTCTCTTACCGGGGGGTATGTCTATTACGGTACAAAGTATACAAATGAGACTGAGGAATTATTTATATCAGCTACTTATGATACCCTGCTTAAGCCGACATTGGCCATCTATAGGGACATCAATGAATATACAGGGACATATATAAATCTTTCGGTGTCGAAATCATTTTCTGTCTATAAGGAGATCAGCCTCGATTTGGGAGCATCTGCAGGATATTTCGTTGGAAATGCCGACTACTGGAAAACTTATGAAAGATCAACAGGCGCATACACAGGAAAGAAATATCAAGGATTCCATGATGGCATGATCAAGGCCGGACTCACCATTCCTGTTACCGGGAATATAGTGATACAGCCTTTAATACAGTACTGGTTTCCTATTTCAGGCGAGGCCAAGAAGACGATTGACTACAACTCGTACAACTTTAATGGAAAGCTCGATGATACTTTTGTTTATGGTCTGAACGTCACAATGTCATTCTGAAAAAACTTATACGGAGGAAAGATATGAAACGGTTTGTAATAATAGGCGTATTAATTAGTATACTGTATCTATTTTTTTCGGGCATGCTTTTTGCCGGGGACAAACTTGCAGAGGCGCCTGTGTCAGATCAGGCGGTTGCCTCCGTGTCAGCTGCGAATGTATCAGCAGCGCCGGCTGTGGCCGTGACTCAAGAAGCGCTGGATGCTCTGAAAAGCTCAATGCAGGTGGGCGTTGACACAGCCTGGGTGCTCTTCACCGCGTTTCTTGTTTTTTTTATGAACCTGGGTTTTGCCATGGTGGAGTCAGGATTATGCCGCGCGAAAAATACGGTAAACATCCTGGCAAAGAACTTTATAGTATTTGCCTTGTCGTCGGTATCATTCTGGATAATCGGATGGGGTATCATGTTCGGCAACGGCAACCCTTTCGCGGGTTTGGAGGGTCTGTTTTTTGCGAGCGGCGCTGATAACAGCCCGGCCATGGGCGAAGCCTACAATGGCGCATATGCGGCGCTTAACTGGGCCGGTGTGCCTATGTGGGCAAAGTTTTTTTTCCAGCTGGTGTTCGCGGGAACCGCCGCAACAATAGTTTCGGGAGCAGTGGCAGAGCGCATCAAGTTTCACTCCTTTATCGCCTTTTCACTCATCCTGGTTGCCATCATGTATCCGATCACCGGACACTGGATTTGGGGCGGCGGCTGGCTGCAGTCCCTGGGTATGTTCGATTTCGCCGGTTCTACGGTTGTTCACTCCGTAGGCGGATGGTCGGCGCTTGCCGGTGTAATCCTTCTCGGCCCCCGTATCGGGAAGTACCGTGCTGATGGTTCGGTTAATCCTGTTTTAGGGCATAACATGTCTATGGCGACTCTGGGGGGAATCGTCCTATGGTTCGGCTGGTTTGGGTTCAATCCCGGCTCGACCATGGCTGTGGGAGACGGGAGCGCAATTGCGCATGTAGCCATGACAACAAATACCGCTGCGGCAATGGCCGTGATCAGCTCGACTGTTACCTCCTGGCTGATGCAGAAAAAACCGGATCTGTCGATGATCATAAACGGCGCTCTCGCGGGTCTTGTGGCGATAACCGCGCCATGCGCCTTCGTAAGTATAGGTTCATCTGCCGTAATAGGCCTAATAGCCGGAGTCCTTGTCGTATTCGCGGTATTCATGTTCGACAAACTGAAAATTGACGATCCTGTCGGAGCGCTCTCGGTCCATCTTGTAAACGGCGTATTTGGAACACTCGCCGTAGGACTCTTTGCACAGGATAAAATTACAGGTACGGCAACAGGTAACGGGCTTTTGTTCGGAGGAGGCGCAAAGCTCCTTATCGCGCAGTCGGCCGGCGTTATATCGGTAGGCGTTTTTACGTTTACCGTCGCCTTCGCAGGATGGTTTGTAATTAAAAAGATAATGGGCCTCAGGGTTTCGCGTGAGGAGGAGATCGGCGGACTCGATCTGGGCGAGCATGGCACAAAAGCCTATCCGGACTTCCAGGGCTTCCTCACAAAATAAGATGCGTCATAAAAGGGTTTATTTATAATAGAGGAGAAAACAGAATGAAACTTATAATAGCGATTGTGCAACCTGAAAAACTGAGTGATGTAAAGAAGGCGTTATCCGAGGAAAAAGTAGGAAAGATGACGGTTTCAAGCGTTATCGGATGCGGTTCACAGGGAGGATATACCGAATCATACCGGGGCGGAGTAACCGAGATAAACCTCCTTGACAAGGTGCGCTTTGAAATCGGGGTTAATGACGAGTTTGTAAAACCCGCCATTGACGCGATAATAAGGGGAGCGCGAAACGGGAAAATCGGCGACGGAAAGATATTCGTGATTCCTCTTGAGGAGTGTATCAGGGTGCGCACCGGCGAGACGGGCGCCGCTGCTATCGGCTGACACGGCGATATCTTTGCATAACATATGATCTGTTGTCATGTCGGGGATGGGCATGCATGCAATCCGCATGAATCTGACCATCCCCAGACATGACAATAAACGGTTATGCAAAGCTTTTATGTTATTAATGTATCCCAGATTTTTATCACCTGTTCTTTAAGGTCTGTAAATCTGGAAGCTTCGACTTTTGCGGGTTTTTCCTGGAGACTGAGCCTGTGAGCAGTCAATCGATAAGTAAGATATGCTTCTTTTAAAAAATGAGCTGTATAATTATCAATTATTTTTGTTTCTGCAAGAGTTTGAAGAATTCTGACGTTGTCCGTCCATTTGGTCAATTCAATATATTCGCTCGATTTTAAAAGGACGAGATACTGAACTAAAAATTCAATATCAACTATTCCTCCGGCATCCTGCTTCAGATCAAAGACTCCCTTTTCGGGTTTTAAGTGTTCTTTTCTCATCCGTTCCCGCATGGTTATAACTTCATCCAGGAGTTTTTCTTTATCTCTGTGACGGGAAAGCGCCTCCTTCCGGATTTCCTGAAACCTTTCGGCGAGAACAATGTCTCCGCATACAGGCCTCGCCCTGACAATCGCCTGATGTTCCCATGTCCATGCTTCATTCAGAAGGTAATCCCTGTACCCTTCAACATGGCTTACAAGAAGGCCGGAAATACCGCTTGGACGCAGCCTCATATCCGTTTCATAAATCATTCCCGCGCGGGTATAGGAAGTCAGAACATGCACAACCCTCTGCCCCAGCCTGGCAAAAAACTGTGAGTTTTCTATCAACCTGGCCCCATTGATGGTATGGCCGTCTGCTCCGGCATGGAGAAAAACAAGGTCAAGATCGGAATCATACCCGAGCTCAAGTCCTCCGAGTTTTCCATATGCGATTACCGCAAAACCCTTTTCACATTTTCTTCCATCAAGAAAGCAACTCGGGTTCCCATGCTTATTAACAAGATGCCGCCATGAAAGTTCAAGCACCTTGTCAATTATCACTTCTGCAATATATGAAAGATGATCGCTCACTTTCATCAGAGGCAGGCTGCCGGTGACATCCGCAGCGGCAACACGAAGGATATTAATCTGTTTAAATATACACAAATCCTCAATTTGATACTCGAGATCCTGGGAGGGGATCATTTCAATCCGTCTTTCCATTTCATTCTCAAGCTGAGGTTTTTGAGGGGGAAGAGAAAGAGTTCTTATGTCAAGCAGTTCATCAAGAAGAACCGGATGCTGAGCAAGAAAAGAGGTAATCCAAGAGCTTGAAGCAGCCAGCTTGACCATATGTTTCATGGCTATCTGGCTTTCCAGCAAAAGAGATAAATAGCAGGTACGCCTTTGAATCGCTTTCAGCAGGTCTGTAATCCGTCTCAAGACGATAACCGGCTCTCCGGACATTCCGGTTTCTCTCATTAACGAAGGCATCAGCCTGTCCAGTTTCTGACGCCCGCTGCTGCTTAATGCCCTTGTTGAAGGATCATTTCGAAAATGTTTAAGCAGGCTGACTACTTCATCAGGATGTTCAAATCCTGCCGAATAAAGAATTCTCTTATTCTGCTCTTCTCTGTTAAGGAATTGCCATACATCATATAAATCATTTTCAATTTTATCTTCTTCTTTCCCGACACGAACTTCTTTTGTTTCAAGAATGTTGACGAAATGAGACTGCACCCTGGCCCTGTGTTTGCCAAGCTCTGTTTTAAACAGATTCCATTCTGTAAATCCCATGGATGCGGCAAGACACGCCCTTGCCAAAGGATCTTCCGGAAGATCGTGTGTTTGCTGATCCGAAAATTCCTGCAGGCGGTTTTCTACAATACGGAGAAACAGATAAGCCTGTTCAAGCTCATTGCTTGTGTTTTCTGGAATATAATTTTTCTCTGCAAGAATCCTTAATACCTTTACAACATTGCGTTCCTGAAGAACCGGGACCACACCTCCACGTATAAGCTGAAATATCTGAGCAAAAAACTCTATCTCACGGATCCCGCCCGGCCCAAGTTTTATATTATCTTTCATCTCCTTCTGCATTACCTGAAGGGCAATTTTTTTCTTCATATCCCTCAGGGACTCTATCGCACCGAAATCAAGATATCTCCGGTAAACAAAAGGCTTAAGTCTTTCAAGGAGATTTTCCCCGGCAGCCTTGTCTCCGGCAACTATCCTTGCCTTTATCAAAGCATACCTTTCCCATTCCCGCCCCTGATCCTGATAATACTCTTCCATGCCGTCAAAGTTCATAACAAGAGGTCCGCTCTCCCCGTAAGGGCGAAGGCGAAGATCGACACGAAAAACCATTCCGTCTGAAACTGTTGATCCTATGATATTAATTAGGCGGCGGGAAAGGCGGACAAAAAACTCTTCATTGCTGATCGTTTTTTTACCTCCTTTAGTTTCGCCTGCTTCAGGATAAGCAAAAACAAGATCAACATCGGAAGAAAAATTGAGTTCAAAAGCTCCCAGTTTACCCATGCCGATAACAACAAGTTTCTGGGGTTCTCCGTCAGGGTCTGTGGGAACTCCAAACTCATATTTCATAAATTCATACAGCCAGGAAAGAGCCGAATCAATACTGGCATCAGCAAAAGCCGAAAGATCTTCAACTGTTTCCCCAAGGCCGGCAAGCCCGGCAAGGTCTCGCCAGGCTATTCTGACCATCTCACGGGAGCGGAATATTCTCAGCTCTCTTCCGATGCTTTCCTCGTTTTTTATGTCCGAAAAGAGACGCTCTGTTTTTTTTGCATATTCGTGATCAGCATACGATCTTTTAAGATCACCGCTCGTTAATAAATCTGAAAGCGCGCCCGGATTTCTTATGCAGCTTTTTGCAATAAAATCGCTTAATGCAAATGAGGTTTTCAGTTCTAGAAGAAAGTCGCCATCGAGTTTTATATCAATTCCGGTTTCTTTTAGGGCTGCATGAAATGAATCGAGTTTGTTGTTAAGGAGCGGCAGAAGCTCTATTGGAATCGCAGGAAGAGGCATATGCGCTTTTTTTTCTAACAAAGTTCTTACAGGCTTTATTTTCAACGGAATCCTTGAATCCTCGCAGGATAACTATTTTGCCGGTTTGATATATCCCCACTCCACAAGGCGCTGATAAGAATAGGACGCCTGTTCTCCATTTTTAACTATTTGAAGATACCTGTTATACTCGAAGGCCGACTCTTTTATATGCTTCATTCCTTCCTGGCAATATCCTTTATAAAAAATCGTACTTGGATCACCAGGAAGCGCTTTTTCATAACTGTCGAATTCTTCATATGCGGACTCGAAATCCTTTTTCTTCATTCTGGCAAATCCCGATATCTGATGCGCCTGGGCTTCTCCCGGGTATACATCTTTTGCGGTTTCTGCGTATCTTAATGCTTCACTGTATTTCTCCTGAATCAAAAGGCACTTTGACATCATGACCAGACCGGCATAATCAGCGGGTGCAAACAAAAGCGCATTTTTGAAATGAGTTTCGGCATTTCTGTAATTCTGCTTTCCCATCTCCGAATCCCCGTTCTGTATCTCTTCGATGGCTGGTTTGAGAGCCCTCAGCCTTGCGGTGTTATCCATATAACGATCTCTGAAAAGAGGCAATTTCCGTGAAGAGCCGTAACTATTTTCCGCATTTTTGACCGCTGTGTCATACCTTTCATCGCTCATCGGGTGAGTGGAAAACATGAGCGCTATCGTGCCCGGTTTATTCTTCGACATTTTTTTCAGCATATCCATAAGGCCGATAAATCCATCAGGACTGTAACCGGCCTTTACCATATATTCCAGTCCAAGAGCGTCCGCTTCACGCTCATTATCTCTGCTGTAAGAAGCAAGAAGCATAACTGAACCCATCATTCCAATGCCTTCGGCGATCTTCCCGTATGTCTGGTTCTTTGTGCCGGCATATGCCGAGATTCCGCCTACCATGACCGAGGTAAGAACTCCCTTCGACATCTGCTCGGCGGTGTGCCTTGCATTTACATGCCCAAGTTCGTGGCCAAGCAATGCAGCAAGCTCCGCTTCATTGTCGAGATTAACAAGAATTCCTCTTGTTGCGGCAATGCTTCCGCCCGGAAAGGCATAAGCATTAACATACGCGGCATTAACGCCCTGGAAATAATAAGGCATCTTCGGGCGGTGGGTTATAGAAGCGATCTTTTTCCCGGTCAGGTTTATATAGCTGTTTAAGGCTTTATCCTGAATTGTTCCGTAATCGGCGGAAAACTGGCTGGGCGAATTTTTCCTGTCAATCTGCACTTCGGATTCTTCGGAAACAAGCATAAGCTGGGTTTGACCAGTAATCGGATCTGTCGCGCATCCTGCTAAAATGCCGGCTGCGGCAGCAGAAGAAAGCCATAAAAACTTTCGGCGGGTCAGCACAGGAGTATTATTTAAATTGAATTGGTTTTCTTTCATTTCTCCTCAGAAAAGATAATTATCATATAGATTAAGCCGTCTTTTAAAAAATGTAATGGTTCTTTCGTGACGGCTCCCCAAAGACAGCATTGACGAAACATCTGAAATCTTTTATACATAATAAGAGAGAGGCTTTTTCGTGTCAACCGCAGATCTTTAAATCGCCTTTATTTGGCGAAAGTTCGGTTTTTCTATATTTTGACCGGTTCAGTTGATTATAAAGGATTATTTCATGAAATTCGTCAAGGAAAAAGATTCCATGGGAACAGTTCTTGTGCCTGAAAACGCCTACTTTGGCCCGCAAACTCAAAGAGCAATAGAAAATTTCTCTATAAGCGGCCTGACCCTTCCCTTATCCTTTACATATTCCCTTGCTCTTATAAAAAAATATTCTGCTATGGTTAATCATGAACTTGGCCTGTTAAGTGAACAACTATCAAAAGCCATAATTCAGGCTGCAGATGAAGTAACAGAAGGAAAATTCGATGACCAGTTTGTGATAGACGTCTTCCAGACAGGTTCCGGAACTTCTACCAATATGAATATGAATGAAGTCATATCCTCGAGAGCAAATGAGATAATCACGGGCAGAAAAGGAGGAAAAGCGCCTGTTCATCCAAATGACCATGTCAATCTTGGCCAGTCAAGCAACGATGTTATACCTTCTGTTATTCATATTTCAGCTTCAATTCTCATAATAGAACAGTTGATTCCTTCTCTGGATTCTCTTTTAAAGGCTCTTTCAGATAAGGCATACGAATTCAGGGATATACATAAAATAGGAAGAACTCACCTGCAGGATGCCGTCCCGGTTACCCTGGGACAGGAGTTCTCGGGATATGCAAGACAGATTGAGCTCGGCATCTCAAGAATAAACGCATCTAAGGAGAGTCTTTCAGAACTTGCTCTTGGCGGAACAGCAGTTGGAACAGGTGTAAATACTCATCCTGAGTTTGCGCAAAGAGTAATAGCTTTGATAGCAGAAAAAACAGATGTTCACTTTAAGGAGGCAAAAAATCACTTCTCAGCACAGGCGGCTCAGGATGCATGCATGGAAACAAGCGGGACATTGAAGACCATAGCAGTAAGCCTTATGAAGATATCAAATGATATAAGGTGGCTTTCTTCAGGCCCCAGATGCGGAATTGGTGAAATAAATATTCCTTCACTTCAACCAGGTTCATCCATAATGCCGGGAAAAGTCAACCCGGTTATTCCAGAAGCTGTTATTCAGGTTGCAGCGCAGGTAATAGGAAATGACACAACTATAATGCTTGGTACCCAGTCCGGCAATTTCGAACTTAACGTCATGCTCCCCCTGATAGCATATAACCTCCTTCAGTCAGTCACACTCCTTGCCCGTGCATCAGAATTATTTGCAAATAAGTGCATCTCCGGCATCTCCGCAAATGCCTTAAAATGCAATTCAAACATAGAAAATAGCCTTGCGCTTGTGACTCTCCTTGTTCCTTATACAGGTTATGATAAAGCTGCAGCGCTTGCCAAGAAAGCTTATGAAACAGGAAAGACGATAAGAGAGATTGCCGTTGAAGAAAAACCGATATCCGAAGAAATATTAAACAAACTCTTAAAACAAATAAAAACAGGAGATTAACTATGGAAAAGAAGCGCTACACAATAAAATCATCGTGTCCGCAGTGCGGATGCACCGACCTAACCACTTTATCGCCTGAAGAAATCAAAAAGAAATACGGCGATGCTCCCAACATAGATATGGAATGCAATGAATGTGTGCTTAAGTATTCCACACCTATGGAGAAAGCATGCCCGGAATGGGACAAGGAATGCAAAATGAAATAGCTCAGACTTATTTTCGATCATAAGGCGCTATTAATTATTGACAATGCATTTCCGATAATTCAGAATTGCCATACAAGCGATAGCTTTATGCATTATATTATGCTTTTATTTCAATAGATTAAAATAAACAGAGGGCCAAAGAAAGGATCATACAGACGATGAGTTACGATTTCAATGCGAATGATATTTTCGAAATAGCGGAACAGCTCGAAAGAAACGGCGCAAAATTTTATAAAGATGCGGCTGACGGCATTTCAGATCCGGCTTCAAAGACATTTCTGCTTAAGCTTGCGGAAATGGAGGTTGAGCATGAGAAGACCTTTAAAACATTAAGAGCGACGCTCACCGCAAACGAAAAAATACCCACGGTATTCGACCCTCAGGATGAGGCCGTTCTTTACCTCAGAGCGCTTGCAGACACCAGGGTGTTTTTTGAAAAAACCATCTCTTACACATCTATGAAAGAGATTCTCAAGTCGGCAATAGAGGCCGAAAAGGATTCAATAGTTTTTTACCTCGGCATGAAGGATGCCGTCCCGGAAAAATCCGGCAGAAATAAAATCGAAGCAATTATTAAAGAAGAAATGGGGCACATCAGGCTGTTGAGCAAAGAACTCGTCGGTCTGAAAAAATAATTTTTCGAGAATAAAAGGATTCGAAAAAACCCTTCTTCTTACGAAGTCGTCAGGTTTTTACCGTGTTCTGAGAGATGTATAAGCCCCGGGCGGTCAAGCATCTTTATATCCCTGCCGTCCACCTTGATAAGTTTCATATCCGTCATTTTTGAAAATATCCGGGACAGCGTCTCAGGAATAGTCCCGAGAAGGCTTGCAAGCTGGCTTTTTGATATATCCAGCCTGACAGAATCGCTTTTTCCCTGTTCATCGGCAAGATATAAAAGATATGATGCAAGGCGGCCCGGAACCTCTTTTAAGGATAGATTTTCAATCTGAACCGTAAATTGTCTGAGCCTCATTGAAAGAACGGCAAGCATACTTAAAGAAAGGGAGGGATTTGCAGTAATAAGATCCACGAAATTCTCTCTCGGGAAAAACAGAAGGCGGCTCTTCGCGATAGCTTCCGCGTTTGCAGGAAACGGCTGACCTGTAAATACCGGGACTTCGCCAAAAGGTTCACCAATACCGAAAATATGCAGAATCTGCTCCTTTCCTTCCGAAGATACCTTGAATATTTTGACAAGCCCTTCTGCGATCACATAAAAGCCGTTGCCCGGATCACCCTCTGAAAAGATGGTTTC
>JBFYVZ010000098.1:0-10310 GCA_041298995.1 Desulfobacteraceae bacterium
TTTTATGAGACAATCCTCGAAAATCAAAAAAAAGTGAAAAAACACTATATATTGGGGTCATATTTTACTTGACACACAATAATTGTTTGTTTATATGTTCAAAAAAAGAATATAAAAAAAATATCTTAATGATAAATTTATTCTGATAAATTTATTCTTGACACATGAATATTGTTGCTTTAGTTATTCGCACAAATAATTTTATGATTATTAATAGTTTCAATTAGTTTAAATGGTTGCGGCAAACTTCTGTTATTTTAAAAAACCGGATCGAATTTATTATTCATCTGGGAGAAGAGAATGCAAAAAAGATCATATTCAGCAAGGCGAATAAATGTAACGGAAAAACCCGGACGGCTTTCAGGTTTTTCTTCCCTGCCGTCTTGCATAAACCAACCGGAACAAAACGAGACGGATGAACCTCCGTCGCTGTTTAGGCCTTTAAATGCCGGTATTGGATTATACGGGCTGTCACGAATAAATACTCGTCCTTTCAGATTTGTCAATCTCCGGTCATTATTATTTCTTTCAAAAACGCATATCCCAAAGGAAAGAAAAGATTTCTTCTTTGCGGGGATAGCGAGCGAATTAACAACAGAGTTGATTCAATGCGGTCGAATAAGCCTGCGGCAGACCGTTGATTACTGCGGAGATCTTCAAGAAGAAGGTTTTATTGTCAGGGATGACGGGGGACGTATAAAAACTATTATTTTTAGTAAAAAAAGGAGCACATGAAATGCAAAAAAACGCACGCTTTTCACGGCGCGGAGAAATCTCCAGAAAAGCCATGAAGATCCCGGATATTGTATCAGCCCAATCTGGCGACAGACAGACCGACCAGAATGAGACTGATGAGCCTCCGTCGCTATCTCTTCCTTTAAATGAAGGAGTTTTCGATTCCGGAAATATAGGACCCGAATTACTCCCCGTCCGTACTATTAAACGTCCGCCCTCAAGAATTTTACGCAAACAATTTGTTTTTCGCTCAACGCCGGCCGAATGGAATGACTGGCAGTGGCAGCTTAAAAATCGTATCAGAGATTTTGATACCCTTTCAAAAATTATCACGCTTTCAGACGAAGAGAAAGAGAACCTGGAGTCTAATGGCGGCGCCATGCCCCTTGCTATTACTCCGTATTATGCAAGCCTTCTCGACAAGACAAATCCGATGCATCCGCTAAGACGGGCGGTTGTGCCGATTAAGGCTGAACTCTGTAAGTCTCATGGAGAGGCTGAAGACCCCCTCGGAGAAGATGCCGACAGCCCGGTTAACGGTCTTGTACACAGATATCCCGACCGCGTACTCTTCCTTGTAACGGATTTCTGCTCAACATACTGCAGGTATTGTACCAGATCCAGAATGGTCGGGCGTTCTGCAGAAAAACATGCCGAAGGCTCAAGCTGGAAGGCCGCAATTGATTATATCCAGGCTCATACGGAAATCAGAGATGTTCTCCTTTCAGGCGGCGATCCACTGACTCTTTCGGACGAAGGGCTGGAATGGCTTCTTTCAAACCTTTGCAAGATACCCCATGTGGAAATCGTGCGCATAGGGACCAAGGTTCCTGTTGTACTGCCCCAGCGTATTACTCCAAAACTGGTCAGGATGCTGAAACGTTACCATCCCCTCTGGATAAGCATTCATTTCATGCATCCGGAAGAACTTACCCCGGAAACGAGCGCGGCCTGCGCCAGGCTTGCTGATGCCGGAATACCACTCGGAAGTCAGACGGTCCTTCTTAAAGAGATCAATGATAATGTGGAAACTATGAAACGACTTTTTCTCGGTCTCCTCAAAATCAGAGTGCGTCCTTATTACCTGTACCAGTGCGATCCGATAGTCGGTTCTTCTCACTTCCGGACGCCTGTTGAAAAAGGGCTTGAAATTATAAAGGGGCTCAGAGGGCATACCACCGGTTTGGCAATACCGAGCTTTGTTATTGATGCTCCCGGCGGCGGAGGCAAAATTCCCCTTTTGCCCGAGTACGTGATGGGGCGATACGGGGATGAAATTATTCTAAAGAATTATGAGGAAAATATTTTCCTTTATCCTGATACAAGTTCAAAAAGGCGGTTTGAGGAAGGCGCTTACTGATGCTTGTAGGTATTACTTATGACCTGCGCGATGAATATCTTGAGATGGGTTTTGGAGAAGAAGAGACTGCTGAGTTCGACCGTGCAGATACCATAGATGCCATTGAAAATGCGTTGACCGGACTTGGTTACAGGACTGAAAGAATAGGGCATGTTAAGAAACTCGTAAACTGCCTGTCGGAAGGAAAAAGGTGGGACGTTGTTTTTAATATTGCCGAAGGTTATCACGGCATAGGAAGAGAAGCGCAGGTCCCCGCCATTCTGGATGCTTTTGAAATCCCTTACACTTTTTCGGATCCCCTCGTTTTAAGCCTGACGCTCAACAAGGCTATAACCAAACGTGTTGTAAGGGACCTCGGTATACCTACTCCCGATTTTGCCCTTGTGGAAAAATTGTCTGACATCGATTCTGTTTCGCTTCCGTTTCCTCTTTTTGCAAAACCTGTCGCTGAAGGAACAGGAAAAGGAATCAGCGATGCATCAAAAGTCGGGGGCAAGGAAAATCTTCGCGCTATTTGCCTTGATCTTATTGACAGATTTAAACAGCCTGTGTTACTTGAAACTTACCTTCCCGGACGTGAATTTACAGTCGGTATTATCGGCACGGGGGATGATGCGAAAGTGGCTGGAGTTATTGAAGTCATTTTAAATCAAAAGGCTGAAAAAGAAGTCTATTCGTATATAAACAAAAAGAAATACGAAGAGCTTGTAACCTACCGCCTTGCGGATGATAAAATGGCTCGTGATGCCGCTCGTGTCGCGCTTGATTCATGGGTTGGACTCGGATGTCGTGACGCAGGCAGAATAGACATAAGATCGGATGCAGATGGAAAGCCTAACTTTATTGAGGTTAACCCTCTTGCGGGTCTTCATCCTGTACATTCGGATCTTCCTATCCTTTGCAGATTGTCAGGTATCAGTTTTGAAAAGCTTATAGATGAAATAATGAAATCGGCATTGAAGAGAATTGCCTGAGCAATAAAGAAGGCTTTATGAAAAATGATAAAATACCGTGAAATTTTTCAGAATAGAGGAGGCTTCGAGTGGTGAAAAAAAAGATCGGTATTTTGCATCCATATATCCCTGAAAATGCATCAGAAGACGAGAAGGATGTGCTGGAGCAGGTTGGAGGTATTTCAACTGCCTTAAAAACGCTTGGTTTTGATCCTGTTCCGGTGATATTTGATCTTAATCTGGAAGCTGTCGGCATTACACTGAAAATGCTGAACCCTGCCTTTGTATTCAATCTCGTTGAGTCAGTCAACGGGCGCGGAAGCCTTATTCATCTGGCTCCTTCATTTTTGGATTACCTTGGGCTTCCCTATACCGGATCCAAAACAGAAGCCATGTTTATGACATCAAACAAGGTTGTTTCGAAAAACTTTCTTTCAGCATCCGAAATAACAACTCCGATGTCTTACACTCTTTCCTCCCTCAAGCACGATGCTCCGGTCAAGGGACGGTTTATAATAAAATCTGCATGGGAACATGCCTCAATCGGTTTGAGTCAGGATTCGGTTGTTTTGGTAGAGAGCGCTTCCGAACTTATTTCCGAGCTGAAAAAAGCCCGGAAGAGAATGAAAGGCGATTGTTTTTGCGAAGAATATATAGAAGGGCGGGAATTTAATGTGGGATTGCTGTCCGGAGAGAACGGAGTTGAGGTTCTTCCTCCGGCAGAGATTCTTTTTGTTGACTATCCGGCCGGTAAGCTCAAAATCGTTGACTATAGAGCTAAATGGAAGCCCAAATCATTTGAATACATTCATACAGACAGGTCCTTCGATTTTGGTCTGGAAGATGAGCATATAATAAGATCTCTCAAAACCACCGCAAAAAAATGCTGGGATCTGTTTGGTCTCAAGGGATATGCCAGGGTGGATTTCAGGGTTGACGGATCAGGGAAACCGTGGGTTCTGGAAGTCAACGCAAACCCATGCCTTTCTCCTGACGGGGGTTTTTCTGTCGCTTCAGCTCTTGTCGGACTTGATTATCCGATGATTGTTCAGCGTATAATAAACGATATATGACAAAACCTTCGCATAAAATCCCCCGTTTAACCTTTCGTAACATTCCTTCACGCGATGATCCTGAAAAAATAAGAGCAATAGTCGAGGCTACGGATTTTTTCTCTGATGAAGAGGTTGAGATATCCGTTGAACTTGTTCGTGAACGGCTTTTGCGCGGCATTGAAAGCGGATATTATTTTCTCTTTGCTGAAGATGACAAGGGAAATCTTATCGGCTACACCTGCTATGGTCCTGTCACAGGAACAGAATCGAGCTTTGACCTCTACTGGATTGTCGTTGAAAACAATTCCCAGGGATATGGAATAGGGAAGCTGCTGGATAGTAAAACAGTAGATCTGGTAAGAGAGATGGGCGGAACGAGACTATATGCTGAGACCTCTTCAAAAAAGCAGTATGAACCTACCCGCGCATTTTACCGGAAGATGGGATACCACGAAGCCGCATTTCTGGAAGATTTCTATGCCCCGGACGACGGGAAAATAATTTTTGTCAAAAAGGTTGTTTGATTTGTCGGGCCTTCTGAAAAACATAATCCCTGATAATGTAAAAAAAATCCACCTGATCGCGGTATGCGGAACCGGAATGGGCGCGCTTGCCTGCATGCTCAAGGATATGGGCTATGAAGTAACAGGCTCCGACCAGAAAGTATATCCCCCCATGAGCGATTTTCTTGCCAGGAAAGGCATTTCTCTGATGGAAGGATTCAGCGCCGATAATCTGTCCCACCGGCCGGATCTCGTCGTTGTCGGGAATGCCGTCAGAAAAGATAATCCCGAGGCTGTTAAAATGGAAGAGATGGGACTCTATTTCTGTTCAATGCCTCAGGCCCTTAACCGCTTTGCATCAGCCGGCAAGAAGACTCTTCTCGTAACAGGAACCCACGGAAAGACCACCACCTCCTCGATACTTGCATGGATACTCTATAAAGCAGGCCTTGATCCATCTTTTATGATAGGCGGAATCGTAAGAAATTTCGACGGCAATTACAGAATCGGGAATGGGGATTATTTTGTTGTCGAAGGAGATGAGTATGATACCGCATTTTTTGACAAGGGACCGAAGTTTCTCCATTTTGATTCTTCTGTAACGGTCCTCACAAGCATTGAATTTGACCATGCCGATATTTTCAGAGACCTTGAGCATGTAAAACAGGCGTTCGGCAGTATGATAGGAAGGATGGCTACCGGCAGACTGATTATAGCATGGGACGGGGATGAAAATATAGACGCCCTCATCAAAAACAGAGATTGCCTGACCGAAAGATATGGGAGAAAGGAGAATTCTTCATGGAGGCTCGGTCAGGTTTTTGTAAAACCGCCCTGGACTTTTTTTGATGTGATTAAGAAGGAAGAGGTTTTCGGAACCTTTAAAACAAAACTTGTCGGAGAGCATAATCTGCTTAATGCTCTTTCGGTTATCGCCGTGGCGGATCATCTATCTGTTCCTCCCGCTGCTATATCTGACGCCCTTGAAACATTTGACGGCACAAAAAGGCGGCAGGAGGTTCGCGGGGTAAAAAATGGAATTACGGTCATGGATGATTTTGCTCATCATCCCACTGCCGTGAAAGAGACCCTTAAGGCTGTTAAGCCATTTTATGGTGACGGGCGGATAATCGCAGTATTCGAGCCAAGGACAAATTCAAGCATGCGGAAAGTCTTTCAGGATATATATCCGCTTTCGTTCGACGGCGCCGATATCATCTGCATAAGCAAGCCGCCGCTTCTTGAAAAAATTCCTCCGGGAGAGCGGTTTTCATCGGAACTGCTTGTTGAAGATCTCAAAAGTCAAGGGAAAGAGGCGCATTATTTCTCCGACACCCGGTCAATTATAGATTTTCTTGTCAAAGAATCGAAAACAGGGGACCTTGTTCTTATAATGTCAAACGGCGGATTCGAGAATATCCATGAAAGACTGCTGGAAGCATTATAGATTTTAAACCGAAACAGCGAGCGCATTACATACAGAAAAGCTGTCTCAACATACCAAGTCAATGATTTTTAATGATGAATAAGTTTAAAAGTTTAAGACGTCCCCGACTCGCCCCCTGCCTCCATGCAGCCCAAGCCGTTGACGCACTATTGCGACTTTACCGCTCCGCGCTCCCAACTCGCTATGCCCCCAGCCTTAACCCGGAATAAAGGATGCGGTCGCGGTTGCTCTATGCCCCTGATTTTTTGATAGTGCACCGGGGTACGCCTTTTTATTTTCGCTGTAAGATGTGCCCATTCGTACCGTAGTTGGCCTTCCGTAACCCAAAGCCTGGAACAAACGATCTTCCGCCCAAGCTTGCCTGCATCAAAGCGATAGCCCCGCTTCCTGGATTCATCGTACACAGCCCGGAGATACACTTCTATGGCAACTACAGGTTTTGAGCAACGTCGAAAACGCTCCAACTGGGGATGATGCTGATAACCTTGCGTTTGCCCTTTTAATACCGCACGCGCCAATAATCCTTCACGCCATAGAGCAACCAAACCTTTGGCGTCTAAATAACCGGGGTGCAAACTCCACAGACGCACAGACTATTCCTTTCAACTCAAATATCACCCTCAACTCTATCGTCGGAGAATATATTCGCCTTTTTTTCCCGTGCGATAACATGATGAACCGCGCCTGCGGCGTCTATCGTTGATTTTCTCGACAGATTCTCTCTCTGTTATCTTTAAAAACCGATATCAATTTATTTTCTGAGTCGCACAAGTATACATTAGCTAAGAGTGGCGAAACAAGCGATCCTTGTCGAGTTCCCTTGGTTGTCGGAGACCACCGGCCTTCTTCGGATACTCCGGCCCGCAGCCATTTCCGAATCAGGCGCAATATCCTGGAATCGGATGTCCGCTTCCAGCACCCAATTCACCTTGCGTTTGGTAATCCTTACATAGATCGCGTCCAAGGCTCTATGGGGGCTTCTCTCAGGTCGGAATCCGCAGCTGAATCCCTGAAACTCTTCCCCCTTAATACCTTCACCCTATTTGGAAAGCCCGATCCAGCGGACCCATGGCAAATCCTTTTGCACGGCGTTAAACAATCTTTCATCCGCCGTGATCAAATCGGCGCCTTCCTGTTCAGCAAGAGCCAGATAACTGGAATCATAAACAGACCGCCCGTAAAGCCGACAATAATGAAATATTTTGTCCACAAAATAAAATATATCATAAAAGCGTACGCCCAGACTCATGAATCCGCTAAAGGATAACGAAATGGTATCTTGGTCGAGGCGGGCACGCCTGCCTGCAATCACCAACCCATTCATCAGTTCGTAGGTAAGCAGGGACGGAGCCAGTATTTCCAATTCTCTGGCAGCGCATTGTTGGAGCAAAGCCAGTGCCTGCGCGCCGTGCACCTCATCAAGGAGGTACCACTTCAGGATCACGCTGGCATCAACAACCGCCCGTTTCATGGTTTGTTTTCCAATTGAGTTCTGGATTCCCGATAGACATCATCGGCTATGACGCCGGCCTTCAAAAAAGCTTCTCTTGCTTCCATGATGTTTTGATAACCTTCCTTTTTGGTATTACGCACATATTCATCGTAGGGAATGATTACGGCAACAGGTTTTCCCCGTCGTGTCACAATGGTATTCTCTCTTTTTTCCACGGTATCGTGAATAAGGCGACTGAAACCTTTCTTACCTTCGGCAATGCTAACGGTTGTACTGTTCATTGGGTCCTCCATTATGGCCATCTATTATGACTACTTATAGTAACCCTATTGAAGATGTCAAGAAAAAATATGTCCCTCCTTTCCTTTCGCCATTCCCGCCATAAAAAAGCGCTGCCCGTTTTTATGCGGACAACGCCGGTTTAATTAAACAATTGTGAATTCAGGTTTAAACCATTTCGTCCGGGTCGGACACCAATTTATTTATCAAATCAGTGCCAGCATCGGCAGATATTGTGTCAAGCACGCTCTACAAGAATGTACACATAGATACCCATAAATAAGTTTAAAAGTTTAGGACGTCACCTAAATATCCGAAATTTATTGCCGGTTTGATATTTCAATAAAATTATGCTATATGAATCCCACTGTTGTTGGCAGTTAAAAAATTAAATTTGGATTAGGATAAAAAAGGAGGCTGGCCGATTATGGGAATGCCGGAAATCTCAAAGACAGAACTTAAAGAGTTGATGAAAGAAGCCATTATGAGCGTCCTTATTGAGAGAAAAGATTTATTGGTGGACGCTGTATCTGAAGCCATATTGGATATGAAGCTTGCTCTGGCTATAGAAGAAGGTGATACAGGAGAATATGTTTCAGAAGAGCGTATCCTTTCACAACTTTCCGTGTGATTTATGAATATTCTCTAAGCTAAAAGATTCAGTAAGGATCTTGATGCCATCAGCCATGAATCAAAAATCAAGAAGCGGCTTTTGGATTTGATTGAGCAAATTAAGAGAGTTGATGTTCTATCAGATATATCGGGTCTCAAAAAAACCGAAGGATATCCGGGTTATTTCAGGATTAGGGTTGGCGATTACAGGCTTGGAATAAAAGGAGAAGCAATGAAAGAAAAAACCCGCAAGAATCTATATGATGCATTTGTCGGTGAGGCTAAAGCATACTTTCGGCTGCTGGCATACGCCGAGAAGGCTGACGAAGAAAAGGTGCCCCAGATCGCGCTATTGTTCCGCGCCATAGCCGAAGCGGAACGGGTCCACGCAACGCGGCATTTGAACCTGGCCAGGGATCTGGTTGTCAGCGACACGGACACGAACCTGGAGAACTCCTTTCAACGTGAAAAGACTCTTAGCGAGACGGCCTACCCTGAATTTATAAAAGAAGCCGAAGATGAAGGCGAAACCGCCGCGGCACTTAACTTCAGCCATGCGCGCGACGCCGAATCGTTTCATTCCAAATTGTACGAACGGGCCATTTATAATGTGATCAAGGATATAGTAAATGAGTACCATGTCTGCCAGGTCTGCGGCTATGTGACGGATAAAAAGATCCCCGGCAAATGCCCGGTATGCAGCGCGCCGCCTGAAAAATTCAAGACCATCGGCGCATGATCGCATAAAGAAGCTCAGGGAAAAACTTCTTTTCTGAAGAACCTCTTGCATTTGCGCTAAAAGAGCTTATTTACAGGAAAACAAAGTGATTGAACTACCGGCTTTTTCCTGCGGTGTTCCGGATTATCCACGGCAACAAGCCCTCTATATACAGATAAAAAGGAGATATACTCTATGGATCTGAAAAGCTATTTTGAAAAAACCAAAGGTTTTGGCGTGATCTCTACTGCCGACAAAGACGGCCGCGTGGATTCAGCCGTGTTCAGCAGACCACATGTCATGGATGACGGCGCCATAGCCTTTATCATGAATGATAACCTGACCCATCACAATCTTCAGTCTAACCCCCGGGCTGCTTATCTCTTCAAAGAGACCGCCGACAGTTACAAAGGCAAACGTTTCTTTTTGACCAAAATCTCCGAAGAAAAGGACAGCAAGCTGCTTACGCAACTCAAACGCCGTTCCTATCCGGCGGACAAAGATTTAAAGGTGTCCAGGTTTCTGGTCTTTTTTAAGATCGAAAAGGAATTGCCCCTGATCGGGCCAGGTGAAGAAGAGGATTAATCTTAATCGTCGGTGTCTGACAAACGCACGAAATGAGACTCGTGTACACCGTTTTGAAGCTGAATAGTTTCGATGCTCACGCATATGAAGGCTATATCCGGATGATCCGGAAGATCTTGCAGATGAGTATGACTCTGCCTGATCTGACTGCGCACAGTATCTATTTTATCCCTATCCCCGATAACACTGGCTTTGCCGGTGATCGTAAGGGCCCGGACCGTTGAACGGGAATCTTTTTCACGGGTATCCACCAGCAGACTGACCCTGGCATTGCTCGTAAGATTCCGGTATTTCAGTGTATTGACCGGAGTCACCAGATATATTTCCGTGCAATTCGTTGAGCAGGTATAGGCCATCAGAGAGGTGTGCGGACCTTTGGCTCCGATTGTGGCCAGCACGCAGATATTATTTTCGCGGATCAGCGTCTTGATTTTTTCCAGCACCATCTATTAATTCTCCTGTATAGAGCGCGTCGTGCGCCCGGTTTCAGATCGATTTTCAGATCAATAGCAAAACTGTGTGTCATTTTCAACTCCCGGAGACAAATATACCGCAACACCCATTATAAGCAATATTACAACAACGAACAAATTAATATCATGCGCAACAA
>JBFYVZ010000121.1:0-3304 GCA_041298995.1 Desulfobacteraceae bacterium
AAAAAAGCCGTTTCCGGATGGAAACTAACTGCAGCTTGTAGAAATCTCCGGCAGACAGTAAGCTTTTTGTATCAACTATTTTTATAACTGTCAATTGATTACGGATTGACAAGAGAGCCTCGCATTGTTACTGTTTTCATTACATCATCTTTGCCTTATTCTAATTTTATTGGATCATCTCCAAAAGAGTTGGTGATTCAATGAGTATTCAAGGGTGGGAGAGGAACCTCATTTTTAACTGCTTGTCTTGATTTGCCGCTTATATGAACAAAGAATACAGCAATTTTTCAAAGAGTGTTATTATTACAAACGAATTAGGGCTTCATGCAAGAGCGGCAGCCAAGATCGCTAAACTTGCCATGCAGGCTGAAGAAATAATCTGGATAATAAAAGACAGCGAAAAAGTGGATGCTTCAAGCATAATCGACATCCTTACACTCGGCTGTTCAAAGGGAACCGTGATAACATTTGCAGCGGGCAATGAGTCGGATCTTAATGTATTAAACGACATTGTAATGCTGGTTGAAAAAGGATTTGGAGAATAGTTAACGTCATGCCCGATCGTGAAATAAAAAAAGAAATCAGACTTGTCGGAATAGGCGCGTCACCAGGCATCTGCATAGGAAAGGCATACCTTGTTGATAAGGAAGGGATCGATATTGTTGAGAAATATTTTATCAGCAGTAAGAACCTGGACAGTGAGATCAAGCGCTTTAAGGTGGCTGTAAAAAATGCCGCCGATGAGCTTCGGGGTATAATCGAGAATGCTTCGGAAGATGTGCGTCGGCATACCGGCATACTTGAAACCCATGTAGCGCTCCTTAAAGACAAGATGCTCTATGACAAAACAATCGAGACTATTAAAAATGAAAGAGTAAACGCCGAATGGGCGCTTAAAAAGGTGGTATCCGGCATAAAGATGCTTTTTCAGGATATATCAGACTCTTATCTCAAGGCTCGTTCTGATGACATCACCCATGTTTCAGATCGTATAATTCGATTCCTTATCGGAACCGAGGAAATTAACATCGGCAATATAGATAAACGGGTAATCCTGGTCGCAAAGGATCTTTCCCCGGCAGATACGAGCCAGATTCAACTCGATAAAGTAATGGGCTTCCTGACAGACCGTGGAGGGAAAGCTTCTCACACAAGCATAATTGCGCGCACCCTTGAAGTACCGGCTGTTCTTGGGCTGGGAAATGCAACTCAAATAATAAATAATGACGACAGTATAATAATAGATGGAACAACCGGCATCGTTATCCTTCACGCAACCGATCAGACGTTAAGCGAGTACAAGGAGATTAAGGCCAGATTTCTAAAGCATAAGGCCTTTCTGTCACGCGGCAGCCATTTTAAAGCTGAGACTTTGGACGGATTAAGCCTTCAGATAATGGGGAACATAGAGCTTCCCGAAGAAGTTGTATCAGTGCTGGATCACGGCGGTGACGGAATAGGCCTGTACAGAACTGAATTCCAGTATCTTTCCCGAAACGAGTTTCCGGGCGAAGATGAACTTTTTGATAAATATAAAGATGTTGTTGAAGTCATGGGCCGGCGCCCGGTAACAATCCGAACTCTCGATATAAACGGAGACAAGGCGGTCGCAAATTCAACCGGCTCCGACGAAGCAAACCCGGCTTTGGGTCTCCGTGCTATAAGATATTGCCTTAAAAAGCCGGATATTTTCAGGACACAGTTAAGAGCGATACTGAGAGCTGCGGCATTTGGAAACGTCAGAATCCTTATTCCCATGATATCAAGCCTCGATGAAATCCGCGATACAAAAAAACTCTTAAACGAGGCTGCGCATTCACTTGAGAAGGAAGGAAAGGTTTATAATAAAAATATTGAATTCGGCATAATGATAGAGGTCCCGTCCGCGGTTATAATGGCGGATGTCATGGCACAGGAAGCCGATTTTTTCAGTATCGGCACGAATGACCTCATCCAATATACCCTTGCAATCGACAGAGGAAACAGGGAAGTCGCGCATCTTTATCATCCGTTTCACCCTGCTATTTTGCGCATGATCAAGCATGTAACTGATATCGGTAAGGAGAAAGGCATAAAAGTTTTCATGTGCGGTGAAATGGCAGGTGATCCTTTTAATGTTCCGGTTCTGCTAGGACTCGGCATAGATGAACTGAGCATGAACCCTCAGTCGATTCCGGCCGTAAAGAACATGATAAGATCACTTAAGGTTGAAGATGCACGGTGTTTTATAAAGGAAGCGCTGAAACAGACCACAACAATGGACGTGATAAAACTTGTCGAGGCTTCGTTCGGGGAGATGTTCGGACAGTGAAGAGAAAATTTTAAACAGCTGGATGACAATATTGGATAAAGAGCGCTACAAAATAATCAGCGAAAACCGAAAAGCGAGGCATGACTACTTCATAGAAGATGAATATGAAGCAGGTCTTGTGCTGCTTGGAACAGAAGTCAAATCCCTCAGGCTTGGCCGCGCTAATCTGAAGGATTCCTATGCTAAGATCAAAAACGGTGAAGTCTTTGTTCATCAGATGCACATAGGTCCCTGCCCTTTTGCTTATTACGGCAACCACGATCCTTTGAGAATAAGAAAGCTCCTTTTAAACAGGCAGGAGATAAACAAACTTTCAAGCAAGGTTAATGATAAGGGCCATTCCCTGATCCCTCTCAGAATTTATTTTAAAAACGGAAAAGTAAAAATATCCATAGCCCTGGCAAAAGGCAAAAGACAGTATGACAAGAGGGATGCCATTAAAAAACGGGATGAAAAGAGAGAAATGGACAGGGAAGGAAGCGGGCGGTAATATACCAATTTGTAACTGCTCAGGAGTCAGAATTCAGGAAACAGAATCCAGAATTTAAGCACCGTATGCCGTAAGCTTCTTGCCGATTTCTTCAAGTTGAAACATTAACTCAAAGTATCACCCCAACCAAGATCTTTTGCCAAAATTATATAGTGCCGACATTATTCAAGAGAATCTTGCGGTCCCGAAAATTCTGGGAAAGGGTTTCCTTTTCATTCTGACTTCTGAATTCTGGCTCCTGGCTTCTGAGTAGTTACACCAATATCTTGACAAACAGCCTTTACACGCTTAAAATAATAACAGTTAAAAATGCTCTTTTATAAAGTCTGCACATTGGGGGGCGAAACGGCTTCGACGGGGATAAAGAAGCTTAGGCTGCATACCGAGCGCCTGTCGGCTCGTAAAAAAGACGGGAAATAAACATAATCGCAGACGATTATAACTACGCACTGGCCGCTTAAGGCCAGCGTCCTGTCCGGTTTTTCCTGCGGATCTGATAAGGA
>JBFYVZ010000129.1:0-12855 GCA_041298995.1 Desulfobacteraceae bacterium
GTAAAAGAAAAATTGTAAAATCCATAATCGCGCGGCTGCAAAACAATTTCAATGCATCAGTCGCCGAGGTCGGATCAAACGATTTATACGATGAATCTTTAATTGGTTTTGCTGTTGTGGGGAATGACAGAATTCTGACAAATTCAAAAATTGATAAAGTTTTTAATTTCGCCGACGAGCTTGGCCTGGCCGAAATTATCAACACCGAAATGGAGATAATCAATCTATGACGCTCTTTTCGCGAGCCGACAGGGTTGCAGGTCAGATACAAAAAATTCTGTCTGAAATTTTGATCAAGGATATAAAAGATCCCCGGCTTGATATGGCAACAATCACCGGCGTCAAAATGTCCAGAGATTTAAAGCTTGCCAGGATTTACTTTACAATATCCGGGAGTGATAAATCTGCAGAAGATGCATCAAAAGGATTTAAAAGCGCTGCCGGTTATCTTAAGCGCACACTTGCAAGCCGGCTGGGGCTGCGTTATATGCCTGATCTTGCTTTTTTTTATGATGAATCATTTGATTATGGAGCGCGAATAGATACTTTGCTCAAAACTTTAAAAAGCGATGATGGACCAGATAATTCAACACCTGAAAAAGAGTAACCATGTGCTTCTTGCTTCTCATACAAACCCGGATGGCGATGCGATAGGTTCTTTGCTTGCCATCGGGATAGCGCTTGATTGGCTTGATAAAAAGATTTTTCTGTTTAATGAAAGCCCGATCCCGGCAGTATACCGCTTTCTACCCTTTATTGAACGCATAGAGCATGACATACCGGAAACACTTGAATTTGATACTGCCGTTATTCTTGATTGCGGAAATTTACAGCGGATCGGGAAAGGTTTGCCTGCAGCCGGCCGCATACCTGTAATTTTAAATATTGATCATCATATAACAAATGATGGTTTCGGAACATGTCAGTTGATTGATACAAAAGCATGTTCCACTGCTGAAATCGTATACAGCACGATTAAAAAAATGGGAATACCCATAAACAGCGCAATAGCAACATCCATATATACGGGCATATTAACTGATACCGGCTCTTTCCGGTTTTCGAACACAAATCAGTCAGCATTCGCAATTTGTGAAGAAATGATCGGTTTCGGGGTCAACCCATACGAAGTTGCCCAACATGTTTATGGCACGTACTCTCTTGGTCGTATACGGCTTTTGAATCTTGCTCTCGATTCAATTGAAATTTCAGCAAATGGGAAACTTTCGATGATGACGATAACTCAGGAAATGATAAATGAAACAAGGACTCATGCGGAGGACATAGACGGCCTTATAAACTATGCAAGGCGCATTGAAGATGTCAAAGTAGCGGCACTCATACAGGAACAAAAGAGCGACTCTAATCAGTCAATCGGATTAAATACCTTTCATGTCAGTCTGCGTTCTGACGGAATATTCGATGTTTCAGCCATTGCTTCGGCATTCGGCGGCGGCGGCCATCCCAGTGCGGCAGGATTTGACATTGAAACAACATTAGAGGCCCTGAAGACTCGGATTATAAGCCTGTCTGAAAAAATATAGCTTAACGGAACAAACCGATGCCATTCAATTCAGACAACGGAATAATTGTTATTGATAAACCCGCAGATATTACATCTGCAAGAGTGGTTGCTGTTTTAAAAAAACTGACCGGAGCAAAGAAGGCAGGACACACAGGAACGCTTGATCCATTTGCGACGGGCGTATTGATTTGCTGTTTAAATGAGGCAACTAAAATATCAAGGTTCTTTCTTAGCGGAGACAAAAAATACCAGGCTAAACTCCGTCTTGGAGTCTCAACCGATACGCAGGATTTTACCGGAAATATTCTTTCAACCTGTAACGAGTTGAATTTTTTCCGTGAAGATATAATAGCCGCTTTTAATAAATATGAAGGAGATATTGAGCAGGTTCCTCCGGTCTATTCCGCTTTAAAGCATAAGGGAGTCCCCCTTTACAAGCTCGCGCGGAAAGGCAGCCCGGTTGAAAAGCCTGCAAGGAAAGTTCATATTTATTATTTAAAAATACTTGAAATAAATCTCCCTGAAATTTTTTTTGAGGTTTCATGTTCGGGAGGAACTTATATAAGAACGCTCTGTGCGGATATAGGCAAAGAGCTTGGCTGTGGAGGTCATCTAAAAGAATTAAGAAGGATTGAAAGCTGCGGATTTTCAATCGGCAAAGCTTCAACAATAGTGGAACTTGAAAAGCTTGCTTTATCGGGAGATATAACATCCAAAGTAATAAAAATGGCGGATGCTTTAAAAAATATTCCCGGCTTCATAGCAAATGAGATAATGACTGAAAAAATATCCCACGGGAAGGCAATAACAGATAAAGATATTAAATCTGATTTGCCGACCGGGTTCAACGATTTTATAAAAATTGTAAACAAAGAGAATGAACTTATTGCTGTTTTGAACAGAATTAACGGCAAGTTCGTTTATTGCTGCGTTATAAACAGGTAAGGATGCTCAAAACTTTGATAAAATAATTAGAAAACAAACACTTGAACCCTTGAATCCTTGAACCCTTGATCCCTTTCTCCCAACTAATTGGGAGAAGAACCATATTTATGTTGTTTGTTTACACCGATAAATGTATATAAACGAAGTGTTTGGTTGATAAGGCTTATTAAATCGGCAACGAGCCAAGTGAAACTTTATAACTGTTTATAATTACGGTATATAAATATTGGTACTTCAAAAATAAAAAGGAGGCAGAAAAGAAATTGGTTTTAAAATCCGACGACAAAAAGCAGTTGATTGAAAAATATAAGCTGCATGAAAGTGATACCGGATCTCCGGAAGTTCAGGTGGGGCTTTTAACGCATCGAATATCTTATCTTACCGAACATCTGAAGGTTCATGAAAAGGATCACCACTCAAGAAGAGGTCTTCTTATGCTTGTAGGTAAAAGGCGCAGACTCTTAAATTATGTAAAAAACAAGAATATACAGCGATACAGAACGATAATTGATACTCTTGGTCTCAGGAGATAAAAAATAATCATTTGCTGAACCGGTCGAAGAGCAGTTTTTTAACAAGGGAATAGGCGACTGCCGGTTGTCAGTTCTTTCTTTGAGTATGCGTAACGCTGCTTACGGCGGAGAGCTTCAATCTTCCCGAATAACAGCAGTCTATTTTTAGGAGATTTTTATGGAAAACACATATAAAACCGATATCGGTGGAAAAACATTGACTATTCAGGCAGGCAAGCTTGCAAAGCAGGCATCCGGATCGGTAGTAGTGCAATACGGCGATACTATAGTGCTTGTAACCGTAGTTTCATCCAATGAAGAGAGGCCGGGCGATTTTTTGCCTCTTTCGGTCGAATACCAGGAAAAAATTTATGCCGCAGGCCGGATACCAGGGAATTATTTCAGGCGTGAAATTGGAAGACCTTCTGAAAAGGAAACCCTGACTTCGCGCCTTATAGACAGGCCCATAAGGCCTCTTTTCCCCAAAGGTTATTTTTATGAAACACAAATCATAGCGACGGTTATTTCGATGGATCATGAAAACGACCCGGATGTACTCGCAATGATTGGCGCATCTGCCGCTCTTGAAATATCGGATATTCCGTTCGCAGGACCCATAGCCAGTGTCAGGGTAATCAGGAAAAACGGGGAATATATAATAAACCCTACTATAAAAGAGTGTGAGGGGAGCGAAATAAATATTATTGTCGCAGGTTCAAAAACCGGAGTTGTAATGGTTGAAGGCGGCGGCAATATTGTGAATGAAAAGGATATGCTTGAAGCCATCTTCTGCGGTCACGATGCCATGCAGCCCATTATAGCCATTCAGGAAAAATTAAAAGAGACCAACGGGGTCCCGAAAAGAATTTGCAAAGAAAAGAAACCTGATCAGGCTCTTGTCGAAAAAATCGAAACCGCAGCCGGATCCGGAATCCGTGATGCTCTACTGATACCGGGGAAAATAAACAGGCATTCCGCGCTCCGGACTCTGAAAGCTGAATTGTTTGAGCAGCTTGGACCAGATTATGCAGACCGTAAAGATGAGTTTTCTGAAATATTTTACGCTTTTGAGAAAAAAATCTGCCGAAACCTGATAATTAAGGAAGGGCGCCGTATTGACGGAAGAAAATTTGATGAGGTAAGGCCGATTACATGTGAAGTCGGAATCCTCCCCAGACCCCACGGAAGCGCCCTTTTTACCCGCGGTGAAACGCAGGTGCTCGGCGTGCTTACACTTGGCTCAGGACCTGACGAGCAGAGAGTTGAAACATTAAGCGGTGAAGAATCCAGACCGTTTATGCTCCACTATAATTTTCCGCCTTATTCGGTGGGGGAGACCAAGCGCCTCGGAGGACCAAGCCGCAGAGATATAGGCCATGGAGGTCTTTCAACACGGGCTTTGGAAAAAATTCTTCCGGCCAAGGAAGATTTTGACTATACTATTCGGATTGTTTCTGAAGTTCTGGAATCAAACGGCTCTTCTTCCATGGGCACAGTCTGTTCCGGCACGTTGGCTCTCATGGATGGCGGCGTACCCATCAAATCCCCGGTTTCCGGTATCGCGATGGGTCTCGTCAAAGAGGGAGATGATGTCGTTATCCTTACTGATATCCTTGGAGATGAAGATCATTCAGGAGACATGGATTTTAAGGTGACGGGAACCAGAGAAGGGATAACCGCCCTGCAGATGGACATAAAAATTCTTGAGCTCTCAAAAGATATCATGGAAAAAGCTTTGGAACAGGCACGCACCGGCAGGCTGGTAATTCTTGACAAGATGCTTGAAGCCATCAGCCATCCCCGTGAAAAAATTTCCCCGCATGCTCCTGCCATAACTACCATAAAGATCAATCCTGATAAGATCCGGGATATTATAGGCCCGGGCGGCAAAATCATAAGATCCATCCAGAGCGAAACGAATACCCGTATCGAAATTGATGATTCCGGAGTTGTAAAAATTGCGGCAATGTCAAAAGAAGACGGGCAGGCAGCGCTTGCGCTTATCAGCAACATAACCATGGAACCTGAAATTGGGGCCATTTATGAAGGGACTGTCGTAAAAATAATGGATTTCGGCGCATTTGTCCAGATAATGCCCGGAACTGACGGTCTGGTACACATATCCCAGCTCTCAAACCACAGGGTTACCAGAGTTTCAGATGTTGTCAAAGAAGGGGACGTAATTAAAGTCAAGGTTCTTGAAATCTCCAAAGACGGCAAGATACGTTTAAGCCATAAAGCCGTCCTGGAAGAAGCAAATGTTCCGGCCTGAAAAAAAAACAACCCTCGATAACGGAATCAGGATTCTTACACACAATATGCCTCATTCCCGTTCCGTTTCAATCGGGGTTTTGGTAAATGTCGGAGCCCGCGATGAATTATCAATTGAAAGCGGGCTTTCTCATTTTATAGAGCATATGCTGTTCAAGGGCACAAAAAGAAGGTCCGCCTTTCAGATCGCCAGGGAATTTGATGCCATGGGCGGTAATACAAACGCCTTCACCTCAATGGAAACGACATGCTGCCACGCAAAAGTAATAACATCCCATACTGAAGCCATAACAGATCTCCTCTCTGATATTTTTTTAAATTCGGCATTTGATCCGGAAGAAATTGAAAAAGAGAAACCTGTCATAATCCAGGAAATCGGAATGGTTGAAGAAAATCCGGAAGATTATATTCATGTTCTTACCGGGCATTGCTGCTGGGGGGATAATCCTCTCGGATCTTCCGTACTCGGCACGCGCGAAAATATTCTTGGTTTCGACGCTGATAAGATAAAAAATTATTTTATACGTCATTACCGGCCCCATCGGACCGTTATTTCGATAGCAGGCAATATCGAACATAACCATATACTTGATATTGTCGGTCCGGCTTTTGAATCCAAGGAAAGAGGTGCGGGTTTCCCGGACCGGATAACTCCCGAAGTAAAATCAGGTATAAATATTTATGAGAAAGATCTTGAACAGGCGCATATCTGTGTTTCGCTGAAAGGCTTATCGCTCACGGATCAAAATCGTTATGCCTTTTCTCTGTTAAACACGGTCCTTGGCGGAAATATGAGTTCAAGACTTTTTCAGGAGATACGGGAGCGCAGAGGACTTGCATATTCCGTATATTCGTTTATATCTTCATATACGGATACGGGCATGTTCGGAGCCTGTGTTGCCGTTGATCCTGGCAATGCGGTTGAAGCGGCGGAAGTTATTATCAGGGAAATCTCAAGGATTAAAGAGCATGCTGTCGATTCAAGCGAGCTCAAAGATGCCGTTGAATACTCAAAAGGCTGCCTCCTTCTCGCTTCTGAAAGCACTGACAACCAGATGTTCAGGCAGGCTCAGAACGAGATCCATTTCGGGCGATTTGTGCCGCTTGATGAAGTGCTTTATGATATTGAATCGGTAAAAGAAGATGAGATACTTAACCTTGCCCGGAACCTTTTCGATTTTTATAATCTTGCAATTACAGTACTTGGACCTGTTTCAGGGGAAAAAGAATTCAGGAATCTTCTGGCAATATAAATATGGAAAATACTCTCATCATACGTTTTTTGCGTTTAAAGCCTGAAAGAGATGAGGACATTCCTCTTCCCCGTTACATGACACCTCTTTCTGCAGGAATGGATGTTTGCGCGTCCATTGAAAACAGCCTCGACTTAGAGCATGGAAACATCGCGCTTATACCAACAGGACTTGCTGTGGCAATTCCTCCCGGATTTGAAATCGAAATTCGCCCAAGAAGCGGTCTGGCCTCAAAGCACGGGATAAGCATCATAAATTCACCCGGAACCATAGATGCCGATTATCGCGGTGAAATAATGATAGCGGTTATAAACCTTGGGAAAAAAACTTATACTTTCCGGCGCGGTGACCGTATCGCACAGATGCTGGTTAAAAAGGTCTACCAGGCCAGAGTTGAAGTTGTGGAAGAACTTGACGACACGGAGAGAAGCAAAGGCGGCTTCGGTCATACCGGACTATGATATGAAAAACAGCAACTCATCCCCTCAGGCGGTCAATTCATGCCGGCTTACCCTGTGCATGCTTTCGAGCGGCAGCAAAGGCAATTCAATATATATTTCAGACGGCTCAACATCGATACTGGTTGACGCCGGATTATCCGGAATTGAAATTGAGCGAAGGATGAAATCGAAAGAACTCATTCCTGAAAAACTTGATGCAATCGTTGTCTCCCATGAACATGCGGACCATATACATGGAGTCGGAGTTCTTTCCCGCCGTTACGGCATACCTGTTTACATAAGCAAAAAAACTTTTAAGGCCGCATCTCCGTTTCTTGGGAAAATAAACGAATTTAAAAAATTTGAATGCGGTGAAAAATTTAAAATAAACGACCTGACATTCCATCCATTCTCAATATCTCATGACGCTGAAGACACAGCCGGATTTACGGTTTCACAAAACAGCACAAAAATCGGGATCGCAACGGATCTTGGGATAGTCACAACAATGGTTAAAGAACACCTGAAAAAGTGCTCGGTGCTGATTTTAGAGGCCAATCATGATCCTGACATGCTGGAAAACGGCCCCTACCCATGGCCCCTGAAACAGCGCATAAAAAGCAGGACCGGTCATTTGTCGAATGAACAGTCTAAAGCTCTTTTGCAGGAAATCCAGCATGATAATCTTGAGCATGTGATTCTGTCACACATAAGCGAGACAAACAATACTCCCCAAAAAGCCATCAGTGTCGTCGGCCGGGCTATAACCTGCTGCAGGCCCAATCTTGACTTTGCAAGTCAATATCAGAGCGGAGCACTCCTTCAAATATCAGGCAGGTCATCTTCTCTATAATGAGAATCGCAACACAGCGGAATGACTTTTTACGAAGCTTTAAGCTTGTGGAGCCATTCCTTCATCTCCGAAGCTTCATACTCTTCCTGATTTAATGCAAGCTCTATGTTGTTCGCAAGGCCGGCATGTTTTGCTGTTTCATCTCCTGCCTGAAGATTTATATATTCAATGCGCGATTTCTGCAGATCCTCAACCGCATTTTTTAAAGCTTCCACAACCGAGGCGCTTAAATCCGAATTGTCCAATTTTAACAGAGGATTTATTCCGCCTGCGGCAACTTCTTCTGAAACATGCGCAAGCTGCTTCATTTTTGTCATTGAAAAATCCATAATCTGCCATCCAAGCATCGCGTCCTTCTGAAAAACCCAGGCGCTTCTTATCCGTTGAAGCATCTGAGTGTATTTGTTCTTTATTATTTCCTGCAAAGAATTAACAAATTCAACAGGCAGTTTATTTTCTCCTCCAGGTTTTCCTGAAGCTTCATCGGGTGTCAGCTTCTTGAGGATCTTATCAAATTTTCTTGCATGAATTTCTGATTCCCATGCTTCCCTGTCAAGAACGCGCCTTATATGCGCATCCTGAACCTTGCCCGCTTCATCCTGATAATGGGGAATAAGTTTCTTCTCATAATCAATGTAGGATTTAAAAATTGTCGCACGGTTTGACGGATCAAAAGGATACGGAGCAGGCTTCAGATCCGGTTCTCCTCCGAGCTGCCCGATAATCATTCCAAGCCAGTGCATATGCCACATTTCTTCTCTTGCCCTCGAAAGGAGGCTTGCACCAATAGGTGTATCTTCTCCTTCCTGGTAACCATGAACAAGATATCTTAAAATAGCCGCGTGTTCATCGGCAAGATCCCTGTTCAGCATGCGAATCAGTTCCTTATTATCCATTGCAGCAACCTCCTTATATTTTACGTTAACGCTACTATATGTTTGCTTTAACTATGCAACTTGAACCTGAATCCTTGCATCCTAATACAATCACGAACTCCCTGGAGATTATTTTTTTATATTAAGTACATTGATAAATAAAACGCAACTTTTTTCTTGTTAATCTGAACCGTTGATGTATTTTAGGATTTAAATCGTTACAATAATAACGACAAAAGATGAAGCGAGGCACTTTAAAACCTGATCTCCAGGAAGAAGGAAATGGAGGCAAATGTGCATATAATATGCAACAAAATTTTATTGCTTCTTTCCGTTTTTTTTATTGCCGTAAATGGCGGAGCGGCTCCTCCTGAACAACTCCATCTCAATTATCCTGATTTCCCAATAATTCCGGCCGGGCCGTTTACTTTCTGCGGGGAACGGGTTCCTGTTGAAATTCAGGATGTTAAAGAACGCTTCGAAAGGGAGATTCTTATCTCTTCACTCGATCATGCGCAGGCTATTCTATGGCTGAAGCGCTCCAGCCGCTATTTGCCTTATATTGAACAGGCGCTTAAAGAAAACGGCATGCCGGATGATCTGAAGTACATCATCGTTGCGGAAAGCGCGCTTAAACCGTATGCGGTGTCAAATAAAGGAGCTGTCGGTTACTGGCAGTTTATTCCCGAAACCGGAAAAAATTACGGCCTGGCCGTCAACGGGAATAAAGACGAGAGGCGCAATTTTTTTGCTTCCACAAGGGCGGCTCTGAACTATTTAAAAAATCTTCACGGCATGCTCGGTTCATGGACACTGGCCGCCGCCGCATATAACATGGGGGAAGAGGGTCTTCTTGCCGAAATCCATGAGCAGGAAACCAATGATTTTTACAAGCTTTATCTCTACAATGAAACACAGAGATACATCTTCCGGATTCTTTCGATAAAGCTGATTATGCAGGACCCGGCAAAATACGGATTCATACTGACGGATAAAGAATACTATCCTCCGATATCCTTTGACAGGGTTGATATCGAATGCGCCGGAGAAATTCCCATAAAGCTCATAGCAAAGGCCGCGAAGAGTTCATTCAAGGAGATAATGGATCTTAATCCTGAATTAAAGGGTTATTTTATTCCAAAAGGGAATCACTCCGTCCTTATACCGAAAGGCGCTTCAGCGGGTTTCGCAAAGCGGTATGAACAGCTTTCTAATAATTTTCTGTCTGATCAGGGTAAACATGTATATGTTGTAAAAAAAGGAGAGACGCTCTATTCTATTGCAAAAATGTTTGATGTGCCTGTTCTGTCTATTTCCATCTGGAACAAGCTCGGCAAAAAGCTCAGAGTCAGCCCGGGAGATCGCCTTGTAATTTATCCCAAAAAAGCGGGTCATATCCAAATTGGTTGGTGATCCTCTGAGAATTCATGGGTTTAAGATTAACGTTTTTCTTTCAGAATGTCCCGTATTTCTGAAAGCAACAACTGCTCTTTTGAAGGCCCCGGCGGAGGTTGTACTGCTGCTTCCTGTTTGCGCTTCAGTGTGTTTATGGCTTTTATAAGGATAAATATCGCGAATGCCACAATGGTAAAATCGACAACCGTTTGTATAAACTTGCCATAAGATATTACTACAGCAGCGGCATCACCTGATCCCTGTCTCAATGTAACAGCGAGTTTTGCGAAGTCAACTCCCCCTATGATCAGGCCAATCGGCGGCAGAATAACATCGCTGACGACGGAAGAAACGATCTTGCCGAAAGCGGCGCCGATAATAATACCGACAGCCATGTCAACAACGTTCCCTTTTACTGCGAACTCTTTAAATTCTTTCAATATGCCCATTTTTCATCCTCCTTAGCAATTTCGCTTCAGGCAGCTTCTTTATTGTAGCATATCCGGCAGCAGTCCAGGCAGCGTCCGGATTCGTGAATCGCATCGGTTTCGCTTATCACAAGGTCTGATTCCACAAAGGATACGATCCGTTCACCTACCGGAAGCTCTGGCATGGGCGTCCGTTTCGAGCGCACCACACCTTCAACGGACGCAAAAAGAGATTCCCTGATATGCCGTTTCCTCAGAGATTTTGGAACAGGTGTAACCTCCTCTCCCTCAAGATAGAGGTGAATGGCCCGGGCCGCCCTTCTCCCGCCGCCGATTGCCTCAATAACCAGCGAAGCCCCGGTAAACGAATCTCCGGCGGTAAACACATAAGGGATGCTGGACTGGAGAGTTTCCGGGTCGGCATCTATCGTGCTCCACCGGGTAATTTTCAATTCTTTTATTGCTTCGTCGTCATTAACAAATGAAACATCAGGTCCCTGGCCTATGGCGGAAATAATCATATCCACATCAATAGAGATTTCAGAGCCTTTCACCGGCACGGGGCGGCGTCTTCCGCTTGCATCCGGTTCTCCCAGTTCCATCCTGAGATACTCGAGTTTGGATACCTGGTTGTTCTGTTCGGCGATTACCCTGACGGGAGCGGCAAGAAATACAAACTTCACACCTTCATGCTCCGCCGCTTCAATTTCCACCAGATTGGCAGGCATCTCGTTTCGGGTTCTGCGGTAAATAATATAAACCTCTTCCGCGCCGAGCCTGATAAGGGTTCGGACACAGTCTATAGCGGTATTTCCACCTCCGATTACAGCGCATTTGCGACCGACAGGAAAAGATCCGGCATCCTTTCCCTCCTGCTGATGCTCTGCAAACCGGGTCAGAAAATCAATTCCGGTATAGCAACCTTCAAGATTTTCACCTTCAGCGCCGAGCATGTAATCCTTCCATGCTCCGATACCAAGAAAAACGGCGTCAAATCCATCGGTTTTTAAAGATGCGATATCAAAATCCTTTCCCAGTCTGGCATTGGGTTTATGCTCAATACCCAGCGCAAGAATACCGTCCGTTTCCCATTTCAGCACGGCTTTTGGAAGGCGATACTCCGGGATACCATAGCGGATCATGCCGCCCAGCTCCGGCATCATATCGAATATGGTTACATTATGGCCGAGTCGTCTCAGAAAATAGGCGCAGCTTAAGCCCGCCGGCCCGCCGCCCACAACCGCAACTTTCTTCCCGGTAGATGGAGCGCATGGAATTGGAAGGCGCTTTCCTGAGTTCATTTCATAGTCCGCAACAAATCGCTTAAGCTGATTTATTGATACAGGCTCGTCCTCAATACCTCTTCTGCAATAGGATTCGCAAGGATGAGGGCAGACTCGTCCACAGGAAAGAAGGAGAGGGTTTCGATCCCTTATTGTGTTTACGGCTCCGGAAAAATCACGACTCCTGATCTGCGATATGTACTGCGGAATATTGATTTCGGCAGGACATGTCTGGCTGCACGGAGAAAGAGCGTCGTCTTCCGCATTGAAATGAAGAAGCCTCTCGGACATTGTGCGAACGTTCAAGATGCCTTTCGGACAGACTTTTTCGCATGCGCCGCAACCTACGCATTTTGCTTCATCCACAACGGGATATCCGTCCGGCCCCATATGAATGGCATTAAACATGCACGAAGCAACGCAATCTCCAAACCCTGTACAGCCTACACGGCAAATACGTTTTCCTCCATAATAAGCCGACACCGCCCGGCAGCTTGCGATGCCGTTATAGATAAACTTATCCTCGGCCCTGTCTCCTCCGTTGCATTCGTTAAGGGATTTTTTCGGTTCGGCCGTTCCCGGATCTATCCCCATAATACTTGCAACACTTATGGCCGATTCCATTCCACCGACAATACAAGCGCCCGGCCCGGCTTTTCCGGAAACAATGGCGCCGGCAGCCGCGGAGCAGCCGGGAAAACCGCAACCTCCGCAGTTGGCGCCTGCGAGAACTCCCTCGACTTCAGCTATTCTTGGATCTTCATACACATAAAATATTTTGGAGGCCGCGCTCAGTAAAGAACTGCAAGCAAGCCCAAGACCCAGCATAAACAGAACCGCCTCAATCATACCGGCCTCCCGTCGGATTGGTAGAAAGGAACATTCAGATCAAATTAACAATAAAAATGCTCTTTTGCACAAAACAAAACTCCGGTTCGCCTAACACAATATTTGAAGGCTTTCAAGTGATATTTTATTCTTTTATCGGTTGTTTATTGAATTCGCCTTTAATATTCTTTAAATATACAAAAAATTGAGGATTTCCTGCCGCATAAGGGAATGTGCTTTCTGTTTC
>JBFYVZ010000139.1:0-14358 GCA_041298995.1 Desulfobacteraceae bacterium
ATATAGTTTCCATTTCAGAATACGCCCTGTCCGCAAATGTGAAATACGAACCTTATGTTCCGGAGCGCCACCTGATAAAAAGCGAATTGAAAGCCGTAACGTATCACCAGATCAGGGTAGAGCAAAAAGATGCATCATGGGAAGCGGGAATAATATTTGATGTGTAAACCCTAAGGATTCGAGGATTCAAGGGTTCAAGTGTTTGTGGTAAAAGCTATGGAATTGATTAAAATCGACGATTACCGGTGGGAGGTTCCAAAAACGGGACAGATGCGAGTCCCGGGGATTATTTATGCCGGCGAATCGATGATTGAAAGTATACAGCAGGAAGAGGCGGTAAAACAGGTTGCAAACGTGGCAACGCTTCCTGGAATAATACGAGCATCCCTTGCAATGCCCGATATCCACTGGGGTTACGGTTTTCCGATAGGAGGTGTTGCGGCATTTGACTGGGAAACAGGGATTATATCTCCAGGCGGAGTAGGATATGATATAAACTGCGGAGTCCGTCTTGCAACAACCATGCTTACCGAAAAAGATGTGAGGGGAAAACTTGAAGAGCTTGTCAATGCAATGCACCGCAATATTCCTTCCGGGGTGGGCTCAACCGGTTCAATAAAACTGACATATTCCGAAGAAAAAAAGGTTTTGAAAGAGGGAAGCAAATGGGCTTTGAAACACGGCATGGGAGAGGAGTCCGACATTGAGCACACGGAAGATTTCGGATGCATGCAAAATGCCGACCCTGAAACGTTAAGCGACAAGGCGCTTGAAAGGGGTTTAAGGCAGCTCGGAACTCTTGGTTCAGGCAATCATTTTGTTGAAATAGGCATGGTTGAAAAAATATATGATTCTGATACAGCGCGGGTTTTTGGTCTTTTTGAAGGCCAGGCAACTCTCATGCTCCATTCCGGTTCAAGAGGATTGGGATACCAGGTCTGTGATGATTTCCTGGCGTATATGACAAAAAACAGTAAAAAGCTCGGATTCGAGCTTCCGGACAGGCAACTTGCCTGTTCAATGATCCAGTCTGACGCCGGTATTCGCTACTTTAATGCGATGGCATGCGCGGCCAATTATGCTTGGGCAAACAGGCAGATCCTTATGCACAGAACCCGGGAAGTGTTTCAAAAAGTTATTGGAATAGGTCCAAGGAATCTTGGCATGAACCTCGTTTATGACGTCTGCCACAACATCGCAAAAAAAGAGGCCCACATTATTGACGGTAAAAAACGTCTTGTCTGTGTTCACAGAAAAGGAGCTACACGGGCATTTCCGCCCGGTCACGAGTCCGTTTGTGAAAAATACAGGGCTGTCGGCCAGCCGATACTTGTTCCGGGAGATATGGGAAGAGCTTCCTATGTTCTTGCCGGAACCGAAAAAGCCATGGAGGAGACCTTCGGATCAACATGCCACGGCGCAGGGCGCGTCTTAAGCAGAACCGCCGCATTGAAAAAAAGCAGAGGGAGATCCATTCAGCGTGAACTTGAAGACAAGGGAATATACGTCAGGTGGACGGGACGGTCAACCCTTGGGGAAGAGATGCCGGAAGCATACAAGGATGTTTCACAGGTAGTCGGAGTTGTTCACGGAGCAGGCATCTCAAAAATGGTGGCAAAGCTAAGACCAATGGCCGTGCTAAAAGGATGACAGCATCGTAAAAAATCATTCTGCTGTGTTGCGCTTCATCTTGAGGAATGAACTTTTTTACTTTCCTGTCAAAGTAATTGTTCTCTTTGATTCTTTAAAAAACAAGCGAATATAATTGAAATGAATACATATCATGCTATCATATTGGGAGCAATCCAGGGTTTCACTGAGTTTCTGCCCGTGAGCAGCTCGGGACACCTTGTTCTTTTTCAGCATCTTCTGGGATTTAAGGAGGCGGAGCTTCTTTTTGATATAAGCGTCCATCTGGGAACACTGTTTGCCGTCTTCTTCTTTTTCCGGCATGATATATTCGCTGTTATTCTTTCGGTTTTGCGCTACTTAAAAACAGTATTCAAAACAGGCTCTTTTACTATCGGGAATGAAGATTCCGATTTAAAGCTCGCTTTTTTGATTATCATAGGGTCAATTCCGACAGCCATAATAGGCCTTCTTTTTCACAAAGTTGCCGAACAGATGTTTTCGTCCGTATTGATTTCAGGCTCAATGCTTATTCTGACCGGAATTATTTTGTCGTTCACACGCCATGTCAAAAACTCGGATAAGGGAATCTCCCTTTTTTCGGTAAAAGATGCTTTCATAATCGGGATATCGCAGGGGCTTGCGGTAATGCCGGGGTTGTCACGCTCAGGAACAACCATTTCGACCGGTTTGTTTCTGGGGTTAAACCATGAAACCGCGGCAAGATATTCATTTCTTCTTTCAATACCCGCCATACTCGGTGCGACATTATTAAGCCTCGGCGATTTCACCGGCGGCAATATCGCAGCCACAAAGATATATATGACCGGTGCGTTTGTATCAGGCCTGACCGGATATCTGGCTTTACAGATTCTTTTTTATGTTGTCAAAAAAGGACGGCTGCATTATTTCTCACCATACTGTCTGATAATAGGAATAATCAGCATAATTGCAGGACTGTAGAAAGGAGAAATCGTCATGAATCCCGGAATTTTCAGAGAATATGACATAAGAGGAGTAACCGGAATTGATCTGACCGAGGAAGATGTAATATTGATTGGCAAAGGCATCGGCACCTACCTTCTTGAGCGCGGCAAATCGAAACTGACTGTCGGGCGTGACTGCCGTTTAACTTCGGACAGCTATTCAGAAAGGGTTATTGAAGGGCTGTTGTCAACCGGATGTGATGTGATTGATATCGGAATCTGCCCTACCCCGGTTCTTTATTTTTCCATACAGCATCTTTCTCAGGAAGGGGCGGTAATGGTTACCGCAAGCCACAATCCGCCTCAATATAACGGTTTTAAAGTCTGTATCGGCTCCGATTCTCTGCACGGAAAAGAACTCCTTGAAATACTCGAAATTATTAATAAAAAAATTTTTTCGTCGGGGAAAGGCGCCCGATCCTTTGCCGATGTGATTACGCCGTATAAAGAGTTCTTACAGAAAAACATTTCCATATCGAGGCCTCTTAAAGTCGGAATTGACGCAGGAAACGGAACAGCCGGTGTAATTGCGGTTCCGGTTTTAAAAAGTCTCGGATGCGGGGTTCATGATATTTATTGTGACATGGACGGCACTTTTCCCAATCATGAAGCCGACCCGACGGTTTTAAAGAATATGAAAGACCTGATAGCGCTTGTCAGGGAAAAGGGTCTGGACCTTGGTATCGGTTATGACGGAGACGGCGACCGTATCGGGGTTATAGACGAAAAAGGCAATATTGTTTTCGGCGACCGGCTTATGATTATTTTCTCAAGGGAGATTCTTTCAAGAAAACCGGGTGCAACTTTCATATCCGAAGTCAAATGTTCAAAGACAATGTACGATGACATTGAAAAGCATGGCGGCCGTGCAATCATGTGGAAAACCGGGCATTCTCTCATAAAGAAAAAAATGAAAGAAGAAAAAGCCGAACTTGCGGGAGAGATGAGCGGCCACATGTTCTTTGCCGACCGCTATTTCGGCTTTGACGATGCCCTCTACGCATCCTGCAGGCTCCTTGAAATAATCGCAAATACGGGGAAGAAAATTTCAGAGCTTTTATCCGATGTTCCGAAAACATATTCAACGCCCGAAATCAGGGTTGAATGCCCGGACGACAAGAAATTTGCCCTCGTTAAAAAAGTTACAGAGTTTTTCAGGAAAAATTACAAGATCATAGACATTGACGGGGTAAGAGTGCTCTTTGAAGACGGATGGGGGCTTGTGCGGGCATCCAACACCCAGCCTGCTCTTGTGCTAAGGTTTGAGGCTATGACCGAACAGAGATTGCAAGAGATAAAAGACCTGGTTGAGTCTACACTCGCAAAAATCAGAGAAGAGCTTTAATATGTAAAGAAGCCCCGTTCTTTGGGTTCTTTTTCTTTCAGGCTCTTTTCACTACGTTTTACCTGTTAACATCTGCGGGTTGTGAAAGGCCAGACCTTTTCAAAACACACTATCTTGTTTTATGTTGACTCTTTGGCGGTTTTTAAATAGATTTTGCCGGTTTATTGAGTATATCAATTGGCAAAGGTATGAGTATGGAAAAAATCAAGGTCATGCTCGTCGATGATGAAGAAGCTTTTGTAACAACTCTGTCCGATCGGATCCAGAGGCGGGACTTCAGCTCATCGGTTGCTTTTACAGGCGAACAGGCTTTGCAGATTGTTGACGACCAGGTTCCGGATGTCATGATTCTTGACCTTAAGATGCCGGGTATTGGAGGCATGGAAGTTCTCCGGAGGGTAAAAAAAGCATATCCAAGAGTCAAGGTTATTATCCTGACAGGACACGGATCCGAACAAGACAAGAAAGAGGCTCTATCTCTGGGCGCTTTCTGTTATCTTCAGAAACCGGTCAAGATAGACGAGCTTGCAAGGCAGATAATAAACGCCCATAACTCCGTGGTATAAGACAGGTGAACATATAATTATGGAATGCAATCATGTGGAAAACCGGGCGTTCTCTCATAAAGAAAAAGATGCGGTCTACGCATCCTGCAGGCTCCTTGAAATAATCACAAATCCAGGGAAGAACTTTGACTATTTACGAAACAGTTAGTATTGCCCGAAAGAGATAATGACCTCCCCTGCAGCGGCGTCAATGACTGCTGTTGCCTTCAGGGCAGCAAGAAGTGATTTTTCATTTTCTCCCGGAAAATTTTTCTGCTGCATTCCGGCAAGTCCTTTCAGTCTGGAAAATCTGACGACAACATTCGCATGCTGTTTTTCTGCGGTAATAGAAACGGTCTTTCCTTCTCCGGCGGCATCCATTGCAAAATCAAGAAAGAGCCATACAAGTGTTTCCAGCAAAAAAGGGTTTGTGTTGATAATAACCGGATCGGACATCTGATCCGTCGCAAGGCTTATTCCACGCATCAACGCTATTCTTCCCGAAAGGCATGAAACAAGCTTTATTCCTTCACACAAATCAACATCGCAAACCGATTCATCGGTACAGTGAGCAAAACTGTTAAGCTTTCTTATAATCTCATCTCCTCGCTGGACCTGTTTTATAACTTTTTCGGACACAGCTTTAATTCGTTCGGGATCAACCGGCCTTCCTTTTTCAGCCATTGCACAAAGATCTTCCAGAAGCCCGGCTTTTTCGTTTATAATTGCGAGCACGTTTTTTAGTTCGTGTGAAATCGATGCCGTCATCTTTCCAAAAAACTTCAGCGCATTTTCGCCATTTATATCCACTCTTGAAGTCACGGCTTACACCTTCTCCTTTTTAGTAAGTAAGAGATTATTTCCTGCGTTTTTCTGCCCCTCGAGGGGGCACTGAAAAGAGTACCCCTAAAGGGGGTGCTGTAAAGAGTCCCGTTTATCGGGGTTAATAAGAATCTCTTTCATTTTCTGTATAAGATCGTCGATGTTAACCGGTTTAACCAGGTAATATTCCGCGCTTAACTCGCTTGAAGCAGTCATAAAATCTTCTTCCGATCCATGGCCGGTTATGAAAATATATTTTAAAACCGGGTTTATCTCTTCAAGCTTTTTCTTAAGTTCAATTCCACTGATTTTCGGCATCTTGACATCGAGAACGGCAATATCATACGTTTTTGACGCAACACTTTTTATTGCCGCTTCCCCGGTTGTAACCCAGTCCGCTTCTATATCCCTTAAAGAGAAACGTTCTGCAAGCGTTGATACAAGCTCCTTCTCATCATCTACCAGCAACACCCTCATCGGTTTTTTTCTCCTTCTTCTCCATCTTCAGCGGTATGGTGACAATGAAACTCGAACCTCTGCCCACCTCGCTATGTACGACTAAGATTCCACCCAGCTCCTGAACAAGGCTGTAAGTTATGGAGAGACCGAGGCCGGTTCCGCCTTGTTTTGTTTTGGTCGAAAAAAAAGGCTCGAAAATCCGTTCCAGATCCGATCCGGGTATCCCGCAGCCGTCATCGGTAAAAGTTACGGATATCAGGTCGGCGCCTTCGCGCTTTGCAGTAATATCAATACTACCGCCGTCTTTTACGGCGGCAAATGCGTTATTGACAATATTAAGAAAAATCTGCTGCAGCTTCCCCCTGTCGCTCTCAAACTGAGGAATATCTCCGGAAACATTTATAGAAACCGCTATGCTCCTGTATTCCGCCTCCTTGGAAAGAAATCCGAGGACATCCCCTATCACCTCACCAATATTTACCATCTGGATCTTAACATCCAGATGTCTTGCAAAATTGAGCAGGCGCTTTGTAATGGTGCCGCACCGGTCGACAGAAGACAGGGCCGAATCGACGAGTTCAATCAGTTTCCGGTTTCCTTTAAATTCATCCTTTATTGTGAACAGGTCCTTTATAAGACCGATCTTTTCATTGATAACCGCAAGCGGATTATTTATTTCATGAGCCACTCCTGCGGCAAGCCGTCCTATGGAAGCCATCTTGTTCGAATATTCAACCTCATGCAGCGTCATGATACGTTTCTGGTCTGCAATAAGAATTCTGTTCACTAAGTATGTTGCAACACTGAGAACTACAAAGACTATAATTGCTATGCTCGCAATAAGAAATCCGATCAGCTGAAAGCGGGTTTTCTGCCACGGTTTCATCAGTTCGTTTTTTTGCTTTACGATCATAAGAATAAAGGGGGTGTCATGAATATAGGCATATCCTATGACAAGCTGTTTATTGTCAGGATACACCTCCTCATATACACGCGTTTTAGGAGAAAAAGCAGGAACACGCAGTGGTATCCTGTCCAATACCTTGCCGTAATCCCTTGAAGGTGTCTGGAGAAAGCCGTCTTTATTTATCAGAAAAGAGTCGCCCTGACCGCTGACTTCAAGATGGGCAAGAAGCTCGTTGAACCTGTCGGTATCAATGGTAGCCCGAAGAACATAAAAGGAAGCGTTCGGAAGGTCGTACCTGACCGCGATGATAATGTGGGGGGTTCGCCGGAAACCCATGAAAACATCGCTTACATTTACACCTTTGTTTATAACGTCTTTAAACCAACCCTGATTGCTGTAATCGATACCTTCAAGTTTATATGGTCCCGCATAGTTTTTTTGCCGCCCTGTAGAATCGATAACGCCAAGATCAACGAATCCCCCGAACCCTTGTTTTAGATTTTCCAGGATCGCGGAAAGCCTCTTGGGATCACGCAATGAATTATAACTGTTATCCCTTACAACAAAATCAAGGGCGGATCTCCTCTCGGTAAGAAAAAATGAAACGGGGCGCCATGTGTTTGAAACAAGCCGGGCGGTACGTAAAAGAACTTCGGATTCAACGGATTTCTGTGTAACTCTGTAGTCTATTAATGTAATTGAAATAAGAGGGATAAGCGCTACAAGTGAAGTCAGTGCAACCGCAAGCGCCCATAAGCGTCGGAAATTAAACAGGTGTTTAAACGGGCCTGCCGCAACATCCCGGTAATCCCAGAATTTGGGTTTCAGCTTTTCAAAAAAAATCATATATCTTCCAAACCAGCTTCATTTTATATGAGTTCCCTGTGAGGAATAGCACAACTGATCATGATTTGACCATTTATTTAGCGGCTTTTTTTATCCTCATTTTATCGTTGGCTTTCTTTAAGGCATCGCTCAAGACTTCTATATCTACCGGCTTTTGCAGGTATGCAAATGCGCCCAGCTTCATGCACAATTCCCTGTCGGCCTCTGTTCCATGCCCGGTAAGAATTATAACCTCAATATCCGGGTTGCTCTGTTTAACCCGCTTTAAAACTTCAATGCCGTCTATGCCGGGCATCTTAAGATCGAGAATCATGACTTCCGGCTCATCTTCCGAAACCAAATTAAGCGCCGATTCACCGTCATATGCCACAGCCGAACCCATGTCACGCATGATGAGCCGCTCCGACAGAGTCTGTGCGAATTCTCGTTCGTCATCGACAAGCAGCACTTTGGAAGGCATCTTGAAATCATATTTTCTGTATATATCCGTCTGGTAGTATCCGTCTCCCACTTTAGTCTCAACAGCTTTGACTTCCGGCACTTTTCCGGCGATAGCCTTGAGCTCGTCTTCAAGCTTGCTCAGCAGAAGAACATGTTTGTTTATGATTATTGTCACAGAGCCGTCTATTGCCGAAATATCGACATTATGTCCTTCCCGGGCAAGGTGCATTTCCACTTTTGAGGCGACGAGAAAATCATCAACAGCCTTTTTGGAACGACTTGTAGGTTTTACAACTTCCTTTCCGGCGTTGCCTATAATAAGGGACACAGCCTTCTCCAGATCCATCTTATCCATCGGTATGACAAGATCGTACAGGGAGGAATCCCACGGATCATCTTTCTTAAAAAGATTGCTTATCCAGGCTATCCTGTCTTCATCCTGTTTATGAATCAGTTTTACGGCATCTTTTTCTGAGATCTTCCGCTCAGCAGCTGCATGAGATGCTCTTAGCTTCATGTCGGCAATAATGCATACTCTGAGCACATGGCTTATGCTTTTAGGAATAAGGCTTCCTGTGAAGCCGGAAAAAAGAAGCTCGTCTTCTGCGAGTTTTTTCGCCACGGCGAGTTTAAGCCACGCTATTGAAACCTCTTTTTCGTGTGTAAAGTTATTAAAAACAGATTCTTTGGCCGAGAAAGCTTTAATTATCTTATTTACCGGCATCCCTGAAAGCCTGCTTGCTTCGACAACAATGTCATTGTCTGTTACAAGTTTGTATTCCATGGATGAAAGCACATTCTTAATGACAGGTTCGTCTTTACAGAAGGTGCCGCTGAAAATAGTAACTACAGACATAAAAAACCTCCCCTTTTTAATCTAATCTATGATCAGGTAAGACGGCATACCGTCCGAAGCGGACACATGTCTTCCGTGTTGTCTGTGTGTGTCTGGTCATAAACCGAGCATACGGCCTTTTCCATTGTTGAATAGATGTGGTCTGTTCCGATTTTCTCAAGAAGGTGAGTGTTTTTAAAAACATTCATCACCGTTTCATTAACGCCGCTGAATGAAATATCAACCCCGCCACTTCTTGTTCTGTCGACAAGCAAGGATAGAGTCTCTTCACCCGACGCGTCAATATCATTGACGCCGTTGCACACTATCACAATATGCTTAAGTTTCTTTTTCGTCATGAGTCGTTCGGAGATTTTATCTTCAAGATAGCTGGCATTTGCAAAAAAGAGCGGGCCGTCAAAACGAACCATGTCGATGAACTCACACTGTTGAAGGCCGAAAGCGGCCGAATCGCGGAGAGATTCATCATCGTGGCGCGACAATGAAGCGACTTTGGGTCTCATGCTGTTATAAAGAAACACGCCAAGGGACAAAACTACCCCTATCATGATTCCCTTATCAAGGTGAGGAGCAAACACAAGTGTAAATATGAAGGATAAAATCGAAATGGCTCCGTCATACCACTTAGCCTTCCAGGCGTGAATGAAACCCGCCACGTTTATTAGGCCGATCACAGCCATCATTATCACTGCTGCAAGAACGGACTGAGGTAAAAAGTAAAGAAGCGGCGTAAAGAACATCAGTGTTATTACAACCGCCGTACTGGTAAAAACACTCGACAGGCCTGTAACCGCTCCCGCCTGGAGGTTGACGGCCGATCTTGAAAATGATCCTGAAACAGGATATCCGTTTGAAAAAGAGCCCAGAATGTTGGCGAGTCCCTGCCCTATCAATTCCTGATTCGGATCAAGCCGCTGCCCGGTTTTAGCCGCCATTGCCTTGGCTATTGAGATGGCTTCCATGAAACCGAGAAGAGAGATTATCGCCGCAAACGGGAAAATTTTCAAAATAACTTTTAAATCGATTTTCGGCATGGAAAATTTGGGAAGTCCTTTCGGAATGGCGCCAACAACTTCACCTCCCCCGATCATTGTAAGCTTATCGGTTTTAATTGGATTGTTGCCGACTTTTATCCGCCATATGCGGCCATCCGTTTCAAGACCTTCGGGAGCCTGCTTTGCCGGATAAAACTTCATTTTGCCTTCCTGGTCCTTGACGCCTTCAAATAAGATATCTCTTATCTTTTCCCTGTAAATGCGTGTCTCAAGTCTCAAAACCTCAATCTGGGTGGCAATTACATTCACATCCCGCTCCGCATCGAGCACCGCGATGCGATCTTTCTTTTGTTTTAATTCATCAAGAACGGCTACTGCCTGCGCCCGTTTTTCCGCAAGCGGAATTGTCTCGCCAACTGCTGAATTAAATTTTGATATCAGCTCCAGCGCCTCAGGAGATTCTATCGTGGAAACATCGGTTTTGGCATTATAATCAAACCCTATTCCCCATGAGATTAGAGTCGTGACGGCAACAGCAACAAGCACATTCGGAATTTTGGGCGCAACGCGCTTCAGCCCGTACATGACAGCAAAGGCAAACGCTCCCATAAAGAATGTGGGCCAGTGGGTGTAATTCATGGCGGCTTTTACGACCTTGATGATTGTTTCATAATGATGCGCCTCATTATCGACATTGACGCCGAACATCTTCGAGAGCTGGGATGTCGCTATTATGATTGCGGCGGCATTTGTGAAACCGTTTACAACAGGATGAGAGAGAAAATTGACAACAAGACCGAGTCTTAAAACTCCGAGCGCAAACTGAAAGACTCCGACCATGAAAGCCATCAGTATCGCATACGCAATAAAACCTTCGCTTCCGGCGGTAGCAAGCGGTTCAAGAGAGGCTGCCGTCATCAGAGAAACGACCGCGACAGGACCTGTCGCAAGCTGGCGGCTTGAACCGAAGAGTGCGGCAATCATGGGAGGAATGAAGGAGGCATAAAGTCCGTAGTACGGCGGCAGTCCTGCCAGCTGGGCGTAGGCCATGGACTGGGGGACAAGAACAAGCGCAACGGTCAATCCGGAAACAGCATCAATTCTGAACGCTTCAAGATTGTATTTTTTAAACCAGGCAAGAAAAGGAAAAATTCGGGTCAGCATATTCAGCACCTATTTTGTTATGCTATTTTTTGAACATCATCATGAAGGATTCAATAAATTCTCTGTAGAACAGTTCATGTTACAAAGATTGTAATTGCTAAACCGGATAAGGCCGTCAACATGGCAAATTTGATAATTACCGTTTTATACTCGACACGCGGGCAGAACTGACTACACGGCCCGTTTTCAATACATACAATGCCGGGTCAAGTCAAATAAAAAAACTCTCTTTTATCGCGAGGTGGCCGTTTATTTCCATGTCCGCAATCGTTAGTCAAACCTATCCGTCGGTTCGACTTCACGGATTCTTTAAATAACCATCTCCAGAATATACAAAACTGATTGATAATACTATAATATATCGTTTGGTATTGACTATTTTACGGTTTTTAAATAGTGTCCACCAGTTTATTGCGTATATCAGCAGGAGACCGTGTACGTATGAAAAAAATCAAGGTCATGCTTGTCGATGATGAAGAGGAATTTGTAACGACTCTGTTTGAGCGGATCGAGATGCGGGATTTCAGCCCATCGGTCGCTTTTACCGGCGAGCAGGCTTTGCAGATTGTTGATGACCAGATTCCGGATGTCATGATTCTCGATCTTAAGATGCCGGACATTGACGGAATAGAAGTTCTCCGGAGGGTGAAAAAAACATATCCAAAAGTTATGATTATTATTTTGACAGGACACGGATCCGAACAAGACAAGAAAGAGGCTTTATCTCTGGGCGCTTTCAGTTTTCTTCAGAAACCGGTCCAGTTAGACGAGCTTGAAAGGCACATAATAAACGCGTATAAAACAGGGAAAAAAGAGACCTGACCATATAAACAAGGAGTGCAATACATGAAAAAAAAAGTCTTGCTGGTTGACGATGAGAAAGAATTTATTCAAACTCTGGCGGAACGTCTTGAGGTGAGAGATTTCAACGTTCAAACCGCTTTTGACGGCGAGGAAGCTCTTTTAAAAATAAAAGCACAGGATTTTGACGTTGTAGTATTGGACGTACTTATGCCGGGAAAAAACGGAATTGAGACCTTAAGAGAGATAAAGAGTCTGAAACCCCTTATAAGTGTAATAATGCTTACCGGACATGCTACGGTTGAAACGGCCATCGATGGAATGAAGGCGGGAGCCTATGATTATCTTATGAAACCGACCGATACGAACGATCTCGTAGGCAAAATAACAAAGGCTTACAACCTCAAGGCCGAGCATGAGGAGCGGATCAACAAGGCTGAAATTAGTAAAATTATTGAAAACCGCGGCTGGTAATATCATGCTTTACCAGTTAACATGCAGAGTTAGACAGTTTTTAGTATCTTTAAGGAGAATCATATGAAATCAATATCCGTTAAGGAAATAATGGTTCCTTTAGCTGAATACGCTACCGTTTCGGAAGAAGCAACTTTGTTTGAGGCTATAATAGCTCTTGAAGAAGCCCAGGTAAAACACGTGAAATCCCCATATTCACATAAATCCGTCCTTGTTTTTAACAGGGAAAATAAAATTGTCGGGAAAATCGGCCAGATTGATATTTTATGCGCCCTGGAGCCTAAATATTTGAAAATTATCGATTCAGGATCTCTATCCCATTTTGGTTACACCGCCCAGTTTTTAAAGTCACTTGTTGGACAATACCAGCTGTGGGACAAGCCGCTTGATGATATATGCAAAAAAGCAGGCAAACTTAAAGTCAGCACTTTTATGGTCACTCCTACCGAGGGTGAATATATATCTGAAAACAGCAGCCTTGATGAAGCAATACACATGCTGGTTATGGGAAAGCATCAAACCCTCCTTGTAAAAAAAGAAAATGAAATTATAGGGATATTAAGATTAACGGATCTGTTTCATAAGATTTCTGAAACCATTAAACTTTGCGGGTTATAAAAATTATTCATCAAATGCGATAAGGAGTTTATTTCATGCCAAGCAATTCTGACGCCAAGACTCTTGTCTCAAAATTTGACTGGAAGCAGCATATCTTCCTTGTTATCGGTGTTGCGCTTTTCCTGATCGTCTATTATTCTCCGCCCTGGGCGGATGCCATAGACCCTTCCGGAAAACATTTTCCGCTTACCAAAGAAGCAAAGGGCGCCTTGGCTGTCTTTCTTCTTGCAGGAACATGGTGGGTTTTTGAAGTTCTTCCAATAGGAGTAACCGGCCTTACAATCGGAGTGCTTCAGGCTCTCTTTTTCATACGTCCCGCAGCCGATGCTTTCAAGGATTTCATGGACCCTTCAGTACTTTTTATTTTCGCCTCTCTGGTAATAGGCATGGTATTCACCAAAACAGGGCTCACGAAGCGTCTTGCATATAAAATGCTGATGATTGTCGGCGAAAAAACAAGCATGATCTATCTCGGATGCCTTGTTGTAACCGCGTTACTGACGCATGTAATGGCTCATACTGCCGTGGCGGCAACCATATATCCGCTCCTTCTGGCGATATACGCGCTTTACAGCGATGACAACAAGCCGAGCAAATTCGGGAAGGGTTTATTCATAGGCATGGCCTTTGTGGCAGGAGCAGGAAGCATTATAACCCTTCTCGGCGCCGCCCGCGGTATAGTAGCTCTCGGGTTTTACAAAGAAATTACGGGAAAAGAAATATCCTTTTTTGAACTGAGCTACTACCTTGCTCCGATAGGGTGGATGATGGTCTTTATATTATGGGGCTTTTTGATGGTTTTTTTCAAGCCCGAAAAAGCTGTAATCCCGGGATTGAAGGAAAAGGCCAGACAGCTTAATTCCGAGATGGGCACTCTTACAAGAAATGAAATAATCGGTGCAGTTTTAGTTTTTTGCGCAATCGCCTTCATGTCGCTGCAATCTTTTGTCCCTGCGTTAAAACCCTTTAACAAGTCAGCCGTTATTCTAGTTTCAACAATTCTTTTTTTCATATCGGGAATCCTCGACATTAATGATCTTGAAGAGTTGCCCTGGAACATAATACTTCTTTTTGCTGGCGCCATGAGCATAGGCTTTTGTCTCTGGCAGACGGGCGCCGCCCAGTGGCTTGCCATAAACTGGCTCGGTTTTTTCAAGAATTCCCACTGGTTTATCTTCGTGATGAGCATAGCTGTTTTCGTCCTTGTCATGACCAATTTTATAATGAACGTGGCTGCTATCGCCATATCTCTGCCGGTAGCCCTTGTCGTCGCTCCTTATCTCAATATAGCTCCGGAAGTGATTCTTTTCGTAGCGCTGGTAACGGCAGGAATGCCGTTTCTTCTTCTTGTGGGGGCGGCGCCGAACGCGATTGCCTACAACTCAAAACAGTTTACAAGCGGTGAATTTTTCATGGCGGGCATTCCTGCGAGCATTATTCTTATGGTGGTGCTTGGATTTGCAATTCTTG
>JBFYVZ010000157.1:0-10500 GCA_041298995.1 Desulfobacteraceae bacterium
GTTTCATTTCTCAGCGCAGCAAGAAGTCCGCCCGAAAAAGAGCATAAGACGGTCAGAACTATTATCATTTTAAGCATTTCACGCATGGCTTTTGACCTTTCCCATGGCTTTTGGCCTTATCCTGTCTATGAGCGGATTCGTGAGATTCATTAGAAGAATCGCAAAAACCACTCCGTCAGCATGTCCGCCAACATTTCTTATGAGCATAACCATCAATCCCGTGCCGGCCCCGTAAATGATCATGGGAATAAAGTTGACAGGGGATGAAGAATCTTCGGTAGCAAGAAAAAAAGCTCCCAGAAGGGTGTTGCCAGTTAAAAGATGGAATAGAGGACCTGCATATTTGCCGGTATCATAAAGTTGAAAAATCAGGGAGGTGATTATCATGGCGGCAAGGAACGAAAAGGATATTTCCCACCGTATAAACCCCCTGATTATGAGATATAATCCTCCGAGGGCAAGAGCAAGCCCGAATGCCGAGCCTACGGTGCCGGTCTGGTTTCCCATTAAAAGGTCTGTAAGATTGAATGAATCTACAGCGGACACACCGTAATGCTTCAGGGCGACAAGCGGATATGCTGCGGTAAAATTAAAATCATAATTTAATAAGGCATTATCAATATCAAAGATATTGTTCCATGAGAGCATCAGGATAGCAATGCCGATCAGAGCAGGATTAAAGGGATTTCCTCCAATACCTCCGTAAATCTGTTTTCCGACAACGATGGCGACAAATGTTCCCGTAATAACCGCCCACCATGGGGTTGTCGCAGGAAAAAGCATTGCCGTCATCATACCGATTACCGCTGCATTTCCGTCTCCTATTGTAGCCGGCCTTTTGGTCAGGAGGTTTATCAGGTATTCCCATATTATTGCAGTTGAAATGGAAAGAGCAACAACCCCGACAGCAGGGATGCCGTATAAATAACAACCATGTAGAACGGCTGGAAGCGCAGCAAGCATTATGTTATTGCTGCGTGTTGAAATATTACTCCCGTCATGGCAGTAAGGCGCATGAGAAACAATTAATTTTTTCTGGTTAGGCATTTGCCGCCTCCGCTGTGTTTATTCCGGCAAGTTCGTATTTGGCAAGTCTGATATATTGTGATATCGGCATTCCTGATACGCAAACATAACTGCAAAGGCCGCATTCTATGCAGGAATAAAGATCATATTCCTCGGCGGCCTGCGGGTACATTTTTGCTTCAAGGTATCTTACAAGCATATTCACGGGGATATTGACCGGACATATTCTTATGCAGTCACCGCAGTTTATGCACGGATAATCTGAAACAGGCTGTATCTGATTTTTATCCTGAACCATTATTGCATCGGTATCAGGCAGAACCGGATAATCCTCCGAATATACGGGAGAACCGGCCATCGGCCCTCCGAGGATCAAGCGATCCCCATGATTTAACGTAATATTGAAGGCTTTGAGAATGTCGCCAAGGGGAGTTCCTATTCTTGCTGAAATGATTTTTTTGGTTCCGTCTTTATTTATTAATGTGATAATTTTATCTGTTGGAATTCTGTTATGAAGAAAAGCAGCGCCTAAAGACGCAACCGCTTCCGCGTTAATAACGCAAATTCCTATATCTTCGGGCTTTTTCCCAGCCGGAAGTATTCTGCCTGTTGATTTCTTTATAACAAGCTGCATGAAAGCCGAGGGATACCTTGTGCTGATATTTTTAACCTCTGCTCCGATATTGCCATAACCATGAAGCGAGTCTCTTCTGACCGCAAGAACTATATTGTTAATTCCGGGAATCGATTTTAATATCTTTATACCTTTTGTTAGATGCTCCATTTTTGAGTTAACAATATACTGACTGGTCACAACCATCAAATCAGAATCAATACCTGTAATAACTATTGTATCAATTTTATTGCCCGGATTTATAAGAGATTTTACGGGCAGATTGCCCGGCAGGGATAAAAGATAATTCTTGACGGTATCGATGTTCATCTCTCCGGATGCTTTTTCGAAGGAATCATCGGCCTCATCTTCAGAAACGTCAATCTGAACAGATGTATAGGATTTCCCGAAATCTCCGGCATATGGGGATACGGAGGATATAGTGCCTGTAACTGTTGAAACAATGTATTCTTCAGAGTCGGCATAAACAATCAGTTTTTGCCCTGTTTTTACCCTGTCACCTTCTTTAAGCAGAGGAGACCCTTTTTTGTCATCGGCCTTACCGAAAAAAAGAACTGCTTTTCGAGGAACGGGAATAACATCCGGTTTACAGCCCGGTTCGAGAACGTCATATTCAAGATGTGGTTCGTTGAGGCATATGAATGGTCGTTTTTTCATGTATTTATTACCTTTAGTTAACGCATTTGCGCACTCGGATTCATAACCGCATGGAAGTCTGTTGTCCGGCTTACATATTATGACACCAGTTGCATCTTTTCTCTTTTTCCCTGGGGCCTGCATCGATTTTTTCATGACAACTGTCGCACTGCTGATGAAATGCGTCGGTTTTTTTTGTCAAAGCAACACCTTCAAAATCTCCGGAATCGTGGCATTCAAGACATTTTTTTGGTGCCGGTGCGTTATCTTCCGAATTGATGTGGCATTCACCACATGCACTTGCAGAGGCATCATCTCCTTCAGGATGATGATGACAGTCTCCGCATGAAAGAGCATACCCTTTTTCCGAGGTATGTGCTTTATGGTCGAAAAGGACTTTTCCGGCAAGAGTTTTAAACATGATCCTGACCGGCTGCTCGGATTTTTTGGCCGGAAAAGCCGCATAACAGACGGTGCCGACAACAAACAGAACAGCAGCCAGATATAAAGCCAGTCTAAGCTCCTTATTTGAAATCATTTTTTAATATCCTTCCGAAATATATATCGAAAAAAACAACTCCCAATTATCAAGCATGTTTCCCCTAGCACATTAATAACCAGCTTTCAATATATTTTATTTGCAGACGCCGCATTTTCTGCATGAAATCATGGGGCAGGGCGGGGATGTTTTTTGCATCAGGGCTTTTTTGTATTCTTTTATCAAAAAAGATTTTTTAATTCCGTGGTCTATAAAATCCCAGGGGAGCATTTCATCAAAAGATCTTTCTCTGTAAACATAAAAGTCGGTATTGAAGGACAAAGACTTAAATGCCTTTGCCCAATTTCCTCCGTTTGAATTTACAAGTGATAAAATTCCGGCGACTCTGCGGTCACCTCTTGAAATCAGCGCCTGGATATAGCTTCTTTTCGGAGATTCCGCAGTTACTCTGATATTTGCTTCTTTTTTAAGACCGGCCTTGATGTGTAAAACCTTGTTTTTCAGGGAAGACAACTCATCCATCGCGACCCATTGAAAAGGAGTGGATGGTTTTGGAACAAAAGGATTGACGCTTACCGTAATTTGTCCTATCCGTTTTTTCTTTCTGCTTGAAGCAAGAAAACTTTTCTTTATTTTCCTGCAAAGGATTGATATTGCTTCAACATCATCCATCGTTTCGGAGGGAAGTCCGATCATGAAGTATAGCTTGATGTTCGGAATACCGCCTTCTACTATGGTTTCCACAGCGGCCAGGATCTGGTCTTCGTTTATTCCCTTATTGATAACGTCGCGCATGCGCTGCGAACCGGCATCGGGAGCTATGGTTGCCGTTTTGACCCCGCTTTTTTCAAGAGCGGCGACAAGCTTTACGGAGAGAGCATCGGCTCTGATAGAACTGAAAGATATTTTGGCGCCCTTTTCCTGAGCTATGTCACATAGTTCGGCAATATAAGGAAGATCCGAAACCGCAGCTCCGATAAATCCTATTTTGTCTGTTTCGGCTATTCCATTATCAAGGCACTTTATCAGAGACGAAATATCTCTGAATCTTGGAGGTCTGTAAATATAACCAGCGGCACAAAATCTGCACCCGTGAGGGCATCCTCTTGATACTTCGATTAAAAAAGTTCTGTCAAAGGTCGTCTCTTCAGATATTATTTTACTGCAGGTATGTATTCGGGAAATATCTTCACAATAAACCCGTTTGATTCTTTCCGGCACATCCATGACGGGGTAAAAAGAGTGAATAGTTCCATCTCTGTTATAGGACGTTTCATAAAACGCCGGGACATATATGCCCGGCACATGTTTTGCGATTTTTTGAAGGATCTTGCTTTTTTCTGTTCCCGGCTCATAATAGTCGAAGAAACTTTCGATGGTTCCTTCCGCTTCACCGATTATGAAACAGTCGATATACCGGGAAACGGGTTCAGGGTTTATAAAACAGGCAACTCCCCCCGCCATAATAAGAGGATGGGGGGTTCCTCTTTCATTGGCTTTAAGGGGGAGTCCTGCTCTTTCGAGAATCGAGAGAATGTTTGAAAAATCGTTTTCAAATGATACGGAAAACGCGATTATGTCAAAATCAGCCAGCCGCCTTGATGTTTCAATTGTTTTTACCTGATCTGCATTGCTTTCAGGGAGAAAAGCCCTTTCGCACAAAATATGATCAAGCCCGTTTAAAATATCATAAACCGTCTGAAAACCGAGATTCGACATTCCGACTTCATAAATATTGGGATAGATGAGGGCTACCCTTATGTGTCCTTTCCATTGTTTACGGATAGCCCCTGTCTCGGATCTTGAAAAATTCTTCGGTTTTTTGTCTTTTTTCCATGGCATTGATTGCTTGGCCGGTCATAAACAAGTGTTAATAGAAAGATTCGAGGATTCAAGGATTCAAGGGTTCAGGTGAATAGGCCGTCTGACCTCTGGTCCCTGATCCCTGCCTTTCGCCTCACGCCTCACGACTTTCTCCTGACTCCGCCTAATCCGCTTTTTTTCTTAAAAATGTCGGGACATCAAGATCGTTATTGTCAATAACCAATCCTTTATAACCCCTGTATGTTGCGCCTCCTGATTCACCGACAGCTTGCTGCCGGCGTATGATAGTTGGCACGTCATAATCTACGGCAGCCTTCATGTCTTCCATTGTAAGACTCCGCACTTTTCCTCTTGTCGGGAATTTTTCCTCTTTTACTTCGGCTTTGCTTTCCACATGGGGAGAGCCTATGCCTGTCGCAATAACTGTTACCCTTAACTCATCGCCGAGACTGTCATCAACAGCCGTGCCCCATATTATATCGGCATCTTCTCCGACTTCATTGAAAATCCGGTCTGAAGCTTCAGCCATTTCTTCCATTGTGAGATCGCTGCCGCATGTTATGTTCATTAATACGCCTTTTGCGCCTTTTATTGAAATGTCTTCAAGCAACGGATGTGAGATTGCGCGCTCAGCCGCTTCAACCGCCCTGTTATCACCGCTTCCCACACCGATACCCATAATGGCAAGGCCGGTTTTGGACATCGTGGTCTTTACATCCGCAAAGTCAAGGTTAACAATGCCGGGCATCATGATAAGGTCTGTTATGCCTTTTACTGAATGGAGCAGAACCTCGTCAGCCTTTCTGAACATCTCCGTCATTTTGGCATTTTTTGAAGCAAGCCCTCTCATCCTGTCATTAGGAATAGTAATTACCGTATCAGCAAATTTCTTGAGTTCGTTTATTCCCTCTTCAGCCTGCTTCATTCGTTTTTTACCCTCAAACGAGAACGGCTTTGTAACTACTGCCACGGTAAGCGCTCCCATCTCCTTGCAGATTTTGGCTATGACAGGAGCAGCGCCTGTTCCTGTTCCTCCGCCGAAACCGGCTGTTATAAAGACCATGTGGCTGCCTTCAAGGGCTTTTCTGATTGTTTCTTCAGTCTCAAAGGCTGCGTCACGTCCAATTTGAGGCATGGCGCCTGCTCCAAGTCCCTGGGTAAGTTTTTCGCCGATCTGAATTTTGACCGAAGCCAATGATTTGTCAAGAGCCTGAGCATCGGTATTTGCTGTAATGAAGTTGACACCCGCCAGATTCGAGGAAATCATGTTGTTAATGGCATTCCCGCCGGCGCCGCCGACACCGATAACCTTGATTCTTGCCTGGTTCTCATTTTCTACAATGGTAAACATATTTTACCCCCCCCTGTTAAATGATTGTTTAAGACTCCGGTCCAGGTTAATTTTAAGTGTTAATAGAAGGATTCGAGCTCGGATCCTTGAACCCTGTTTTTTTAAATCACATCGCTAAACCATTTTTTCATTCTGTTCATGACTCTGTTGAATATGTTCCCGTCACGAATCCGGAATTTCTTCTGAGTCTGGTTTTTTGCTCCGTATAAAACAAGACCAACCCCTGTTGCGTACATGGGGTTGTTAACCACGTCAACAAGGCCGCCGATTCCCATGGGTTTTCCAAGACGGGTTGGAAGATTAAAAACCGATTCAGCTATTTCAGTCACGTCTGTCAACAGGGCGGAGCCTCCTGTAAGAACAACGCCCGAAGGTATTGAGTTTTCCTGTCCGGCCCTGTAAATTTCTCTGTTGATAAGTGTGAAAATCTCTTCCATACGGGGTTCAAGAATTTCACCCAGTATCTGGCGGGCGAGTTTCCTTGGTGTGCGTCCTCCCATTCCAGGCACTTCAATCATTTCATCGCTATGTATATTCCTTGCGACACAGCTCCCGTATTTTATTTTGATTTTTTCCGCTTCAGGAAGCGGAGCGCGTAATCCGACCGCGATGTCATTGGTAAGATTATTCCCTCCGAGAGCAAGAACAAAAGTGTGTTTTATATTTTTCCCCGAAAAAACAGCAAGATCCGTCGTACCTCCTCCAAGATCAAGAAGCACTGTGCCAAGCTCCTTTTCTTCTTCGGTCAGCACTGCTTCTCCGGAAGCAAGCGCCTCCAGCACTATGTCACACACGTCAAGACCCGAACGGTTTGCGCATTTGACTATGTTGTGAGCGGATGTTACAGCGCCTGTCACAATATGAATTTTTGCTTCAAGCCTGACCCCGGACATGCCGATGGGATTCTGTATCCCGGACTGGTCATCGACCATATATTCCTGAGGAAGAACATGAATTACTTCGCGATCCATCGGTATTGCTACTGCCCTGGCGGCATCAATAACATGCTCCACATCCTGCTGGGTTATCTCAGGGCCCTTTATGGCAACAATACCACGGCTGTTGAATCCGGTAATATGTCCCCCAGCTATTCCGGCATAAACGGAAGATATTTCGCATCCTGCCATAAGTTCAGCTTCTTCAACCGCTTTTTTAATGGAGTCGACAGTCGATTCAATATTAACAACTACGCCTTTCCTGAGTCCTATCGAAGGATGCGTGCCGATACCGATTATGTTTATTGCATTGTCGACCAGTTCACCAACCACGGCGCAGATTTTTGTTGTTCCGATGTCAAGACCGACAATTATGTTCTCACTTACCGGCATTTCATACCTCCTTCTTATATTCTTCAGGCGCTTCAGCGGGATTAGCTGCAGGGCAGATAACTATACGGCTCAGGTTATTAAGATCGACAGTTTCAAAATCAGAGAAGTCCCGGCCATTTTTAGCATGATAAAAGACTTTTTCCAGCCTTTCATACTTATCGGGATAATTGTTGAATCCGAGCTTGATGGTTTTATCAAAAGCAAAAACCGTAAGCCCGATTTCCCTGTCCACATTTATCAGGGTAATCGAACTATTGGGCAGAATGCTTTCGGGCTTCATGCCAAGTTTCAGCACGGTCATTAATGCATTAAACGACGGGCTTATTCTTGCGCCGCTCAAGCTCAAATCGGAAAATTTAAGGCCTTTTACCAGAGGAAGGTTCTCCGGGTCTGTCGTTGTTTTTTCTTTAAAAATTTCCCCATGATCATTGAGTAAAAATTCTTTTCCGAGGTCCAGAACGGCAAGAGGTTTGTGTTCCTTTATTCTCACAACAATACCGGAAGGAATTTTTCTGACTACTTCGGCTTCAGCTATCCATGTATTTGCCATAAGCCGTTTTCTTACCATTGAGAGATTTATGGAAAGTATATTATCACCCGGTTTTACAAGGGTTTCTTTAATTACTTCCTCTTCGGAGAGAATCTGATTTCCTTCAACAGTAATAGTTTCCGCTCTGAAATAATCGCTCTGGGTAAGGCAGTCATATCCGAATATACAGATCAGGCTGACGGCAGAAACAACTGAAAGCGCGAGCATAATCTTCAGACAGAAGATGACGCGATCCCTGATTCCGGCGCCCTTTTTTCTATAAGGCCTGTTTTTGTAGCGCCTTCTCATAGCCTGTTTAAATTCCAACAATTTTAACCTCTGGTTCAAGTCTTATATTAAATTTGTTAAAAACCGTTTCCTGTATAAGTTGCATGAGCCCAAGTATGTCTGAGGCGGACGCGGCGCCTCTGTTTACTATGAAATTGGCGTGCTTTGCCGAAATCTCCGCGCCGCCTATCTGCGTTCCTTTAAGCCCGGCCATGTCAATAAGCTGGCCGGCCGTTTTACCTGAAGGCGGATTCTTAAAAAAACATCCCGCGCTCGCCGCTTCAGTCGGCTGGTTATCCTTTCTTTTTTTTAAAAGAGCCCCGGCCTCTTTTTTCAGTTCGACCGGATCCGACCGTAAGAGCCTGAAACAGCCGTCGATTATTATAGGTTCTTCATGGCGCGACTTTGTAAAGTTTTTATCCCAGGAGAGTTTTCTATATGAAAAATCGAGTTCCTCCCGTTTTATCTTCAACATGGTTCCTGTTGAGAGCATGACATTCACCGAATCCAGAACATCCGATATTGAACCTGAAGATGTTCCGGCGTTCATAATTATGGCGCCGCCGACAGTTCCCGGGATCCCGAGCGCAAAATTTATTCCCGACAGACCTTCTTCTATTGCATAGCGGCAAAGAGTCTGTGTTCTGACACCGGCCATGGCTTTAATCAGAACCGTTTCCCCGTTTTCCCCGGAACGGGAAATTTCATTGAGACATTTTGTCAGAACTATAACGATTCCTGGGATTCCTTTATCTCTCACAACAAGGTTTGAACCGCCTCCTATTACAATATGCGGAATTCTTTTATCTCTTGCCCAGCGCAATAGTTCCTGCAGTTTTTCAATATTGTCAGGACATACAAAGGCATCAGCCGGACCGCCGACTCTGAAATAAGTGTGCCTTGACATCGGCTCCCCGAATTTTATGCCGCTTCCCAGCAGATTATTCAGCCAGTTTATTGAATCTTTATCGATGGGCATTCTGTTTTTTCTTTTTCCTGACAGTCTTTTTTTTTAAAAATTCCAGCAGACTCATGCCGGCCTTCCAGACATCCCCTGCACCGAGAGTCAGCAATATGTCGTTCTCCTTTAACTCTTTTGAAAGGAACGCAACCGCCTTTTCGTGCCCCTCCATGAAAACAGTTTCTTTATGGCCGTGGGCTGCTATCTCTTCGCACAGGACCCTCGAATCGACGCCCTCTATCATTTTTTCCCCCGCCGGATAGATGGGGAGAATGACAAGGTAATCGGATTGATAAAAAGCGCGGGTGAAATCATCAAACAGAGCTTTTGTCCTCGTATAGCGGTGCGGCTGAAAAATAACGACAAGGCGTCTTTCCGGCCAGCTCTCCTTTGCGGCCTGCAATGTGGTTTTGATTTCTGTGGGATGGTGACCATAATCATCCACAACGATAATTCCCTTCGCTTCGCCTTTGATTTCAAGTCTTCTCTGGACACCCTGCAAGGTTCCGAGCGCTTTTCTGATGACATCGAAGGGTATGTCGAGTTCAAGACCGACCGCAATGCTCGCCAGAGAATTATATACATTATGAATTCCGGGCAGATTAAGGGCTATTTCACCCAGAGATTTTCCGTGATGATAAATCGTGTAAGTGCTTGTCAAACCGTCAATCAAAACATTTTTAGCCTGAAAATCCGCCTGGGAACTCATTCCATACGTGGTGTAACGTTTTTTTATTCTCGGAATTATCTCCTGAACAGACTCGTTATCAAGGCAGAGCACCGCAAGCCCGTAGAAGGGTATTCTATCTATAAAACTGAGAAAGACTTCTTTAATGGCATTAATATCCTTATAATAATCAAGGTGTTCTTTGTCTATGTTGGTGACTACGGCGATTGCGGGAGAGTATTTAAGAAAAGAGCCATCGCTTTCATCAGCCTCTGCAACAATGAAATTTCCCTGTCCAAGCAGGGCATTTGAGCCTATGCTCTTTAATTTGCCGCCTATTACAACCGTCGGATCCAAATCTCCTTTTGCCAGTACCGATGCTATTATGGAAGTGGTCGTTGTTTTTCCGTGGGCGCCTGCGACGGCGATACTGTATTTTAATCGCATCAGTTCAGCCAGCATTTCAGCTCTAGGTATAACGGGTATTGAGACCTGGGATGCGGCAACCACTTCGGGGTTCCCGGGGCCGATCGCAGAAGATGTCACTACCACATCCGCCCCCTTTATCTGCTCTTCTTTATGCCCCCTGAATATGGCGCCTCCAAGCTTTTTCAGACGATCGGTTATATCTGTTGAAGCCGAATCCGATCCTGAAACCTCATAGCCCAGATTGAGAAGGAGTTCGGCTATGCCGCTCATTCCTATTCCGCCTATTCCGACAAAATGTATATGGTATTTCTTCAGATACATGGTTTAA
>JBFYVZ010000163.1:0-3892 GCA_041298995.1 Desulfobacteraceae bacterium
AAGCATTTTATCCAATTTAGCTTGACACTTATATTGGTTGATATTATGTTCGGTATCCTTTATTATACAAAAATCAAGCAGAGGAACTCGTTTTTTATTTTAACAGCTCATTATTTAGTCCTATTTGCTTGAAATTGCCATACAGACAATTATTAACAAGTTGCGAGAGTGGCGGAATTGGCAGACGCACTGGACTTAGGATCCAGCTCTGGTGACAGAGTGGGAGTTCAAATCTCCCCTTTCGCACCATTTAAAAATCAACTTAAAGCACAACACAGCAGAATGACTTTTTACGAAGCCGTCAAATAATTATTTACACCTGTTTTATCAGAAAGGAAATGTATGCAATTTACTATTGAAGATGTAAGTGCCGTGAAGAAAATACTGCATTTTGAAATACCAAAGGAAAAGGTCGCGTCTGAGCTTGATAAGGCTTATGAAAACCTGAAAAAGACCGCGAAGCTTAAAGGGTTTCGCCCCGGCAAAACACCCCGTTCAGTATTGGAAAAGTTCTTTAAAAAAGATGTCCATGCTGACGTGTCGAGCAAACTTATCCAGGAGTCATTTATTGATGCGGTTAAGGAAAAAGAACTTAAAATAGTCGGTGATCCTAAAATCGACCCACCCGCCTTTGATGAAAAAGAGCCGTATAAATATGATGCCGTAATCGAAATCAAACCTGTTATTGCTGATATAAATTTCAAAGGGTTACAGCTTAAGAAAAATATTTACAAGATCGGTGACGAAGAAGTTGGAGCTCAGTTGAAAATGCTGCAAAAAAACCTTGCCCAGCAAAAGACCATAGAAGAAGTCCGACCTGCGAGGGAGGATGACTTTGCCCTGATTACATATGAAGGTTTCAAAGACGGAAAACCCTTTGAAGAGACATCAAAAACCGAAAATTTCATAATGAAACTCGGTCAGGGCCGCATAACAAAAGATTTTGACACCCATGTCATAGGAATGAAAGCCGGAGAAAAGAAGGACTTCAGTGTGAATTTCCCGGAAGATTATTTCAATTCCAAACTTGCTGGACTTGAAATTGTTTACAATATTACCCTGAATGACATTAGAGAAGAGATTCTTCCTGAAATAGATGATGATCTTGCAAAAAATCTCGGCAGTTTTACCACTCTTGAGGATTTAAAAAAGGCTATCAGAGAGAATCTTGACCAGGGTTATAAAAAACGCGTTGAACAGGAATTAAACGAGTCGATATTTTCATCCCTTATTTCCAAAACAGAGTTTGAAGTCCCTGACGCATTGGTAGATTTCGAGCTTGAACAGATAATTGCCGATGCCGAAAGGTCTTTTTCTTACCATAATACATCAATGGAATCTCTCGGTCTTTCAAGAGAAATTCTCTCTGAAAAATACCGGGATACTGCCGAAAAACAGATAAGGCGTCATCTTATTTTAGATAAAATAATCGAACAGGAAAAACTTACTTTAAAAGATGAGGAGATTGAAGAAGGTTTTAAAAAAATGTCCGAATCTTTCAAGCAGCCTGTTGAAGAAATAAAAAGTTTTTACAGGCAAAACAAAGACAAACTCGATTTTTTTAAGCAGACGTTACTTGAAAAAAACGCGATCAATCTTATTCTTGAAAGCAGTGCTATTGAGAACATCGAACAGGTTCAGGAAACAGCAACGTGAAAAAGGAGTAGACATTGCCATTAATACCGATAGTTATAGAACAGAGCAGCAGAGGCGAGCGTGCATATGACATATATTCACGGCTGTTAAAAGACAGGATCATTTTTCTGGGGACGGCAATGAATGATGAGGTTGCAAATCTTCTTATTGCCCAGCTTCTTTTCCTTGAATCCGAAGATCCTGAAAAAGACATAAATTTTTATATTAATTCGCCCGGTGGAATTGTAACTTCAGGATTGGCCGTTTATGATACAATGCAGTATATCAAGCCTGATATTGCAACAGTGTGTATAGGCCAGGCTGCCAGCATGGGCGCCCTTTTGCTTGCAGCCGGCGCCAGGGGCAAGCGTTATTCTCTCCCCAATTCACGCATTCTGATTCACCAGCCTATGGGGGGGTTCCAGGGACAGGCTTCAGATATCGCTATTCAGGCGAAAGAGATTCTCAGAATGAAAGAGACCCTGAATGATATTCTGGCCGCCCATACAACAAAAGATTTAAAACAGATACAGATAGATACTGATCGTGACTACTTTATGTCAGCCGAAGAAGCCAAAGAATACGGTCTTATAGATCACGTCATCTTAAACAGGGACGACCTTGATAAAATTGAAAAAGCAGGAGACGCTAAATGACAAAAAAAGGAAACGACAGCGACAATCTTTTCTGCTCATTCTGCGGAAAAAACCAGAAAGAGGTTACAAAGCTGATAGCAGGACCTGCCGTTTATATTTGTGATGAATGTATCCAGCTTTGCAGTGAAATTATTGAAGAGGAAAGTGACAAAGCAACGCCCGAAAAGGATGCTCTTCTTGTGCCAAAACAGATAAAAGAAATGCTGGATGATTATGTTATAGAGCAGGATTATGCGAAAAAGATCCTGTCTGTAGCCGTACATAACCATTACAAGAGGCTTGATTCAACCATCAACAGCGGAAATGTAGAGATACAGAAAAGCAACATACTGCTTATCGGACCGACCGGTACAGGCAAAACTCTGCTTGCCCAGACTCTGGCCAGGTTTTTAAATGTACCGTTTACAATAGCGGATGCTACAAGTCTTACTGAAGCCGGTTATGTCGGTGAAGATGTAGAAAATATTATACTTTCTTTGCTTCAAAATGCAGATTATGATGTGGAAAAATGCAAGCGCGGAATCGTTTACATAGATGAAATAGACAAGATAGCCGCAAAATCCGATAACCCTTCAATAACAAGGGATGTTTCTGGCGAAGGCGTGCAGCAGGCGCTATTGAAAATTATTGAAGGAACCACCGCAAGCGTTCCTCCAAAAGGAGGGAGAAAACATCCTCAGCAGGATTTTGTAAAAATTGATACAACTAATATCCTTTTCATTTGCGGCGGTACATTCAACGGACTTGATCAGATAATTCAGAGGAGACTCGGTTCCAAGACAATGGGTTTTGGGGCAAAAATTGTTCCTAAAGAGAACAAGAATAAAAGCGAATTATTAAAGCTGGTTCAGCCTGAAGATCTTATTAAGTACGGGTTAATTCCTGAATTCCTGGGTCGTCTGCCTGTTGTTGCGACTCTTGATGAGCTGAGCGAAGCTTCACTTATCCGGATTCTGACGGAACCCAAAAACGCCCTGATAAAACAGTTTACAAAGCTCTTTGAGATGGAGGGTGTAAACTTGAGGCTGACGGACAGCGCCCTTTCTGCCATCGCAAAAGAAGCTCAGAAGCGGAAATCCGGTGCAAGGGGTCTGCGTGCGATTCTTGAAAGCTGCCTGCTCGATATAATGTACGAAATTCCTTCTGCAAAAAACGTGAAGGAATGTGTAATAAGTGAAGATGTAATACTTAACAGGGAAGAGCCGATTTTGCTGTACGAGCAATCAAAGAAACAAGCTTGATACAACTTAAAGATGATGGACTCGTAAAAAGTCGAAATATGCTCACTTAATGAGCTTTTTGGGGATTTTTAAGTCACTTCGCTAAATCACAAGAACTCGGGCTAATACCCTCAAACAGCTTGTGATTTTTAACGCTCAGTTCCTTAAAAAGCTATCTCCCAAAAATCTCAAATCCGTTCGCATATGCCTTTTTGCGGGACCATCAAAATCGAATGTTCCTAAAATAAAGGTCTCGAAATGAAACAGAAAGCACATTCCCTTATGCGGCAGGAAATCCTCAATTTTTTGTATATTTAAAGAATATTAAAGGCGAATTCAATAAACAACCGATAAAAGAATAAAATATCACTTGAAAGCCTT
>JBFYVZ010000171.1:0-4223 GCA_041298995.1 Desulfobacteraceae bacterium
TCGTCGGCAAGCTGGGTTCTGCGCGCTTCATATCGCGCCAGAGCCTCCGCTGGGTTGGTGCCAGCGGCGACCGCTTCCAGCTGGCTGATGCGCGCGTCCCGTAGTAGCACCTCGAACCGCATGCGCACCTCGTGGATACGGTTGTATATGGTTTCGAGTTTGCTGGCCTTGTCCACCACGTATTCTGGTGTGGTGACCTTGCCGCAGTCGTGCAACCAGGCGCCGATGCGAAACTCGCGCCATTCGTCGTCGGTCTTGAAACTGAATTTGGCCAGAGGTCCTTCCTTCACCGCTGAAGCCGCTTCAGCCAGCATGACGGCAAGCGCCGGTACGCGCTCGCAGTGGCCACCGGTGTAGTGGCTCTTGGCATCTATGGCCCCGGCTATCAACTTGATCATGGCGTCGAGCAACTCCTTCTGTACTTCGACGAGTTGGAAGTTTTCGAGTGCTACTGACGCCTGAGCGGCCATGGCCGTGACGAAGCGCAGCAGTTCAGGCCGGAAAGGGATCACCGTGCCGGTTTCGGGATCGAGGGCATTTAGGAATTGTATAACTCCGATGACCTCACCCTCGCGTGGTGAGAGCGGCACGGTCAGCATGGACACGGTGCGGTAGCCCGATTCGGCATCCATCTTTTTGGCGCCGGAAATGTCGAAACGGGTTTCACTGTACACATCATCTACAATAATTGGTTGGTTGTGTAGTGCACACCAAGTGGCCATGAAACGTTCGACAGGGGCGCCGGTCTCGTCGTAAAGAGGAAGTTCGAAGAGTGGTAATTCGACGCTATTTGTACGCTGGGCAAAGCGGAGGGTCTTGTGTTCCGTCATTATGTATAGCGTACCGGCATCACAATTGAGCAGGGTCTTGCTGCCGAAAAGGATCTTGCGCAGGAGTGTGATGCGGTCACGTTCCTTCCCCAGTTCGAGTCCCGTTTGGATCAGGTATTCCAACTTGTCCTGGGCGGCGACGAGATCCTTGGTACGGTTCTGCACCGCTGCATCCAGAAATTGATTCTGATCCTTCAAAGAATCCCGCATCCTTTTCAACCGCAGATGGATTTGTACCCTCGCCAGTACTACGGGCGGACTGATCGGCTTGGTAATGTAATCAACCGCACCAAGTTCGAAACCCTTCATTTCATCCTCGACTTCAGCCTTCGCGGTCAGGAAGATGACGGGAATGTCTCTTGTTTTCGGATTTTCTTTCAAGTGACGGCAGATCTCATATCCGTCCATGACCGGCATCATGATATCAAGGAGAATAATGTCGGGCGGTTCGTGCTCAACGGCTATGATCGCGAGCTTGCCGCTGGGGACGGGCCGCACCCGGTGGCCCTTTTCCTTAAGTATACCGGTAAGAAGAGTCAGGTTGGCGGGCACATCATCCACCACGAGGATATTGCCTTGGATCAAATCGCTTAGGCTTACGTTATTCATGGGTCACACTCCTGAAGACAAAAGCTCGATCAATGCTGGCCAGAATTAACTCAGCAAAGACCACTCTTTCATTGGGCGGCATCTCTAACGATTTTTCTAAAAGAGATTCATCCATGATATAATCCTTATAACATCATACTATTAACAAATCAATAGAAGTAAGGGGACAAGGACGGAGACATCCCTTTTTATAAGGAAGAATTGCATGATTGGAAGCAATGCGGCAAAGTTTTTAATATTCCCGGGCGTAAAAAATCTTGGTTCTATTCTTTCAACACAATGAATTTATTCATAATTGTCCCAATTTTTTCAATGGTACATTCCACAATACTGTCGTGGCTTAAAGTGACCGGAGGATCCCTGAATATACCAACACCTGAAGGGGTTCCGGTGGATATAATATCTCCCGGCAGAAGGGTAATGTCTTCACTTATGTTTTCGATGATAAAAGGAATATCGAAAATCATATCTTTTGTATTTCCGTTCTGCATTATTATCCCGTCGACCTTGCAGGTAAGCCGGAGGTTTTGAACATCCCCGATTTCATCCCTTGTGACAATCGCAGGACCGAGGGGCGCAAAGGTGTCAAAAGATTTTCCCCTGAACCATTGAGAATCCGAAAACTGTGCCTGCCTTCCTGATACATCATTCATAACAGCGTATCCGGCAATAAATTCATACGCATCTTTTCTCTTTATTCTTTTTCCTTCTCTTCCGATAATCACGGCAAGTTCAACCTCCCAGTCAATCTGGCCGCTGCTTTGCGGAAGCAGTACAGGATCAAAAGGGCCGTTTAATGTATTTGGCGATTTGCAGAAAAGAAGCGGCTTGCCCGGGCTGTCAAAACCCCCTTCCCTGGCATGTTCGGCATAATTTTTTCCGAGACAAATTATCTTGGAAGGCCTGTAAACCGGACATCCTATTCTGACATCCATTTGCTGACCCGGATCATCAACGGAAGAGACCTTGTCGAGCCACCCGTTTCTAAAAAATTCTTCTCCTATATCGGGTATCTCAGCAAAGTGTCTTCTCAGGTCAACAACCGTATTGTTTTTATTAAGAAGTCCCGGTCTTTCTTCTCCCTTTGCACCAAATCTGATAAGTTTCATTCTTTAAACCCTCATAAAATTAAAAACGGCTTTTTTTACTTGGCGGGAAATCCGCCTGAGGCGGGCTCTCCCGCCGCTTGAAGTAAATTCAAGCGGTTCCACTCTCACTCCAAGCCGGGGCTTACTCGCCCCCGGCCTGATGATGGACTTTTTGTGAGCCCATCATTGTTTATCCCTTTTTATTTCTTTCTTGCCAGACTCAAAACCATTTTTATAGCACCTCTTGCCGTACCAGTCGATCTGCCTGCAGATACCTCTGATAATGCTCACTTCTCTTGCGCGAAGTTCCATGCGTGTAAAAAAATGGCGCAGCTTGTTCATCCAGTAATCGGGGTTTTCCGGATTAATATAGTCAATTCTGACGAGTATATCCTTAACCTTGTCGTACATCCCGTCAAGCTCAAAGCGAGTAGCAAGCCTGGGAAGAAACTTTGGTTTTTCTTCCAGGCCGGAGAGAAAAAGTTCATAACAGATTATCAGAACAGCCTGTGAAACATTCAGGGATGAAAAATCTGAAGCTGGAATATTAACAAGTTCATGACACAACCGGATATCATCGTTTAAAAGGCCTCTGTCTTCCGGGCCAAACATAACAGCAATTCTGTTTTTCTTTGATATTCCAACAAGTTTACCGGCTATTTCTGAAGGAGAAGAGACTGTGATCCGCTCTCCTCCTAAACGGGCTGTAGTGCCTACGACATAGTTATACGGAGCAAGAGCCTCTCTGAGATGATCGTACATTTCTATTTTATCGACAACATCTGAAGCCGCATGGGTCGCCAGTTTTCTGACTTTTTCAATATCAAAATTATGCGGGGCAACTACAACAAGTGTTTTTAAGCCCATGTTGCACATTGCTCTTGCAGCAGCTCCTATATTTTCAGGATACCTGGGCCGGACCATTACAATTGAAACTTTATCAAGATTTATTCTTTCCGACATCAGCCTGCAATTTCAAAACTGTTAAAAAAGTACCCTATTTCAAAGTCCGCGGACTGTGGAGAATCCGAACCGTGAACTATATTTTTTTCTATCTCTGTTGCAAAATCAGCGCGAATTGTTCCGGGAGCAGCCTCCTTGTAATTTGTCGCACCCATCAATTCCCTGTATTTTGAAATTACATTCTCGCCTTCAAGCACCATTACCACGACAGGACCTGATGACATGAAATCTGTTAAACTGCCGAAGAAAGGGCGTTCCTTGTGTACGGCGTAAAAACCCTGAGCCTCTGTTTTGGTCATATGAATCATCTTCATGGCGACTATTTTAATATTATTTTTTTCAAAGCGTCTTACAACCTCACCAATCAGTCCTCTCGATACTCCATCCGGTTTGATAATAGACAATGTTCTTTCCATATTTATAAAATCCTTTCAAAGGTAATTTTGTGTACGGAGCCATACCAGAAGCAAACATTCAAGTCAACAATCGCATATTATATATCGTAAGGATTCAAGGGCTCAAGGGCTCAAAGGTTCAAGTGAAAATTCCCATGAGACGGAAAGAGTTCGACTACTAAAAAGCTTCTCAGTCTCTTTTTATTGACGATATTATTATTATCTGGTAATTTTCAATAAGTGAGGTAATTGCAAAAGTACTTAAAGGAGAAGAATCTGTCATTTCCACGAAAGTGGGACACGCAGTTAAACATAGCACTATTCGGTCTTTTCAATAT
>JBFYVZ010000175.1:0-18766 GCA_041298995.1 Desulfobacteraceae bacterium
GTCGGAATGGCAATGGCCGTTATTTTTGTTCTCGTCCTGGCCGGAGCCATCACCTGGCTGACCGAGATGTTTATTTTAAAAAAATTCGGGCTTGAATACTTAAGGACAATGTCCTTCATACTTGTTATTGCCGCCCTTGTTCAGTTCGTGGAAATGTTTTTAAAGAAGAGCATCCCCGCACTTTATGCGGGACTTGGGATCTTTCTTCCTCTTATTACAACAAACTGTGCGGTTCTCGGTGTCTGCCTGATAAATATCAAGGAGGAATATACCTTCATTGAATGCCTTGTATCTTCTTTCGCCTATTCTGCAGGATTCGGCCTTGCGCTGATACTCTTTGCAGGAGTACGTGAGCGGATATTGCTTGCAAGGGTTCCGAAACCGCTTCAGGATACATCAATAGGACTTGTCACTGCGGGGCTTCTTTCACTGGCATTTTTTGCTTTCAAAGGCATGGCCTGATAACTATTACCTCAAGCCTTCCGCCTTCTGCCTGTCTATCTCTTTTAATGAATATATAAGTTCTGCCATGTCATCAGGGATTGGGGATTCAAACTCCATTATCTTATTTGTGGAAGGATGGCGGAATCTTATGCGCCAGGCATGAAGCATCTGTCTTTTAACCGATTTAAAGAGCTCATTTATTTCTTTATTATTTTTATTTGACGCATTAATCCTGCCGTGCCCGTAAACCTTATCTCCCACAACCGGATGTTTTATTGCAGAACAATGGACCCTTATCTGATGTGTCCGGCCTGTTTTTAAATCGATGCTTATAAGAGACACTCCATTAAAACGATCCAAGACTTTCCAGTGCGTTTCAGCAATTCTGGGTTTGCGGGTTACAACAGACATTTTTTTTCTGTCTGAAGTATGTCTGCCGATCGGAAACTCGATCGAACCGGAATCCTGTTCCATATTTCCATGAACAAGAGCCATATATTTTTTTTTGATTTTTCTTTCCCTGAATTGATAAGAGAGAAAAGTGTGCGCTGAATCGTTTTTTGCTGCTACAAGCACCCCGGATGTGTCTTTGTCCAGCCTGTGAACAATCCCGGGTCTTATTTCACCGCCTATTCCGGCAAGATCACGGCAATGAAACAGCAGCGCATTTACAATGGTCCCCGAATAATGGCCCGGAGCAGGATGAACAACAATGCCTGCCGGCTTGTTGATAACTATGATATCAGAATCCTGATAAAGGATATCGATTTCGATAGGTTCGGGAGTGTAGCAAACAGGATCAGGATCTGGAATTATCCCGGATATCTTATCGCCTGGGATTACCCTGTATCCCGGTTTTTTCAGGTTATCATGAACCAGTATATTGCCCTTCCGGATCAGAGAAGCGGCAAGGGATCTGGAACAGGAAGGGAGAAATGAAGAGACAACTATATCAAGGCGTTTCCCGGAGCCGGATTTGTCCACGCAAATGGTAAAGTCTTTCCTCCCGGGCATATTTATTTAAGCGCTTTGGGTTTCCTGGACAAACAGAGATTCAATTTCGGAAAATATCTTGGCTTCGGTTGTGTTTCTTGCTGTTGAAAGTTCTTTCACCAGGAGAGTCTGGGCTGTGTCGAAAAGTTTTCTTTCTCCAAAGGAGAGATCTTTTGTAAGTTTTAAAAGATAAAGGTCCCTGAAAACTTCTGCAACATCATACAGTGAACCGGTCTTTATTTTATCCATATAATCCCTGTATCGCCTGTTCCATGTCTGACTGTCGACAGAATTTACTTTCTTGCTTTTCATGAACTCATAAATCTTGGAAACTTCCCTTTCGCTGATAACGTCCCTTAATCCAACCGACTCAACATTCCATGTAGGAATCATGATAACCATGCCGTTTTCAAGAACCTTGATTATATAAAACTCATGCCTTTCGCCGTTTACCGTCTTGTTTTCGATCGCTTCGATACGGCCGACTCCGTGAGCCGGATACACGGCAAGATCGCCTACACGGAATTCACGAACTTCTTTTCTGATTACCTGTACTTTAACCTGTTTACCGTTTAGTTTTGCACTCATATTTTTTTATCGCCGGTGTTCCATCATCTAAAGATTATTAAAAAGATCTTAAATCCCTTTATCAATGCTAATGGCGATATATCTAACACACTTTTCACGAACAAGCAAACAAAAAAGGATCGGCGCCACCGTACACGCCAATCCTTTATTATTATTGACATTAAAAACATCAGACAGCATAAGCAAAGGGATAATAGGCAAGAGCATGACTTTTAAGTTATGGTCTTGTTTTCATTAAACCTGTTCATCCCTTCGGTAATTCCATTACAAAGGATCTTAACGACGGCGTCACGGGCCCTTTTGATAATCTGGTCAAGCAGATCCTTTTCGATATTACTGAATCTTCCAAGAACATGATCTGAAGTATTTATCCCTGCTTCGGAACGCCCGACACCCATGCGAAGCCTTGGAATATATTCGTCGCCAAAGGAATCAATTATTGATTTCATACCTTTGTGACCGCCGGACCTGCCTTTCTCGTTTATTTTCAATCTACCAAATGCAAGATCCACATCATCATAAATGATCAAAACGTTATCGCATGATATTTTGTAATAACCGGATAAGCTTTGAACCGGGGGACCGCTCCGGTTCATAAAAGACATTGGTTTTACCAGAATAACCTCAATGCCTTCAATAACACCGCGTCCATATGAAGCATCGAACTTTTTTTTCTCTATCGGAATCGAAAATTCATCGGAAAGGGCATCTACCACCATAAACCCGATATTATGACGGGTCTTGGCATAGGCATCACCCGGATTTCCCAATCCGGCAACAAGCCGGATGTTTTTTACTGACATAGAATTATTATTTTTCCGGCAAATTCATCATTCTTTTCCGCCGGCTTTCACTTCTTCCTTGGCCGGAGCGGCTTCTTCCTCAACCTCTTCTTCGGAAACTTTTTCTTCAGCCTTTGTTGCAAGGACAGTAACTACCGTATAATTTACATCGGCAGGAATTTCAACACCTTCTGGAAGCGCTATGTCACGGACATGCACAGCATCGCCGACATTAAGTTCTGTTATATCAATCTCGATTGACTTCGGTATTCTCAAAGGCAGGCATAATACTTCAATTTCTCTGCTTATCACCTGGAGCATACCGCCAAAATCAACACCTTTTGCAATCCCCTGAGTCACAACAGGAACTTTTACCTTAATTTTTCTATCCATGGAAATTTCATAGAAATCAACGTGTAAATATTTCCTTGAAACAGGATGGGTTTGCAATTCCTTGATCATAGCGGTTCGGGTAGAAACACCTCCGTTTTGAATCTCAAGACTTAAAATAGCCTGCCCGACATTTGTCTTTTTTAATATATTTTCAAGATCCTTAACCGAAACCGACAGTAAAACGGAATCCTTTCCAGGGCCATATATAACTGCCGGGACTTCTCCTTCGCTTCGCAATACTCTGGACGGACTGTTGCCGACAGATTTTCTGACTTTTGCTTTAAGTTGTATTGACTCCAAGAGTTTTTCCTCCTTGATATACGTATTATAAACTTCAATATTAATTGACTATACAAACAGAGAGGTAACCGAATCGCCTCTGTAGCTGCGGATTATTGCCTCCCCGACCAGTTTCGATATTGATAATACCTTGAATTTATCGCATTCAGATGCTTCTTTACTCAAAGGTATCGTATCAGTAACTACCATGCTCTTTAAAGCTGAATCCTTAATTCTCTGTATCGCCGCACCGGACAAAACTGCATGCGAGCAGCATGCGTGAACCTCTTTTGCTCCATTTTCAACTAGAGCGCTCGATGCCTCCGTGAGAGTGCCTGCCGTATCAACCATGTCATCAAGTATTACAGCTATCTTTCCCCGCACATCACCAATAACCGACATCGCCTTTGCCTTGTTGGGAGCCTCTCTGCGCTTATCAATTATAGCCAGATCACAGTTTAAACGTTTTGCATAAGCCCTTGCTCGTTCTGCTCCTCCCGCATCCGGAGAAATTATCACAAGATTATCCCTGAAACTCGACATGATATACTCAATCAGAACAGGGGCGGCAAACAGATTATCGACGGGAATATTGAAAAATCCCTGAATCTGCCCGGCATGTAAATCCATTGTAATAACCCTGCTTGTTCCGGCTATGGTTAGAAGGTCTGCAACCAGTTTTGCGCTTATGGGAACACGGGGCGCCACTTTCTTGTCCTGCCTGGCATAGCCGTAATAAGGTATAACCGCTGTTATTCTTTTTGTTGAAGATCGTTTAAAAGCGTCAATCATGAGCAGCAACTCAATAAGGTTATCATTTACGGGATAACAAGTTGATTGTATTATAAATACTTCCTTTGACCTGACGTTCTCATTAATTTCAATCTGCATCTCACCATCGCTGAAAGTCTTGACCTTGGCCCCTCCCAGCGGCATTTGAAGATAATTACAGATTTTACTTGATAGCCCGGGATTTGAGTTTCCCGAAAAAATCACATAATCACTCATTTTATTCACTCATATTGGTTTATTTGATTCCAATCCTGGTTGGGGCGGGAGGATTCGAACCTCCGGATGCAGGAACCAAAATCCTGTGTCTTACCGCTTGACGACGCCCCAGTGAAAGATTTTTTATAACATCTGCCCTATCTTAATATTCCACGACATGACGAACTTGGGCTATTTAAAGCTCCCGGTATCAGGTGTTAAAATAACAAAACCCGAATTTAGCACTTCGATGGTTCCGGTGTCTGATATTCTGCCACTTGGACCATCGAACCATTGAATCCTTGACCCCTTTTCCCTAGCATATTGCATCCGCAAGAAAAACCCGCCACTTGCAATTCATTGAAAGGGCTTTATTTGCTGTTATGGCGCTTTCATAGTCAGGGAATAGACCGAATACGGACGAGCCGCTCCCCGACATAAGAGCCCCTTTTGCCCCCATTTTTAATAAGGCCTCTTTAACTCCATTAATTACAGGATGCCTTGAAGCAGTAACGGATTCGAGATCATTGCAAAGAAGCTCCGGATCAAATTCCCGTTTAAGGGGGCTATTTCTAAGTTTTTTTTTACAATTTGTCAATCTCAAATTCAGATTATTATATATATCTTTAGTTGAAACACCAAATCCGGGATATACGATAAGGATCTTATAGGGTATTTTCACAGGATATTCTTCCAGTTTATTGCCTATTCCTGTCGCCAGTGCGGGTTTTTTAAATAAAAAAAATGGGACATCAGCCCCTATTTCAAGTCCCATTTTCATAATTTCACTTAAAGGAAATGGATTGCCGAATAATTTGTTTAATCCCGATAAAACAGCAGCGGCATTGCCGCTTCCACCTCCAAGCCCCGCCCCTGCCGGTATTTTTTTATCGATATGTATTCTAAACCCATCTTTTTTATCAAGTTTTTTTAAAAAAAGATCGGCAGCTCTGTAAGCATGGTTCCTTTCGTCAGTTGGAATTTCAGGATCGGTACAGGAGACCGATATGTTTTTATAGCCCGTTTCAATTGACAATATATCATAGAGAGTTACGCAACACATAAGAGTCAAAAGATCATGGAAGCCATCCGGCCTTTTTCCCAAAATGTGCAGAAACAGATTTATCTTCGCGGGCGAAAGTATTTGCAAATAATATCCCTTTATATGAGAATACAGGAGTCCGAATACAGAATACAGCAGAAAAACAATACCATGTGGTTATTCCGGATCCTGACTCCTGACTCCCGGCTCCCGTATTCTCATGCTTCTTTGTGCCCGCTTCGGGCATGGGTGTTAGTAACAAAGAAAGAGCAAGGCTATAGTTACTCATTTTGTAAGTTTTACTATCACAAATCCGACCTTGTCTCTCCATAGAAATATTTTAATGGGTTCGCCTTTTTTGATTTTGCCGAGAGCTTCCGTATAATCTTTCAAAGACTTTACAGGCTGGCGGTTGATCTCTTTTATGATATCCCCCTGGATTATTCCGGCATCGGCTGCTTCCCCATCAGGATCGATATCTACCACTATAACGCCCTCTGTCTCAGTAATATTGAAACGGCTGGCCATCTCCTGTGTAATATTTGCAACCCTGATTCCTATTTCATCCGAACGTCCCTTGATAGAATTCTTTGTAGAAGCTATTTTCTCATCCAGCCTTTTTGCTATTTCAACATTGAATGTTTTTTCCCTGCCATCTCTTAACACTTTTATTTTGGCAATATCTCCTACTCCAATACCTGCAACTATTTTCAAAAGAGATCTGCTCGATTCAACTTTTTCACCATTAATTTCAGTTATAATGTCTTTTGGCTTTATCCCGGCCTTCTCGGCAGGATCTCCCTCAATGACATCTGAAACAAGAACGCCCTTCCCATCTTTAATTCCCAAATATTCGGCAAGGTCAGCCGGGACATCCTGAATTGTAACACCAAGCCATCCCCTTGTAACGTCGCCATGTTTTTTCAACTGGTCAATTATTCCTTTGCCGAGGTTTATTGGGATCGCAAATCCGATTCCCTGTCCTCCCGCAATGATGATTGTATTTATTCCGACGACCTCACCGTTCATATTTACGAGAGGACCGCCACTGTTTCCAGGGTTTATTGAAGCATCGGTCTGTATAAAATCATCATAAGGGCCTGAACCGATTACCCGCCCTTTAGCGCTGACAATGCCGGCTGTTATTGTCTGTTCCAAACCGAAAGGGCTGCCTATTGCAAGTACCCACTGGCCGACCTTTAATGCATCCGAATCGCCTATTTTGACAACAGGAAGATCGTTTCCCGAATTTATCTTAATAAGTGCAAGATCAGTCTTTTCATCACGACCTACAATTTCAGCATCAAATTCTTTCTGGTCTTTTAATATAACCTTTATCTTGTCGGCGTTTTCTACAACATGATTATTCGTTACTATGTAACCAGTTTTTTCAATTATGAATCCTGAACCAAGGCTTCGCTGTTTAAATTGTCTTTGCGGACCCTGGTTGAAGAATTTATTGAAAAAATCGTTCATTGGATCATCTTCTCCGAACGGCCCTTTATTGAAATTGCGGAAAACGCTGCCCGCTTTCTCAGTTTTAACAGTCCGGATATTCACAACAGCCGGGCCCACTATTTCGGCAAGGGAGCTGAAGCTTTCAGGCACAAATCGTGTTGGTTCGAATTTTTTTGTTTCGTCAACTGAGGCTGTTGAGATTCCCTTGACTTTGTCTGTGTCACTTTTTTTTGTCTTGTCATCGGAAACAGAATTGGAGCATGAAACCGCAACTATGGCCGTTGCAATAAATATGACGGCAAAAACGGCCTTGCGGCGCAAAATCAGATTAATGAATTTGTTTATCCACATATATTCCTCCTTCACTTCATTTCCTTCACATATATTATTCTTAAATCATAAAGAATATTTTTCAGCATGACATCTTCATCTTTTGATAAATTTCCCCGTGTTTTTTCTTCAAGCAGGCACAGGATATCGATAGTCTGTTTGGCAAGAGCGAGATTTTTCTCTTTTTTCCCTGTAGCAGGATTTTCAAGAACACCGAGATTGAAGAGTGCGGAAGCATTCAGAGACATGATAAAGGTCGGAAAATTTATTTCCGGCAAACATGCTTCTGCCTCTTTATCATCCGGAGCATAATCTTTTTTTGGCTCTTTTGCTGCTTCCGGTTCGTCCGCTTTCTTTTCTTTTATTTTATCTTCTATTTTATCTTCCGTCTTTTCGGTTTTATCCAGATTCTCTTGAGAAAAAATTCTCCGGTCTTTTATTATAAAATCTTTTTTTTCTTCCGGCATAGTTATTCTCCTCTAATGTTCATGGTCTCAGGTAATCGATTCGTGATTTGTGGATCGTGAATCGTTGCTTGAAGATCGTCCACCTCACGCTTTTTTATTTCGTGCCTGGTGTGATCATTTTGAATTTTGCACTTCGAAGTTCGATCTCCTGTATTCGATATTCGATGTCCGATATTCGATGTTCGGCCCCTCGACCCCTTGAATCCTCGAATCCTTTTTTTATTCCCTATTTATCACAGCTCAAGAGGTATAACGCTTTTTACCATGGGGAGCGCTCTCAATTCATCAACAACAGGTCCCGGTATCGGCGAATCGGTCTTAAGCAAAATAATATTTCTTGCGCCCTCTTCTTCCTGCCCGACCTGCATTCTGCCGATATTGATATTGTTTTTGCCAAGAGTCGTTCCGATGCTCCCTATTGCACCAGGTTTATCAAGATTGTGGATAAGGGCAAGATGTCCGCTCGGATGCATCTCAAGCCTGAAGTTATTTATTCCGACAATTCTTTGATCCTTTTTCCCGAAAATTGTCCCGGCAATCGTAGTGGTCTTATCAGGAGTAATACCCTTGACAGTAATAAGGTTTATAAAATCTTCGGATTCCGCGCTTGAAGTCTCTATTACTTTTATTCCTCTTTCCATTGCTATGAAATTGGCGTTAACAAAATTGACGTCATCCTTGACGATATGTATAAGGAGACCTCTTAATAAAGCCGTTGAAACAGGCGACATATCGAGTCCATCAAAATCACCCGTGTACTCGATTACAATTTCTTTGATGGGACCGGTTGAAAGCTGAGTCAGAAGGCTGCCCATTTTGTCGGCAAGCGATAAAAAGGGGCCGATTTTTTTCAAAAGTTCGCCGGTAACCGAAGGAACATTAACAGCATTTACAATGGTGCCTTTCTTTAAATATTCAATAATCTGACCTGCAACTGCGGTAGCGACATTAGCCTGTGCTTCCTGGGTTGAAGCTCCGAGATGGGGCGTGCATATTACCTTGTCCAGCTCAAAGAGAGGAGAATTTCCCGGCGGCTCTTTCTCAAAAACATCCAGAGCGGCGCCTGCGACTTTACCCGATTTCAAGGCATCATAGAGATCGGCCTCATTAACAATTCCGCCGCGGGCACAGTTGATTATCATGACGCCTTTTTTCATTTTGTCAAAAGCATCTTTGTTAAGCAAGCTTACAGTATCTTTCAGTTTCGGCACATGGACTGTAATGTAATCGGATCTGCAGTATAATTCATCAAGCGTAACGCCTGAATATCCTGCTTTTTCTATTCGCTCGGAAGTTACATAGGGATCGTAGATAATAACCTGCATCTTAAGACCGCGCGCGCGATCAGCTACTATCGAACCAATCTTCCCGAAACCGATAATTCCCACAACTTTGTTATAAAGCTCACGCCCTTCAAGGTTTTTCTTTTCCCACTTACCTGCCTTGAGGGAAGCGGTTCCCCAGGGAATGTTTCTTGTCAGAGACATCATCATGGCAATAGCATGCTCGGCTGTTGTGATAACATTTCCTCCCGGAGTATTCATTACAATCACTCCATGCTTGGTAGCCGCCGGAATATCGACATTATCAAGACCTATTCCCGCTCGTCCGACAACCTTAAGACGCTTTGCGGCATCCAGAAGATCCTGGGTCACCTTAGTAGCGCTTCTTATTACAAGAGCGTCATAATCCCCTATAATGCTTTTCTGCTCTTCGGGAGATAAGCCGGTTTTAACATCAACTTCAAATCCGTCTTCCTCCTGAAACATCTTGACACCGCTCGAATCCAGATTATCACTTACAAGCACTTTCATGATTTTCCCCTCTCAATTTAATAAAAGATAATGAACTGAAATTTAACAAATATTTCTAATTTTGGTAATAAGTTATTTTATGATGAAATATAAGATAACGGGGAAGGATTGTCAAATCATCGTAAACAAGTGTCATAAGTTCTGCCTCGGGCTGTTTGAACCACCCGAATCCTTGACCCCTTGAATCCTCGAATCCTTTCTCATTACCCTTTACGCCTCACGCTTTATGACTTTATCATATAATGCCCTGTTTTATCAAAAATATCTTTATATCTTCCCGGAAAAGAACCGGATCAGGCGGGCAATCATTGTGCCCGCAATCATAGGCAATCAAAGTGGCTTTTTGCGCCGCTTTTGAAAGAGCAACTCCATGACCAAAAGGTATGATTTCATCGTTTTTGCCATGAATAACAAGAACCGGCCCCTCATATGAGGCAACTACCTTAAGATTGTCAAACGGATCGCGCATCAGTAAACCCGGAACCAGATATTTTGATGAAAAAGAGCGAATGCTTGTAAATGCCGACATAAGTATGATCGCAGCCGGAGAACGTTTTTCGGCAAGAGCACAAACCGCTCCGCCCCCGATAGAACGCCCGACAAAAATAATCCTGGAGGAATCTACATCCTTTTTTGCAACAAGAAAATCATACGCGCAGACAAATGCATCCGTAATACTGCGCTGAGACGGAGCCCCTTCCGAACGCCCATACCCCGGATATTCAACAAGCAGCACGCCCACGCCGAATTCAGTAAAAAACCTTAATTCATCCGGCCAGAAATCTATTAATTCCCCGTTACCGTGGGCAAATATAACCGCAGGTGCTGCTTTGCCTGCCGAACCTGAAACAGGCGGCATATACCAGACCTCAATTTTTCCCGAATCAGTTTCAATAAAATCCCTTTCAATGTCTGATATTTTTTGTGTTTGCAACGGAGGAGTCTCTATCATGTAACGCGGGAAAAGGACATGCCTCTGCATGAAAAAAAGAAAACCGCAGTAAATGCCATACAACAGCACAGCCGATATCGCCAGTTTGAAAAACAAAATTTATCGTACCTCCCTTTTCGAAATTCGATATTCTATACCCGTTAGTTGTTCAGACGCACACTCCATCAGCCTGAGCCCGCAGCCGTAAAACAGTTTTGCCATGAGCAGATGTGTCCCTTTGATATTGCCGAGAACTTTTTTGATCTCATTTTTGGTCATGATTACAGGAGGTCTGTTATGTTTTCTTGTCCATAAGCTTGAATTTGAGGTCCGGCTTGAATTTGCTCTTGATCTCAATGTTAACAGCTAATATAATGAAAACATAGAAAATTCAACAGGATTTTTCCCGTGTTTTCTTGTTAATACGACAATACATGGAAATATTTTCCATCGTATATAGGCAATACATGGAAAATTTTCCACTTATTAACAATGTTCGCCGGAGAAATAAATGAATAAGCCGTTCCAACGCAAGGGTTCAAAGAGCAATACCCACGTAGGGAAAGAATTTGAGTCGTTGGTAAAAAATTATTTTTCATCTAAAGGAGTGCCGCTACAGAAAAATATTTCCATAGAAATTGGAATAAATGGTAAACATCCACATAATTTCGACTTGGGTGACCATAAAGGAAAAATCCTTGTTGAATGCAAGTCTCACACATGGACTGAAGGCGGCAATGTCCCGAGCGCTAAAATGACTACTTGGGACCAAGCAATGTATTATTTCCATGCATCTCCAGAAGGTTATCGAAAAATTTTATTTGTTCTAAAAGATTACAGCGAAAAGAGACAAGAAACATTGGCTGAATATTATATCCGCACCAAGCCTCATTTAATCCCAAATGATGTTGAAGTATGGGAATTTGATGAGAATAGAAAAGATGCAAAGAGAATAAAATAGAGGACGAACATTCCGTTCGAGGGGACGCGAGGAAAAAGGCGGCATTTACGGAAGATTTTTCGCGCGTCCCTCAACTACCAGTTAGGATTGAGGAAAAATGACAAGGAAACGAACCAACATCGTCTATCAATTCCGGATTGAATTGACTGAAATAGAGCCGACGATCTGGAGGGTAATTATAGTTCCCTCGGAGTACTCCTTCTGGGATCTACATGTTGCAATACAGGACGCAATGGGCTGGCTTGATTACCATCTGCACGCTTTCCGCATCCGAATGCCGCACAAGAAAAAAGAAATGGAAATAGGAATTCCCGATGATGAGGATTTCGACCATCCGGTTGTCCCGGGATGGGAAGTTCCAATTACCAGAGTGTTTACTGAGCCGGGGAAGTCCGCAATTTACGACTATGATTTCGGTGACGGTTGGTCGCACAATGTTTTCCTCGAAGGCATACTGCTGAAGAAGGAAGGGGCTAAATACCCATTGTGCGTTGCTGGCGAACGAGCCTGCCCGCCTGAAGACTGCGGCGGAGTGCCTGGTTACTACCAACTCCTTGAGATACTCGCTGATCCTAATCACCACGAATATCATGAATACAATGAATGGCTTAAGGGGCACGCGAAGAATTACTTCCCGTATGACCCTGACAAATTCGAATCCGACAAGGTGAAATTTTGGGATCCCAAGAAAAGGTTTAAAATCGCTTTTTCACGGCGAGTGTAGTGATCCTAACCTGTCGTTTCAGTTGATTCCGAAACAGCGCGGGCCAACTGAACTTATCGTTACGCATGGACACTTATTCTCGCTCTGGAGGAAAAGTCAATTTAACGGAGAATATATGAACGATCCCTCAAAACGCAAAATATCAACCCCTGACGATATTCACCGTATCGCCACAGCATTTCAGCAAAGCCGTGTTCTGCTTACGGCCGTTGAACTGGGCCTTTTTACAGCCCTTGGAAACTGCAGGATTACATCACAACAGGCGGCAAAGAAGATAGGAGCCGATGAAAGAGCAATAGACAGGCTTTTAAACGCCCTGTGCGCAGCAGGTCTTGTTTCAAAGAAAAAGGATCTCTTTTCAAATACTCCCGCTGCTGAAAAATACCTGGTCAAAGGCAAAAAGGGATACATGGCCGGCCTGATGCATACGTCCAGCTTGTGGAAAACATGGAGCACACTCACGGAAGCAGTTAAAAAAGGAGGTAAAGCAACTTCCAATTCCATAAAGAAAAGAAGCCCGGATTGGTTTGAATCTTTTATCGCAGCCATGCATTACCGGGCATCAGCAGGAGCTCCCGCAATGATTGCCAAACTTGATCTTTCAAAAACATCAGGAGTGCTTGATGTCGGAGGAGGCTCCGGGGCGTACGCAATGGCTTTTGTGCGGGCTAAAGATGACATTACCGTTACAATTTTTGATCTCCCGAATGTTATATCTCTCGCAAGGGAATATGTTGCGTCAGAAGGGCTCCTTGACAGGATCAATTTCATAGAAGGTGATTATAATAAAAACGGGTTCGGAAAAGGTTACGATCTTGTTTTCTTTTCGGCAATAATACATATAAATTCACAAAAGAAAAATCAGTCACTCATGGATAAAGCCGTAAAGGCACTTAACTCCGGAGGGCAGATAGTGATCCAGGATTTTATAATGGACAAAGAGCGAATAACCCCGCCTTTCGGAGCCTTTTTTGCTTTAAATATGCTTGTCGGGACAGAAGATGGAGATACATATACTGAAGCAGAGGTCAAATCATGGCTCAAGAAATCAGGCCTTACAGACATCCGGAGACTGGAGGGAGAAGGACCGGTTTCGATTATAGCAGCAAGAAAGAAATGATTTATATTGTCTTGTCAATTGAATCGCAAAGCCGGACCAGCGGGCAGCTTTTACACATGGGCTTTCTCGCACGGCAGATTTCCCTTCCGAAGTATATAAGATGAAGGCAGAAGTCATTCCACTCTTTTTCTGGTATTATTTTCATAAGATCGAATTCTATTTTAACAGGATCTTTATTATCCGATAAATTCAACCGCTGCGCGATTCTTGACACATGGGTGTCAACCACGATTCCAGGAATACCGAATGCCGCACCGAGAACAACATTTGCCGTCTTTCGTCCGACACCCGGAAGCTTTGTCAGATCCTCCAGATTCTTTGGGACTCTTCCTTCATAATTTTCAACAATTGACCTTGAGCAGTTTTGAATATTTTTTGCCTTGTTTCGGAAATATCCTGTGGACCTTATAAGATCCTCCAATATTTCGACAGGAGCAGTTGCAAAATCAAGAGGAGTTTTAAGTTTCTTAAAAAGATTATCTGTAACTTTATTTACCTGCTTGTCGGTACATTGTGCTGAAAGGATTGTTGCAACAAGCAGCTCAAAGGGATTATTATACTCAAGCTGGGTCTTGACATCGGTATATCTCGTTCGTAATATTCTCCTGATTTTTTCCGTACGGGCCGAAGTTTTCATAGTAGTTTGTTGCTCCTTACAGGTCGGGACTTCCCTTTGCCCCGCCGCATTCAGCGAAATGGAGATTTTTTGAAATCAACTGATTTAATAAAGCCGTACTTTACCGAAAACCGATATGCAATTGCAACAGGACTTTTATGTTTGATAACAGTCGATTTTCTTCAGCTCATCATTCCGCGCATAATAAAAAAGGCCGTTGATGACATTACAACTTTTCATGCAGATACAAAAAAACTTGTCATATACTCCCTGTATATTATTGTTATTGCCTTATTAATGGCTTTTTTCAGGTATTTATGGCGGAAATACCTCATCGGCACTTCAAGAGTCGTTGAAGAAGGATTAAGAAACAGGCTTTTCACTCACATCCAGACACTTTCTTCATCATATTTCGACAGGACGAAGACAGGCGATCTAATGGCCCATGCCACAAATGACATACAGCATGTCAGGATGGCAATTGGAATGGGAATCGTGGCCTTAACAGATGCGGTTATCCTTGGATCTGCAGCCATAGGCTTCATGGCTTACATAAATACGACCCTTACATTATTTGCCATAATTCCCATGCCCCTTATAATTTTCGGGACCCGTTTTTTCAGCAAAAAAATGCACCGGTTATACAGAGCATCCCAGGAATCCTTTTCCGAACTGACCGAATCTGTCCGCGAACAGTTTGCAGGAATCCAGGTGATCAAGGCTTACGCGAGAGAAAAAGAAGAGAGTATCCTTATTGATAAAAAATCCCGAAACTACTTAAATAAAAATATGAGGCTCGTTAAAGTCACCGGAGCTTTTTTCCCGATGATGCTTCTTTTTTCAAATATAAGCCTTGCCATTGTTCTTTATCTCGGGGGAAGACAGACAATATATTCAACCATCACGCCCGGCGATTTAGTGGCATTCATAAGTTATCTCGGCCTGATTACATGGCCTATGATGGCAATGGGCTGGGTCACCAATCTGATACAGCGCGGGAAGGCATCTCTTGACAGGATAAACATGATTTTGGAAACCGCTCCTGAGATTCAAGATAAAAGTGATGCCTCCGTTATCAAGGTGAAAAACGGTAAAATATGCTTTGAAGATGTGGGATTCTCATACGATAACGGGACGTCTCCCGTGCTTACCGGTATTAATATCTGCGTTGAAAAGGGCACAATCACTGGAATAGCAGGGCCGCCTGGAGGTGGGAAAACGACCCTTCTGGGCCTTATCCCGAGACTCTATGATGTTTCAGGAGGAAAAATATCGATTGAGGATGAAGATATCCGAAATGTCAGGCTTTCAGATTTAAGGGCAGGGATATCTTTCACGCCCCAGGAGCCTTTTCTTTTCTCAGGAACAATCCGCGATAATATAACTTTCGGAAGAACCGACATAAAGGATTCAGATCTGGAACGCTCGATAGAACAGGCCTCTCTTTCCGGCACAATAAAAGCTTTCCCGAAAGGATTGGATACGATTGTGGGAGAAAGAGGCATTATCCTTTCCGGGGGGCAGAAACAGCGTATCGCCCTTGCAAGGGCTTTTTTAACCGATACGCCGATACTCATTCTTGATGACCCGGTAAGCCAGGTGGATGTGGAAACGGGTTCGGAAATAATCAATAACATCAGAGCGATGTCAGCCGAAAAGTCGGTAATTATAGTGTCACATCGCCTCTCCGCCCTTTGTTTTGCCGGTCGGATAATTGTGCTGGACAAGGGAAAAATCACGGAATCCGGAACACACGAGGATCTTATGGCTCTCGGCGGATATTACGCAAAAACATTTAAAATGCAGGAAATCGAAGAGGAAATGAATGCGCTTTGATTACGGATACGAAGAAGAGAAGCTCGGAAAACAATATGATCTGAACCTGTTAAAGAAGCTTTACCAGTTCGGAAAGCCTTACAGACTCCTTTTTTTCTCTTCTGTTGTTCTTGTAATATTAATCACACTTCTTGATCTCTCCATCCCCTATGTCACAAAGATTGCAATTGACAGATATATTGTGCCGCGTTCCGTTTACCACAATGAGAATGCGCCGGCTCAGGGGAATAAGACAGGATATTACCGGGCTGATTTAAGTAATCCTGCCATCCGGGAAACTCTTGAAAAGAACGGAATCCGTTTTAAAACCGATGGCTCTCTTGCTCTCGTCCCTATCGAAGAACTTTCAAAAATGGAGAAGCGGGATATCTACATTTTAAGAGAAAGGGATTTCAAGGGTGTCGGCCTTGCCGCGGCTGTATTGCTTGCCATAGTTATTGCGGGTTTTTGCCTGAATTTTCTTGATACAATGCTGATGGAGTACGCAGGGCAGATGATCATGCATGATCTTCGGATGCGCCTTTTTACACACATACAATCTCTTCCGGCCGCTTTTTTCTCCCACAACCCGACGGGAAGACTTGTAACAAGGGTTACAAGTGATGTTCAGAATATGGATGAATTTTTCACTTCCGTCATAGCAGTTGTTTTCAAGGACCTTTTTCTGCTTGCCGGAATTATGATTGTACTTCTCAGCATCAACTGGAAGCTTGCCCTTGTTTCTTTTACAGTGCTTCCTTTCGTCCTTTTTATATCATTCCGGTTTTCGGGCCTGGCAAGAGACGCGTTCAGGACACTCAGGATAAAAGTTGCCGAAATAAACTCAAAAATCTCTGAAACCATAGGCGGGATAAGGGTCATTCAGCTTTTTTTGCAGGAAAATGAAAATATCAGAAGCTTTAAAAAGTTAAATCATGAAAACTATATTGCCGGCATGAAACAGATACAGGTTCTCGCAGTCTTTATGCCCCTGATTGAACTCCTTGGATCAGTCTCGGTTGCACTTGTAATATTTTACGGCGGAAGCAGCGTTCTTTCTGAAAAAATAACTATTGGCGCTCTTGTCGCCTTTATCTCCTATATGAAAATGTTTTTCAGGCCGATAAGGGATATTGCGGATAAATATAACATCCTTCAAAACGCGATGTCTTCTGCAGAAAGAATATTTCTTATTCTTGACAACAAAGAAGGCCTTCCGGAATCTTCCGGAAAATTATCCTGCGGACACTGCCTTGACAAAATAGAGAGCGTTGAATTCAAGAATGTTTCTTTCAGTTATGTACCGGGAGAGCCTGTGCTCAGGGACATCTCTCTTATCATTCAGGCCGGGGAAAAAATAGCTGTCGTCGGACCGACAGGCACCGGAAAGACAACCCTTCTAAATCTTTTGACAAGATTTTATGAGCCCGATTCCGGCGCTATTCTCATAAACGGAAATGACATAAAAACATTCCCCCATGATCTCCTGCGGTCAAAAATGGCAATTGTAATGCAGGATTCTTTTTTGTTCTCGGGAACAGTCGGCGAGAATATTGCTAGAGGCAAAAGAGGTGAAATCGGCAAAAGCGGCATATCAAACGAAGAGGTAGAATATATCCTCGATGTTTTAAACTGCAGACATATAATTGAAAGGCTTCCTTACGGAATAGAGACTGTTTTATCGGAAGGAGGAAAATCGATTTCAAGCGGAGAGCGCCAGTTAATTTCAATAGCAAGGGCTTTTGCCAGGAATCCCGGAATAATAATGCTTGACGAGGCAACATCATACGTTGACTCCGAAACGGAACGCAGGATTGAAGAGGCTTTAACAAAACTGATGGAAGGCAGAACATCTATTATTATCGCACATCGACTAACAACTGCCCGCAGGGCAGACAGAATTATAGTATTAAATAAAGGCAGATTAATCGAGTCCGGCTCTCATGAAGAGCTCATGAAAAAGATGGGATTCTACTACAGGCTGAACACGTTATGAGACATGGGAGAATCCGCCTGAGGCGGATTCTCCCGTCAAAATAAATCATTTTTAATTTTTTACGGAGCCATCAGATATTGTTGCCGGCTTTGTAATATCAGCTTATTGCGTCCTTCAGAGCTTTTGCCGGTGAGAATCTCGGGGTTTTTTTCTTTTCTATTTTTATTTCGACTCCTGTCTGGGGATTTCTTCCGGTTCTCGCTTTTCTCTCTTTAACTTTAAAAGTGCCGAATCCGGACAATCTGACTTCGTCTCCCCCCTTTAAAGCGGCAGTCATGTTTTCAAATATACAATCGACCACTTCCTTAGCCTCTTTGCTTGTTCCTACTATTTCTGCAACTTTAACTACTAAATCAGCTTTGTTCATACCTTTTCCCCTTTTTAGAAAATCGTTTAATGTAAAAAATACGGTCTTACCGGTAATAATTATACGCGTTGCGCCCATTGCGTATCCATTGTTTTTTCCTGCTTATACTTTTTTCATTTCCTTAAGTCAATTGTTTTGGAAGATGTTTGGCGCCGGCATGTCAAATTATCGCATGGAATATGCTTCAGTTATTTTTTTTAAGATAAAGGACCAGGCTTTTCCCGAAAAACGGATTTAAAATTCTCTCAATAAAACGGGTGATTAATGGCTTTTTCATAAGATCCCAGACAAGCATTCTATGATAAAAGTTTATGATGGCGCTGTCATTTCTTGCAGGGCCCGCAATACATTTAAGCCACCAGTAGGGCGTATGGAGGCTGTGGGCAAAATGTTTCGCCCACAACTTTGCTCCTGAATTTTCAAAAAGGCTTACAATTTCCCGTTTTTTATATATGCGGATATGTCCCCTGCTTACATTATGATATTCATCGGAAAGCGCCCAGCATATCCTTTCGGGCATATATCTCGGAACACTGACGACAAGGTTCTTCCCGTGTTTTAAAACTCTCATTATTTCGGATACGGCCTTTTTATGATCGGGGATATGCTCAAGAACCTCAGAGCATATTACAAGATCAAACGCGTTTTTTTTAAATGGA
>JBFYVZ010000187.1:0-11333 GCA_041298995.1 Desulfobacteraceae bacterium
TTCCGATTTGATAATAAACACTAAAAAATGTGGGGATGTAGCTCAGTTGGGAGAGCGCGGCGTTCGCAACGCCGAGGCCAGGGGTTCGAACCCCCTCATCTCCACCAGACATTAAATATAATTATAGGTTGCTTATGAACCGCACAGCCGATGTCGACCGCAAGACCAAAGAAACAGCCATAACTATGAAGCTTTGTCTGGACGGAACAGGAAAACATGAAATAGATACCGGAGTCCCCTTTTTTGATCACATGCTTTCTCTCTTTTCAGTGCATGGTTTTTTTGATCTTTTTATTACCGCAAGAGGTGATCTTGAGGTCGATCTGCATCATACAATTGAAGATGTGGGACTTGTTCTGGGTGATGCCTTTAAGAAAGCGCTTGGCGACAGAAAAGGCATCAGGCGGTACGGGCATGTTGTGCTTCCGATGGACGATGCCCTGGCTTCTGTCACTGTCGATCTCTCTAACCGCCCTTATCTGATTTACAATGTGACTCCCACGCCGTTTCAGGGAGGGAGTTTTGATATTGGCCTTGGGAGGGAATTTTTCAGGGCTTTTTCAACTCAAGGGGGCATGAATCTGCACATCAACGTATTCTATGGCCAGAATGAACATCATATAATCGAGTCTATTTTCAAAGCTGCGGGAAGAACTCTTGATCAGGCGGCTTCAATTGATGAGCGTATAAAAGGAGTCCGATCAACAAAAGGGGTTTTGTAGCAGGAATAAAATCCCTGTATCTTTCATTTCTCTGCCGGAGTTATATTATGCAAAGCAGAATATCTCTTTATTCAAAAGTGCTGTGCTTTTTTCTTTTTGCGCCGTTATTGCTTGCAGCCTGCAAGGCCGACGTGATTGCGGCTGAATCGGTCTCTCCCCTTGAGGGCATTAAAAAAGTTCTTATTGTGCCTTTCAAAGATGTATCGGCAGTTTATGGAAGAGAAAATAATGCGAGATGTCCTGTATGCGGAAAAGTATTTCTTTCCGGAACCATACAGGAAGGCTCTGATGCTACGCTGACCAGACATCTTGTTTCATTTATTAAAAGCAATACGGAAATTGATATTCTTTATCCGAATCAGGCTCAAATGCATTATGATGATTTTAAAAGCGGCAATGAATCAATGGCACATGAAGTTAATGAGCTTATAGAAAATGGACGATTACTTGGAGCTGATGCAGTCATGACCGGTCATTTATACCGTTTCAAAGAACGGATTGGAACAACGTATTCGGTTGTTTCACCGGCTTCAGTTGCCTTTGATCTGCATCTTATAGGCGTTTCAAGCGGACGTGTTCTATGGGCAGGGCATGTAGATGAGACCCAGCGCTCGTTAAGCGAAAATCTTTTTGAAATAGGCGCTTTTATAAAACGGAAAGGAGAGTGGGTTTCTGCAGATGACCTGGCAACATCAGGTCTTAATGACTTGCTTATAAAATTATTCAAAAAATGATAATAATACCGGCGGTAGATATTAAAAATGGAAAATGTGTAAGGCTTCGGCAGGGAGATAAGGATTTAGAAACTGTTTTTTCAGACAATCCTTCAGCGATGGCATGCAGATGGGAGAATGAAGGGGCAGAATTAATTCATGTGGTTGATCTTGACGGTGCTTTTGAAAAGTCTCCCAGGAATCTTAAGGCCATAAAAGAGGTGCTTGCAAAAGTTAAAGTTGATATACAGGTCGGTGGCGGAATAAGGAATGAAGAGACCATCGGCATGTTTGTAGATATTGGTATAAAAAGGGTTGTAATCGGGACGGAGGCACATAGGAATCCAGGGCTGGTAAAAGATGCGTGCAGACGTTACCCCGGAATGATAGTTGTTGGAATTGACGCAAGAAACGGTTTTGTTGCAATAGAAGGGTGGACTAAAACAACGACGATGAAGGCCATAGATCTTGCGAAAAAATTTGAAGATTGTGGTGTAGCCGCTATAAATTTTACTGACATTTACAGAGACGGAATGCAGACGGGACCGAATATAGAGGAAACGCGTTGCCTTGCGGAATCGATATCGATACCGGTTGTTGCTTCCGGCGGTGTTTCAACAAAAGAAGATATTTATAACCTGCTTAAAATTGAGAAATATGGTGTTGTGGGGGTTATTACCGGCAAGGCTATTTATAGTGGAACACTTGATTTTAAAGATGCCATACGTATTTCAAAGCAAAAAAATGCAAATTATTGATCCTTTATTTCGTGGCATATTTTCGACATATTGAACCGAAACAGCGAGCAAATTTAAAATAGACGCTATTCCCAACGGTCGAATATTCCCTGTAGCTTACAGGGGGGAGCTTCGAAAAATAATTTCTAATAATATTCAAAATATCTTGACACATATAACTACGGTGATTAATTTCACATTCTAATTAGTGTCCATCGGGAAACCAAATTTGGACATATGTAAATTTCCAGTTCGGAAATAGGCAATTTTGGGCAAGCTCAAGTAAATCAAGGGGTTGCGCGGAAACATACGTATTGTATGTCGCACAAGAAATCCCGCAGATTGACACAGAGATCGCCCAAAAGAGCCAGTTCCGGATGGAAACTAATTAGCTTGTAACAGTTGCAGGATTGCCCTATGTACCATTGATAATAGTCTTCTGCTTAATATATGAGGTATTTTTCTGGATATTGGAAATTGTTGAAAACCAGCCCTATTTTTAATGACCTTCCATTGTTATATTCCGTTTTAGTTCAATAAGTTGGAGGTTGCTCCTCTTGGTGTTTTTTATTCCCGAAGAAAAAATAAATGAAATAAAAAGCGCGGCAGACATTGTTGATCTCATTTCAGAGTCCGTGGTGTTGAAAAAAGCGGGAAGGAACCATATTGGTCTTTGCCCGTTTCATTCGGAAAAAACGCCTTCCTTTACTGTAAGTTATGAGAAACAGATATTTTATTGCTTCGGATGCGGTAACGGTGGGAATGTATTTGCCTTTTTGATGAAAAAAGAAGGACATTCTTTCCCTGAAGCTGTTAAATTTTTAGCGGAAAAATATGGGGTACATATTCCGGATGATGCAATAACACCAGAACAGAAACAAAAAATAAGTGAAAAGGAGAACCTTTTATCTGTCAATAAGCAGGCGATGATTTTTTTTTCAAAATTCCTGACCGAAAGCAACGCAGGGAAAAAAGCGCGTGATTATCTTCACAAGAGGGAGATTTCTCAAGAAACTGTTCGTGATTTTTGTCTCGGATATGCTCCGGAAGGGTGGAATACTCTTTTAAATTACATGACAAAAAAGGATAAGCATTCCCCTCTTTTGCTTGAAAAAGCCGGATTGGTAATAAAAAAAAATGATTCAGCCGGATTTTATGATCGCTTCAGGGACAGAATTATTTTTCCTATTTTTGATGCCGGCTCTCAGGTTATTGGTTTTGGGGGGCGTGTCATGGATGATTCGCTTCCGAAATATCTTAATTCTCCTGAAACTGTTGTTTTTAATAAGAGTCGTTCACTGTATGGTCTGAATGCTGCAAAAAGCGAATGCAGGATTACTGAAACAGTATATATTGTTGAAGGTTATTTTGATTTTCTTGCCCTCCATCAGCACGGAATAAAAAATTGTGTAGCTACGCTTGGGACTGCCATCACACCTGAACATGTGAAGATGTTGAGAGGAATTGTGGGGAAAGAGGGTAAATTTATCCTTGTTTACGATTCAGATGCCGCAGGAATAAAGGCAGCATACAGGAGTACCGAAATATTCGATAAAGGAAACGCGGATGCAAGGATTCTTGTGCTTCCTTCAGGATACGATCCTGATTCATACCTTGTTGAATTTGGCGCGGAATCTTTCAAAAATGCTGTTTCAGGAGCTCTCGGCGCGGTTTCTTTTCTGATAAATCGCGCAATTAAAAAACACGGCATGTCGATCGAAGGGAAAATTCGTATTATATCCGAATTAAAAAATGTTATCTCCTCTGTCGGAGACAATATTGAAAGATCTTTATATATCAGGGAACTTGCTGAAAAAACAGATATTGATGAAGCCGCAATTCGTGAGAAGGTCGGCGTGTCAACGACTATCTCCGGTTCAAATTCCATTCCTGTGACCGGAAATGAAAAAGGCAGCAGACTTGAGAGACGGATTATTGCAATGATGCTTCAGTTTACTGAAATAATTCCGGAAATTATTAAGCGTGATGTATTAAAGAATTTTACCGATGATATATTAAAGTCTGTAGGATATGATATTATCAGGCAGCGAAAGTTGGGGAGTCGTCAAGCCCATGACATGATTCCTGCTTTTGATGATGATGAGAAAAATCGTATAGCGGCGTTTCTTGCTATCGGTGAAGATGCATGGGACCTTGATGGTTGCATGAAATTGGTGGCGCAGTTTGAAGATTTCCGAGAACGGCAGAAAGATACAAGTATTAATAAAATAAAGGCTGCTGAAGAAATAAAGGATGATAAGTTGCTTTTGGAATTATTGAGAGAAAAGCAAATTCAGGCAAGAAAAAAGAGATCGAATAACCTGGACGCTTCGGGAGGCGAAACTCAATGACAGATAAATTAGTTCAAAAAAAAGGAAAGAAGACAAAGAAGCAGGCTCTGACAAAAGAGACCCATAAAATAAGTAAAAGGGGCAGAAAAAAGGGATCGGTATCAAAAACCGAAAGTCCAAAAAAGAGCAATAAAAACAGTTTTGAAGATCTGGTGTCAAAAGGAAAGAGTCAGGGTTTTATAACTTATGAAGAGCTCAATGAAGAATTATCTGAAAATATTATTTCTCTGGAACAGATAGATGAGACGTTGATGCTTTTTCATGAACAGGATATCGAATTGGTTGATGAAGGCAAAGATAAAATGCCTGAAAGTGAAAAAGAATTAAAAGAAAAAAAGACGAAACGGGGAGGAGACTCTGCCCTTGCAAATTTTGGAACCGTGACGGATCCGGTAAAAATGTATCTTCGAGAGATGGGACTCGTCACTCTTTTGAGCAGGGAAGGGGAGGTCGATATAGCAAAAAAGATAGAAGACGGAGAGCAGGAGGTTTTAAGAGCTCTGATTAATGCGGTGACATGTGTCGAACATATAATCGATCTCGGGGTGCAGATAGAAGGAGGAGCACAACGGCCTAAGCATGTTCTTAAAGATTTTGATGAAGGCGATACTTACGTTGATGAAATGCTCCAGATTGAAAATTTTATAAGGGCGATCCATTCAATAAAAGAGATACATGAAGAGAACAAGTCGTTGCGTGATAGAATGTATTCTCCCAAACTTGATAAGGACGAGGTTAGACGAATAAAGAAGCTGATTTCAGTCAATAACAATAAAATATTTGATCTTCTTAAAGAATGGAGACTCGAAAGCAGTGTTCTGGACAGGCTTGAGGGGATCATGAGAGACCATATCGGCTGGTTCGAATCCAAGGAAAAAACCATATCGAATTATGCTGAAAAAGTAGAATCTTCCATATCAGAGCTTCGTGCCAATCTTAAATCCAAGGGCAATTTTATAAAATGGTCCAGATCACGCTGCAAACTTGGAAAGGATGAAGCTTCATCGCTCTATAATGAACTCAAAAAAAACCAGGAGCATGTGCATGAAAGAGAGTATGAAATAAAATCAGATTGCCGTACACTGAAAAAAATCATGTCTTCTGTTGCAGAAGGACGCCTGAATGCAAAAATTGCCAAGAGCGAATTGACGAGAGCCAATCTGCGCCTTGTTGTCAGCATAGCAAAGAAATATACAAACAGAGGCCTTCAGTTTCTGGATCTGATCCAGGAAGGAAACGTAGGTCTCATGAAAGCTGTTGATAAGTTTGAATACCGCCGGGGCTATAAATTCAGTACATATGCAACATGGTGGATAAGGCAGGCGATAACCAGAGCAATAGCGGATCAGGCTAGAACCATACGCATTCCGGTGCACATGATCGAAACGATAAATAAACTGATCCGGACATCAAGATATCTTGTTCAGGAACAAGGACGTGAGCCGACACCCGAAGAGATTGCTGAAAAGATGGAAATTCCTCTGGAGAAAGTGCGCAAGGTCTTAAAAATAGCGAGGGAGCCTATATCTTTGGAAACTCCGATAGGTGAAGAAGAAGACAGCCATCTTGGCGATTTTATAGAAGATAAAAAATTCATACTTCCTTCCGATGCAGCTATAAACCAAAACCTTGCAGAGCAGACGAGAAAGGTGCTTGCAACGCTGACGCCACGCGAAGAGAAGGTTCTTAGAATGAGATTCGGAATCGGAGAGAAGGCAGACCATACTCTGGAAGAGGTCGGCCAGGATTTTCAGGTGACACGTGAACGCATAAGGCAGATAGAGGCCAAAGCGTTAAGAAAACTGAGACATCCAACGAGGAGCAGGAAGCTGAAAAACTTTATTGAAATGTAACAGCTTCGTAAAAAGTCATTCTGCTGTGTTGCGCTATATCTTTCGTCATTGCAGCGTACTGACATGTACGCACCCTTCGGGGTCCCGCGTTTGCGGTATTCCTCAAGATTCGCGCGCCTTGCATAATGAGCTTTTTACTTTGCCGTTTGAAAATTGACTTTTTACTAAGCCGTCAAATGTAGCGCTTGACAAAGTATCAATACAAATATAAAAAGTCAGGCGTCAAGGTGTTTTGAGGGCCCATAGCTCAGCTGGTAGAGCCACCGGCTCATAACCGGTCGGTCCCTGGTTCGATCCCAGGTGGGCCCATACCTTATTAAGACCTTTTCAGATTTATAGAGACCTTTGAAGAACGTTCAATTTTGGGCAAGTACAAGGAAGGCGATAATTACAACCACATGAATACATTGAGTATTTCGAGGATTGAAATTTGAGCCTGACGCAGTAATCGGACAAAGAGAGCTTTGCATAACATATTATTAAAAGGTCTGAGGGGTAATGGGTTTTGGCATATCGCAAGAAATTTTTATGGTGACATATCAACGCCCCCGGATATCCGACAGGTATCATACAGGCGAATACTGTATAAGGCTTCTTGACTATTCATCCTTGGGGCTGTCAACATCCTAATGGATGCGGATATGCCGCCGTTGGCAAAGGCTGGATTGTATTCTTGCGAATGCCAAAACCCATTACCCCGCAGACCTATATTTGAGAAATTCAAAGCTCTCACAAAAGGGGGCGTTATGCAAAGGTCTCATATAGAGGTCATCGCAATGCTGGACATTGATTTTACCCTAAAAAAAGGTTGTTGCTTTAAAGGCGTGGTTGCATGAAACCACGCCTTTTTTATGATTATGGAGAATTTACAGTATCCCTCCAAATTGTTAAAGGATCATCAAAATGATGAAATTATCCAATGCAAGCTACCGTATCTGATGTTATAAAGATAATTGAAAAAATTGCTCCATCCATGCTTGCGGAAAAATGGGACAATCCGGGTCTTCAGGTTGGAAAAATTGATTGGCCGGTCAAAACAGCGTGGGTTGCCCTGGACCCTACCCTGGATGTTATAGCCGCAGCATGCCGGAGCAAGGTTGATATCCTGATTACTCACCATCCCCTGATCATTAATCCTTTAAAATGTATCGATTTCGGCTCTGTTGCGGGCAATCTTATTCGCATGGCGGCAGTAAACAGACTGTCTATTTTTTCAGCTCATACCAATCTTGACTGTGCAAAAGATGGTCTTAATGATCTTCTTGCATCACGCCTTGGTCTAAAAAACATAAGGGCGCTAAGAGGAGCCGACTCATCCGGCAAGTGCAAATTCGTAGTCTATGTTCCAACCCAATACGAAACAAAGATCCTTGAAGCGCTGTTTGAAACGAGTGTGGGAATAATAGGTTCCTACACCTCCTGCTCTTTCAGGAGCAGCGGGAAAGGGACTTTCAGACCGGGATCTCCGGCAAAGCCTTTCACAGGGGAAAGAGGTAAAGTATCCGATGTGGATGAGGTAAAAATTGAAGCGGTTGCCGTTAAACAGGATCTTCCGGGAATCATTGCACATATCAGAAATAGTCATCCATATGAGACAATGGCTTATGATGTTTATCCGCTTTATGAATATGATAATTCTGATGGTTTAGGGCGAGTGGGCGAGCTCGATGAAAAAATGAGTTTGTTTCTTTTTGCCCGGAAAATAAAAGAAAGACTTGCTTTAAAGAGTATAAGAATTGCGGGAAACCCGGAGCTTTTAGTAACTCATGCTGCAGTTTGCACGGGAAGCGGATCATCCCTTATGAAGGAATTCATTAAATCGGAGGCCCAGGTTTACATTACAGGAGATATGCGATATCATGATGCAAGAGATGCCGAAACAGAGGGCCGCGGGCTTATCGATATAGGACATTTTGCGTCGGAGCATATAATTGTTAAGGCTCTGGCTAAAAAGCTCAGGGCTATGATACGGAAAGCCGGTTATGAGGTATTGGTTAGGGCATGCGGTTTTGAACGCGACCCGTTTCATATCTTATGAAACAGGCGCATAACTTATTTTATGAAATAAGAAGATATGATTAACATGAGGGAACAAATAGGTATTGTAGTTCAGCTGCAGGAAATTGAAATCAAGATTAATAAGATCAAATCGTCCCTTGAGGTTATTCCTGATAAGATGGCGATTCTTGATAAAGAGATAAGAGATGCCGAACAGGATATGGAAATGAAAAAGTTGCTTGTTGACGAATTTAAAAAAAAATATCGCTCAAATGAGTCGGATTACCAGGCCAACCTTTCAATGCTCAGAAAAAGCCAGGAGAAGCTGGCGGCAGTAAAGACGAATAAGGAATACCAATCAATATTGAAGGAGATCGATGACATCAAGGCGAAAAATTCGCTGGTCGAAGATGAAATGTTAAAAAGCCTTGATGTTATTGATGCTACAGAGAAAGGGATGGTTTCCCTGAAAAAGGAATTTCTTGAAACAAAAGAGAGAATTGACAGGGAGAAGGAGATAATAGTGGAAAAGATCGGGCAGGGCGAGATGGAGCTTGCCGATCTTGATGAAAAACGGGGCGGTATTTCAAAGAATGTCGACAAAGAATTAATGTTAAAGTTCAATATGGTCAAAGGGTTGACTAAGGGGACTGCAATTGCGCCGGCTTTAGATTCAATTTGCCTTGGATGCAACATGAATATTCCTCCCCAGATGTATAATGAGCTTCAGCGGTTTGACGGCATAAAATTCTGCCCCCATTGTCAGAGAATAATTTACTGGGGGAAAGCATGATGTTCGGCCGGAGCAATCTAAACGATCGCAGGGTCAGATCCTGATCCTGAGGAAAGTCCGAACACCGCAGGGCAGGGTGCTCCATAACGTGGAGTCGTGGCGACGCGAAGGAAAGTGCAACAGAAAATATACCGCCCTGCATTTATTGCAGGGTAAGGGTGAAAAGGTGCGGTAAGAGCGCACCAGTTCTCCGGGTGACCGGGGAAGCTTTGCAAACCCCACCCGGTGCAAGACCAAATAGGGGAGTGTCTGAGGGCTGCCCGTCCGAGCTCCCGGGTAGGTCGCAAGAGGTGCAGGGCAATCTGCATCCATAGATGAATGGTCGTTGTCCGTTTCGGGGTAACCCGGACCGGAAACAGAATTCGGCTTACGGGTTGCTCCGGCCGTTTACCCTTTAAGAGCTTTGGATAGCATCTGATTAAATGGCTGACATAGGTAATCGGTTTTGCAGTTCTGCAAGAACGCGATTCAGACTTCGCCAACGGCAGCAGATCCGCTCCCATGAAACCTGGACAGCCCCAGTGGATATACGCCCACGAAGTCGTTATTTTTGCCTCTGCCTGTTTCTCTTTATTGACAATCAGGGGGCGTTGTTATGTTTTGTAAAAATATCTTGCAAAACGGCAAAACCGATTACCTATATCAGCCTTAAAGGGCAATGAAGATTGATTTTGTGAAACTATGCAATTGCGTGAAAATACCGTAGACGGTTCCTTTGCAAGGAAGGTCGGGATATTCTCTTACGATTATCTTAAATGCTGTTCCTCCCTTTTAAGTCTGGAAGATCCCAAGCGACTCCTTGTTAAAAAGTTCTTTTCTGCTTTCATCTCTTCTTCGCAGCTTCTTGAGGATTTTCTCGATTTACATGGGGCGAAAAACAGTAAAAACTGGTATTATTACAGAGAACTCTCCGCTGCAGCGAGGCACTTGAGCCTCGGCTGTTATTCGCAGACGCATATTTTGAACCGGCTTGATTACTATGACCTGCCTGTGCTTGGAAACTTCAGGGAGGAAGGGAAGGCCACCCTCGATTTCTTTACTGAAACTATTTTAAAGATGGCGCCTGAGATAATCAAAGAGGCAATCCGTCTCGGCATTCCGATCCCAAAGAAAAAGTTCAGTATCGCCGATTTTCCGAGTGTATCAACCGGTGAAAAACTCGAATATGATATTGACGATGAAAACAGCGATCAGCAGAAAGAGAATATAGTAATAATTGCAAGTGAATTTCTTAATATTGCTGCAAGCTTTGACCATTACGGTTTTGACGAACCGTATGATATTGAGGAAATACGGGCAATTGTCCCCGGCAGGATAAATGAGGTTGAAATAAGGCGTTTCGAAATGCTGGTCCACAATCTTCAGTCTTCTTTCGATACCTATGTGATACATGGAGGATACGAGTTCGGTAACAGGAAATTAAAGCAGCTCCGCGGTTTTTTTTCAGTGGTCTTTCATCTTCTCCAGGTAATCGGCAGGCTCCTTCATTTTTACGAAAGACATCTTCACGATGCCGGTTATAAGAGCATTTATAAAAAAACTCAGGAGAGGCTTTCGCTGATCATCGATCCGAATATCCTTCTTGACCGGACAATAAATTATTGCCTCTATTATGTATGTCATTTTTTATCAAACGGAAAAGATCTTGCTAAAAAAATACTGAATGAGAATATTGAACGTTCGGCGGTCACAGTTGGAATACCTGTATCTCTCGGTTTTCACAGCAGGCCGAGTCTTCTTGTCGCCAAAATTGTCCAGCATTTCGGAGGCCAGGTCGAACTATGTGTAGGGTCGGACAGGTTTGACGCAAGCAATGTGCTTGATATACAATGGGCTGGAGGGAAGATACAGAAAGAGAAAATAGAGAAGGTTACCTTTGAAGGCGATACGCGCGCACTGAAAGACATACAGATTCTTGCGGATGTTAATTACGGTGAAGATACAATGGGGAAAGGAATCCCCCTTCCGAAGGAGCTTAAATACTTGAGGTAGTTCTGATGGCCGATGCGATAATAGTAGCCGCCGGGAAAGGTGTCAGAATGAATCGCCCGACTCCCAAGCAGTATCTCGATCTGGAGGGTATTCCTCTGCTTTCAAGGACTCTTCAGGCATTCGGCAGGTGCGCTTCCATAGAAAAAATCATCATGGTTGTTCCGGCCGGTGATA
>JBFYVZ010000193.1:0-2832 GCA_041298995.1 Desulfobacteraceae bacterium
ATCACAAGAACTCGGGCTAATACCCTCAAACAGCTTGTGATTTTTAACGCTCAGTTCCTTAAAAATCTATCTCCCAAAAATCTCAAATCCGTTCGCATATGACTTTTTACGAGTCCATCAACTATTGCCAGAGAAAAATAATCATGAGCATTTTCAAAAAAAATCCGGCGATTTTGACGGGAATATGTATTACCATCCTTTTTCTGGGTATAGGCTTGTTTCGAATGGATTTCCTCGATACCCTTGAACTCAAACTTTACGATGTTTTGATGGGATTAAGAGGAGATCCAGGGTCCCCGAGCGAAATAGTTATTGTTGACATAGATGACGACTCAATTGAAAAACTGGGACGATGGCCCTGGCCCCGTTATCTTCTTGCAGATGGTATAAGAAAGATAAATTCCGGAACCCCCCGGGTGATAGGCCTCAACCTGATTCTAAGCGAACATGAAGAAAGCTCGGGATTAAAAGCGGTCAAAGAACTTGAGGAACTTTTCAAAGCGACTTTTTCCGATAAAGCTAAAGATAAGAATACCGAATACCTCCTGGCTATTCAGAAAACAATTGAAAATCTCGATAATGACAAAAAACTAGCTGACGCGATTAAAGAATCGGGCAAAGTAGTGCTGCCGGTCTTTTTCAAGGAATCCCGGGGTGCAGGCGGAGAAACTGAAAAAGCCGACACCTCCCTTTCAGAATATTCAATTCAGAAAATCAGAAGCCCGGCGGATGCTCAATACTATCAGTCTGACGAAATTATACTCCCGATACCTTCATTCATTCAGTCTTCTATCGGCATAGGTCATATAAATTTCGGAAACGACCCTGACGGTATTGCCAGAAGAGAACGCCTCATATATGGGTACAGAGGGTCCTTTTTCCCGTCATATACTTTAAAGCTTGCGTCTGTTTATTTAAACATACCCGGCAATAATATTTCTGCAGAATTAGGATCAAACGTCACCTTGGGTTCGCTTAAAATTCCTACCACTTTAAGTTCCGAACTGCTTGTAAATTTCAAAGGTCCCGGAAATTCTTTCAAGCGCTTCTCTTTCTTTGATGTTATTAATGATAAAATTCCTCCCAGCGTCTTTAAAAACAAGCTTGTCCTGTTAGGCGCCTCTGCTTCCGGGATAATGAATCCGATAGGCACACCAACCGATCCTGCCATGTCATTCGGTGAGTTTTCCGCGCATACAATCTGGGCGATACTCAATAAAAAATTTATTCAGCAGCCTTACTGGAATCCAATAGCCGAACTTGCAATGATCCTTATCATAGGTCTTCTGATAACATTTGTTCTCCCTAAATTAAAAGCAATGACCGCGGGCATAACATTTGTTCTTCTTCTTATACTGCTCATGGGAAGTTCGGCTTTCTTATTTGTTTCAAACGGATACTGGATCCGTACCATCTATCCGATAATTGAACTTATTATAGGCTATATAGGAATTACCAGTCTTAAATATTTTGTTACCGAAACAAGAAAAGAAAAGATAGAAGGAGAATCCGCGGAAACAAACCGCATGCTGGGTCTCTCCTTCCAGGGGCAGGGAATGCTTGATATGGCTTTTGATAAATTCCGCCGTGTTCCTGTGGATGACCAGATGAAGGATATTCTTTATAACCTCGGGCTCGATTATGAAAGAAAAAGGCAGTTCAACAAAGCCGCTTCCGTTTATGAATATGTTGAACAGCATGATGTTAAATTCAAAGATGTGTCCGAAAGGAAGAAAAAGCTTATCCGGGCAAGCGAGACAATGGTTTTTGGAGATGGATTCCCCGGAACTTCATCACCCGGTGACGGCTTAATTTCCACTGCAACAGGGACCAGGCCTACTCTCGGCAGGTATGAAATATTGAAGCAACTTGGGAAAGGAGCTATGGGTATTGTTTACCTCGGACAGGATCCCCGAATCAACAGGACTACAGCGATAAAAACTTTCCGTTTCAGCGAAGAGGAAAATCCCGAAGAAGTTAAAAAAATGAAAGAGAGGTTTTTCCGGGAAGCCGAAAGTGCAGGGACTCTTTCCCACCCGAACATTGTCACAATTTATGACGCGGGAGATGACCAAAACCTCGCCTATATTGCCATGGAATTTCTGGAAGGTGAGGATCTTGAAAAATATACTAAAAAAGAGAATCTTCTCCCAATACCAAAAACCATAGGATATGTTGCAGATATAGCCGAAGCTCTCGATTATGCTCATCAGAAGGGAGTTGTTCACCGAGATATAAAACCGGCCAACATAATGCTTATGAAAAAAGGCGTCGTCAAAATAACCGACTTCGGCATTGCCAGAATAACAGCTACATCCCAGACCCAGACAGGAGTTGTTAAGGGTACCCCGTATTATATGTCTCCCGAACAGTTTTCAGGAGAAAAAGTTGACGGAAGATCGGATATATTCTCTCTGGGTACAATGTTTTTTCAGCTATTGACAGGAAAACTTCCTTTTTCCGGAGATAGTCCAGCAGCGCTTATGAACCAGATAATGAATGTAAAACATCCCGATCCGAAACAGATTAATCCAAGAATTGTGAAGCCGGTTGTCACGATTATCGACAGGGCTCTCGAAAAAGACCGTGAAAAACGGTATCAGAGGGCATCCCAGATGGCCGCCGATTTGAGGGAAGTCCAGAGAAGAATTGAAGCAGCTATCTTAAAGATGAAAGCAGGAGGTACTTCCTGAGTGCGCTTTGTCCATTGGAAGGCATCATGCTTGACCTCAACAAATATTAATTGTAAATATAATTAGTGTCCATCCGGAAACATATTTTGGACACAGTTGAGTTTCCAATTCGGAAATAGGCAATTTTGGGCAAGCTCAA
>JBFYVZ010000234.1:0-6721 GCA_041298995.1 Desulfobacteraceae bacterium
TCCGATATATCAAATTATATGAATAATCAAATGCTGTACTCCGCTTAAATCTGAAGATAGCAATCTGAATCTTTAATCAAAAGAATTCCTCGAAGCTCTGCTTCGGGGTAAGAATCCAGAAGAGGGATTAAAATATCTTCAAAAAAAATTCTGACTTCTGACTACTGTATTCTGTATTCCAGATATCTCGCAGCTCTGCTGCGGGGTAGTTCATTAATATCAAAAATGATTTGTGGGTAAAAGTAAGGACGGTAGCGGGTATTGATAAATAAATGCCGGTTCCCTGTCTGATTATTCCACGAAAAAAACCTTGACAACAACGGAAAGAAATATTAAATTGGAAACTAATCTGGAATCATTCCTAAATGAAAAAGATCACACGCGAAGAGCTTATAGGGAAACTGAAAGAACTGGGTTTTAAAATAACCCCCCAGAGGCTTGCTGTTATTGATGTTCTGGTTGAAAAAGGGCATCTTCATCCCGGGGCCAACCTGATCCGTGAAGAAGCCCGAAAAAAAACCAGAAGAGTTAGTTTATCAACAATTTATGCAACACTGGGCGAATTATCAAACAACGGTCTGATAAAAAATCTGGAATTTGACCGGCTTGAAAACCGCTACGAAGTAAATCCTGAAGAGCATATTAACCTTATATGCAAACTCTGCGGAAAAATTATGGATTACAACATTCCACCGTCAATCGAACCAAAAGATATTGCCCGTGAAGCCGGCTTTATCGTCACTGATGCAAGAATGGAATATTACGGTTATTGCGGGGATTGTATCAAACCTGAAAAGAAAGCTTTCAGGTCCCCTGCCGGCCCCAAATAGATGTTATGCAAAGCTCTATCTGACTGATGAAGCGAAACTGTTTTTTTACCGGTTTATCCGGAATGATTCCAGGATAGAAAGCAGTTGGTTAATGATGAAATATATTAAAAAAAGGAGAAAATTAATATGAAAAAATCAAAAAAACTGACTACCAGAAACGGCGCCCCGGTTGTCGATAACCAGAACGTAATGACAGCAGGACCCCGTGGCCCGATGCTGCTGCAGGATGTATGGTTCCTGGAGAAACTCGCTCACTTTGACCGGGAGGTGATTCCCGAGCGACGCATGCACGCGAAAGGTTCAGGCGCCTACGGTACATTCACCGTCACCCATGACATAACCAGGTACACAAAGGCGAAAATATTTTCCAAGGTCGGGAAGAAGACAGACTGTTTCGTCCGCTTCTCGACTGTAGCAGGCGAACGCGGCGCTGCAGATGCCGAGCGGGATATCCGGGGTTTTGCGATGAAGTTTTATACCGAAGAGGGCAACTGGGACCTTGTTGGAAACAATACCCCGGTTTTCTTCCTGCGTGATCCCCTCAAATTCCCGGATCTTAACCATGCTGTTAAAAGGGATCCCCGCACCAATCTGCGGAGCGCTCTTAACAATTGGGACTTTTGGACTTCTCTGCCCGAGGCGTTGCATCAGGTAACAATTGTCATGAGTGATAGAGGCATTCCTGCCAGTTATCGTCACATGCACGGCTTCGGAAGCCATACATTCAGTTTCATCAACTCAAAGAACGAACGCTACTGGGTCAAGTTCCACCTTAAGACACAGCAGGGTATTAACAACCTGACCGATCAGGAATCCGAAGCGGTTATAGGCAAGTGCAGAGAGAGCCACCAGAGAGATCTTTACGGGAGCATAGAGAAGGGCGATTTTCCGCGCTGGACATTCTATGTGCAGATCATGCCGGAGAAGGAGGCGGCGAAATGCCCCTATCATCCATTTGACCTGACCAAGGTCTGGTTTAAAAAGGATTATCCGCTGATCGAAGTTGGAATTCTCGAACTGAACAAAAACCCGGAAAACTATTTTGCCGAGGTCGAACAGTCGGCCTTTAACCCGGCCAACGTAGTTCCCGGCATCGGTTTTTCACCGGACAAGATGCTGCAGGGGAGGCTTTTCTCTTACAGTGACGCCCAGAGATACCGTCTCGGGGTTAACCATCACCAGATTCCCGTTAACGCTCCACGTTGCCCTTACCACAGTTTCCACCGCGACGGGGCTATGCGGGTAGACGGCAATTATGGCGGCACCCTGGGCTATGAACCGAACAGTTACGGGGAGTGGCAGGAACAGAAGAAATATGCCGAACCGGCCCTGGCCATTGATGGAGCAGCCGATCATTGGGACCATAGGGTTGACGAAGATTACTACTCCCAGCCCGGCAAGCTTTTTCGTCTCATGAGTCCGGCCCAGCAGAAGGTTCTCTTTGAAAACACTGCCCGCGCAATGGGCGATGCGCCAAAAAACATCAAGATAAGACATATCGGCAATTGCATGAAGGCCGATCCTGCTTATGGAAAGGGTGTAGCCAAATCACTTGGCATCCCTCTGAGCGAATTAGGATAAAAAGCTGCGAAAGATCCGTTTTTGATTTCCGGCGGATCTTTCGCATGACCAAGATAGCTTTGAACAACTCAAATTTGTCATGTATTGGGATAAGGACTGCCTTGAGAATATTCATGAACCAGGTTTCCCTGTTTAAAATTCGATTTTTCTCACGGTCTGTTCGGATTGAATCTGTAGATTCTCAAAATGTGTGACGGAATCCGCTTTTGTCCAAAGCCCTGTATATCCGCGTAAAGACCGCTGTGCTTCATATTCCATGAGGAGTTCATCGTTCACAAAGCCTTTGAATTTATTTCCCGCAACCTCCACTTTAAGCAAATACCACTCACCGGTATTGATTTTCTTTTTCAAAGACTTGCGCTGATACCTCTTGCATTTGTCAAATTCAAACAGAATCGCGTTGTCTTCAAGCGCATTGATTCTGAAAACAAAGTAATTGCAATCATCTTTGATGCCAAACGCCAGACCTCCGGCTCTGTCAATGCTCCCTGACACTGCTTTGACATGAACAGATGCTGATCCGTCTGAAATCTCGCTGTTTTTGGCAATAGCCAAAGGGAAATAATGATAAGCTTCTACGTTGTCCAAAAATTCCTGATACGAATTTCCGAATATTCTGCCCATGAATTTTGAAACCCCTGATGTGAGTGCGTTTCCCCATTTTGTTCCGTCCTGAATGCAGCGGATACGATCCTGCTCTTTAACCGTTTTCCAAAAACCGGTGTGAACATACAGTTCTTTAGGATCATTTTCCTGTTTTCTTTCAAGAAAATTATATTCCTCTCTGAAAAAAGCCTCCGTCATCTCGCTCACCTGCTCCTGACTGGAAATTGCCATGTCCAGAAGGCGGCTGCACGCTAACAGACGGGCCATCTGATCGAGTTTTTCCTTTGTTGCTGCTTTGTCATATCTCATGAGAGCCGCATCCAGCAGGTCTCCTTTGAGCGATACTTCAAATCCCAGCCGTTTAAGCACATTTCCAAGAAAATTAATTCTTAAAGAACGCCGGTAATATGTCCCGACGCCTCCTGAAAATTGCAGCGTGATATAATTCTGATTGCTGTCTTTACTGCAAAGCGTATCAATCGTTGCAAAATGATATCCGAAGCGCGCGCTCATGTTCATATAATCCTTTGCTATCAGCACATAACTTATTGCGGCATCCTGCACGTCTCCTGATATTGCTCCCGAAGCCATGAGCGTCATGAAATCGCCCATACTGAAATTAATTGCTCCCGACCATGTTATTCCCGGATGCGTAAAGCCTTTCCACACCGCTTTGAACGGAATAGATTCCACGCTGTCAGGCGTAATGATGTCGCAGGTGGAGAGTCCGAATTTAAGGCCTCCTCCGATGTCAATCAGTTGAAAGAACATCGGAAGGTTTGCGGTCAGTTTCACGGAAGTCATGCCTTTTACTGTGGTTTCTCCCAAAGCAAACATCTGTTTCATGGACAATTCATGGGTAAAGCGGATAATATCATGAATACTTTGGCACCCTTCGGGTGTGAAAGACTGTGATTTAGGGTCTGTCAGGTGAAGCGGCGAAATATGATCAAGGATTCGTCTGGTTTTCTGATATACCGGACTTTCAAACATGGGGCGTTTGGCGGGCTTTATCTGTTTTTCGAGCGCCGGCACCGCGCCCTGCCAGACTTTTGAAATATCAGCGTATAAAGTAACCATACCCCGGTTTGTAAGAACCGATGTGGCATTTTGGGTATTCGCCAGCATCGGCACTCCGAATTCGCGGGCTACGGAAGCCAGATGACTGGTTGAGCTTCCCATATCGGTTATTATTCCACGCAGTTTTCCGATAGCTTCGGCATATTTCGGCGATGCGGTTTTGGCGGCAAGAATATAATTGGGGGGAATATCTCTGAGCGGAATATCCGGGGTTGCAATAAAAACTTTGCCGATTGCCACACCCGGTGATGCTGCTTTTCCGCCTGAAATCAGAACCGGGTATTTTGCCTCATTCACCTCGATTTGTTGTTCCGGAATTTTTGTTTCTGCGATATGCAAAGGCCTGGATTGCAAAATAAACAGTTTTCCATGTTTATCCACTGCCCATTCCACATCCTGATGACCTCCGAAATATTCTTCGAGCATCAGCCCGAAATCTCTTAGCTGAAACACAGTATCGTCGTCAATGGAGGGAATTTGTCTTTCGGGTTCGGATATTTTTTCCAAATCAATGCCGCCGCCGCTCAGATTCACCATCCGAAATTCTTTTGAACGAATGATTTTTTCCACAATGATATTTCTTTTTTTGTCTGCCACAAACACGTCAGACGAAGCACTTCCGTCAACCAGATATTCACCGAGCCCGGAGACCGCATTGATTTTGACAGTATCAGAAGAGGGGGCTGACGGGTGCTTTGTGTAAAGCACGCCGCTGGCTTTCGGATCAAGCATCACAATCCCTGCCGCACACATGGGAGTTTCCCGGTCATCCAACCCGGAATGCATCCGGTAAGAAATTGCCCGTGCCGAATATTTGCTGGCAATAACCGTTTTATAGGCATGGATGATGTTGTCTTTGGTTACATTCAATTCTGTTGAATACTGTCCAGCAAATGAGGCTTCCGTATCTTCACCGATAGCACTGCTTCTGACGGCAATATGCACGCCAGGCCAGGTTTTTTTCTCAAGTACAGCATATGCGTTCATCAATGCTTCTTCAATTTCGGAAGGAACCGGCGACTGCATAATCATATCTCTGAGTTTCTGGCTGACCTGTTCGATCTCTTCGCCCGATTCAACAGACAACCCCTCCAATGCTTCGGCAACTGGATCTATAAGGTGGTTCTCTGCCATGAATTTGTGAAACGCATACGCAGTTACCGCAAATCCGTCCGGCACCGGCAAGCCCAGAGCATTTCGGATCAGCGCAAGATTTCCGGATTTTGAGCCTGTCATTTTCTTCATTTTCGCACTTGTTATGGCATCAAAAGGAATAATAATATCATTGCTTATAAACTCAAAGCCCGGACGGAACTCTTTCTCGATGGCATTGCCGATAACATCCCTTGTCCGGATAAGCGATGAAATATCCTTTTTGGATAAACCTTCAAAGGATGAAATAATGTTGGTTACAGCCTCAAAAAGTTCCTGATATTTCATCCTTACCCATTGAAGCGTGAACGGCTTGCCTCCGTAATATGCTTCCTCCAGATCCGCAATCCTGTGAAGTGCGAGATAATTGTTTTTAAGCAGTTCTCTGAAATTGCGGTATCTTTCAGCCTGTTCGCCCTCAAGCGGGGTAATCAGCGTGCAGGCATCTTCTTTTTTAAAAAAACTAAATAATTTTAGCATATTATATCTCGTTTAGATTTTTTATATTGTTTTGATATTCTGTCCCGTAACAAGATAAGCTCAATTTATCAATTCATCAACTCCTCCAGAGACCTTTGCATAACCCCTGATTAAATGGTCTGGTATGGGTAATGGGCTTTGGCATTCCGCAAGAATGCGACCCAGGCTCCGCCAACGGCGGCTGTAAGCGAGCGAATCAAAAACAGATAGTCCTTACAGTCGAAGTTTCCCCGTAGCTTGCTGCGGGGAGCTTCAATGCTTCATAAAATGAGGGATGAGGAACTATATTTTTATAGCTTTTCGGGAAAAAGATTCCGGATGCCTGCGGCGTTGCAGATTCCACGTTCGGTTATATAACCAGTGACAAGCCTTGCAGGCGTGACATCGAATGCAAAGTTTGCGGCAGGACTGTCGGCGGGGGAAATAAGAATGCTCCGGAGGACATCTTTATCCAGACCCTGGACATACCTCACTTCATCCGGATTACGCGTCTCGATCGGTATCTCTTTTATTCCGTCAGATAAATTCCAGTCAAAAGTGCTGGAAGGAAGAGCAACATAGAATGGGATATCGTTGTCTTTTGCGGCAAGAGCCTTAAGATAAGTTCCTATTTTGTTGGCGACATCACCGGTTGATGTTGTTCTGTCGGAGCCGACTATAACCAGATCGACCAGGCAGTGCTGCATGAGGTGCCCGCCGGTATTATCGGTTATCACCGTGTGTTTTACGCCACGCTGACCAAGTTCCCATGCCGTCAACCTTGCTCCCTGGTTAAGGGGCCTTGTCTCGTCAACCCATACGTGAATATCCAGACCTTTATCATATGCCGCGTAGATGGGCGCTGTAGCTGTTCCATATTCGATGCATGCAAGCCACCCGGCGTTGCAGTGAGTCAGGATGTTTACAGTTTTGCCCGCTTTGCGCCTGCTTATCTCTTCAATTATTTTAAGACCATGAAGGCCGATGCTCCGGCAATTATCGACCTCTTCTTC
>JBFYVZ010000251.1:0-3776 GCA_041298995.1 Desulfobacteraceae bacterium
ACCGCCTATGAAAAACCTTAAAGTATAAAAAAATATCTTGATTGGAATAAACAAGGAAGGAGACCTTGAAATTCACTTCCTATGATTATTTCAGACTGATATTGGTGATAATCTCAGATCCCTAGTCCGTATAAATTAAAAGCTGCCCAAAAATAGGGTGATTTGAATTCCCTGGATTCTATCATGTCCCTTTTCGCCTTTTGGAGAGCCGCAAGAGGGGAAATGTTTTCCTTGATCAAGTGAGTGTAAAAGCTTTCCATCATCTTTAACGTTCCGATATCGTCCACACTCCATAAACTGGCAACTACAGATGAGGCGCCGGAGAAAAAGAAACCGCGCAGTAGGCCGAGCAGTTCGTCTCCTTTGCCGATTTCCGCCCGGGCAGTCTCACAAGCGCTGAGGACAGTTAGATCGCTGACTTTGGAAAATCCATAAAGCTCTTTTGCGGTGACTTGGCCATCATTTTGGTCATCGGGTGATAGAAAGAGTTTCGAGTTTAAGGCATCCTGCTCGTCGAAAAGACCATGGCTGGCTATGTGGGTAATAGAGAAGGAGGAGGATTCGTTCCGGAAGTTCGTTTCTGTGGCCTTATCTCTGATAAACACCTTTTTGTTTGGAAACAGGGCGGAAATGCGAACCGCTTCAAGCTCGGCTCCGGGAAGAGCGGGAAGGTTCAGGGTGCTGGAGAGTTCGGGATTTCCCAAAACAAGCAGCCCCTTTTGCGATGTATCGATAGGCTTGAGAAAACGCATAACAGACGAACTTGGCAGATAGGAGAAAAAATACTTCTCCGCCAGATATTCGCTGCCCGTGAACAGGGCATCAAATGGGAGAAAATGGAGAAAATCATGGCAGACCAGGTATACCGATTTGTTGAGAATGTGACCCTCCAAGGGCTGAAATAACTTTTCATAAATTACTTTCGCCTTCACTTGTAAAGCAGCCTGTTCTCCATGCTTGCCGGTCTTGATCCCCTGGGTGAAACGCTGAATTTCGCCCTTCAATGATTTATGGTCAACAGGAAGAACAATCGGGTAAAAATTATTTTTATCTAGTACCCAGGCATAGATCCTCTCATCGGCAACAAAATACTCGACCAAGGTACTATCTTCTGGCAATGTACTTTGTATCTCTTGCAGGTTCAGATTCTTTACGGTTATTAAAGTCATCAGTTCATCATACCGGATTTCGGTATCGCGCTCCCGGTCCTGCCGAGTAACCTCTTTCTTGATATCGATATTATTTGTGATTTTCAGCCCTCTCCCTCTGTCCACATGGAGTTCCTTGTCAAGTTCTCCCTCCAGGCCATTGATGTATTCTATTTGCTGGTCGGAAATACCTATGGTTCCCCGTAAACGGTCTCTGTACAATTGGATTTCCTTCATTTTTTTCGCATACGTATCCCGATCGCCAAAGGATATGTCGGCCTTGCTGCCCAGTAAATCGACCAGTGAGCGGGCCCTCGAGTTTTCGGCGTAATAGAATGCCTCCGAATATTTTCCCGTGCGAAAAAGATCTTCTATAAGATAGGCATAGATCTCATCCCGGAATCCGGCAAAAGAAACTCGTCCTTTCTCTGTGGTTACGGTAGAGCGCAAATTGGTTATGATATTTACCGCTTCCCTGTTGAACATTATGCTTTGCTCAAAGTTCCCGGTCATATGGTATAGTTTACCAGCCGCCCGGAAGAGTTGGAGTTGGTCATCCATATTGAGCAGGGTATTCCAGCTTTTCGAATAGGCGGATTCCCCGGCAAAGGTGAGCTGCCGTTGAATACCGGCAACTGAACCGGCAAAGTCAAGAAGACCGGCGCCCGTCATGTTGATGTAAAATCCGCCACCCGAAGCCATGGCCAATCCCATGGTAAAAATGGTAAGAGCCGTAAACCCGACGGTCTTGGTGGTTGCCTTGGCAATGGCCTCGTTTCTGGAGTTTTTCAAATATTCGAGATGGTCATCGAGTTCTTTGTTGATCTTATCTATTTTCCACCTGAAATCTTCAAAGGCAGCAAGTGCCTTTTTGTGTTCCCTCAGTTCGGTCAGGCAAAGAACCTCGACAAAGTCAAGATAGGCGTCCTGCAGTTCGTTTCTCTCTTCGAGTGTCGAAGCCCTGGTTTTATCAATCAAGGTGGAGATATTCCGAATTTGGCTTGGAGACAGTGACGAGAAGTCAAAAACACTTGCCAGGCCTCGGAGTATGTTGAAAGAAATATAGTATTCATGACCGGATTGGGGGAGTTTGTAGCGCTGCCTGAAAGATTCGCGGGTCTCTCTGGTCAGCTTTTCATTGAATCGGTCAAAACACTCGGGATTTAAGAGATCCCTTTCGACCTGGATCGTGAAGGCGTAGTCGTCGGTTACGAGCTTGGTAATGGCCGGCAATTCGCAATCGTCATCTCCTACTTTTGTCCGGTACTGGAAAATACGGCTTATGCGCTTGTGTCCAACAGCTATGCGATCGGAGATTTTATTAAAATCGTATTTTATCGGCACAGCATATCTTCCGGAGGCCTGGAAGTAAGTTATAATCTCCCTGCCTTTCTTATCCTCGGTATGCCCGGATTCCCTTATTCTCCTGTTCAGATCATCCGCTTCCTCATAGAGTTCCAAAGATTTCTTGTAGTTGATGAATCCATAGGTGTAAAATTCGGCCAAATCGATATTCGAGTAGAGCTGGCCGATCGGCATCCCGTCTTTCTTGTTTCTTTCATATTCCTCCTTTAATCCCTTAAGCAGGAGGTCATATTTCTTTTGCGCACGATAGCTGGCCAGCGTCAATGAGTTGTTCTTATTTGGATTTCTGAGACGGGAATCGGAATTTGCAAGGGGATCCAGAGCGGATACTCCAGCACAACCGGTCATCCCCGCCAACAGCAAAACGAAGATAAGCGCAATAAAAAACCTGACCTCTTTGCTCGCTGATACTCTCATTTCACGGGGCCTGCTTGAAAATATCGACAAAAACTTCATTGATCGCTATTTCAAATGATGCCTCGGAGGCCTTCATTAAATTGGCATACTTGGGAGGCTCGTCCCATTCCCCCTTGACCGGTTCTATCACGGAAGAGACATGCTGACTGATCACTTTCTCGGTTCTCCCGTCGATAAGATATGAAGCCAGCACGGTGTAGCCTTTGGGCGGAGAGGTGGGAAGCATCCCGTAATAGGACCTGCCCGTACCGTGATTTAAAAGATTGATCATGAGCAGGTAGTCGACACCAAGATCCGCGATAACAGGCTTGTAGTCGTAGATAACATCAAAGAATGGCATCTCAAATAGACTATCACCAATTTTCATAACTTTCACATCTTTAACATCCAGGGCATTTGTGCAATATTCATTTTTGGAACAGTAGGGTTCTGTATTGATCTTGACATTGAAGTTGTTATTTTCAAACGCTCGTTGAAAAACGTTGAAATAATGCGCCTTTATCAAATCCTTAAGTTTTATCTCGCTCATGACTGTAACGAGCTTGTCGGAAAAGGAACGGGCCACAGCCATATCAAGAAGCCCTTGTTGGCCCAGCATATAATGCTTTGCGGTGTATTCCGGCCCTTCAGGATAGCTCATATTGGCATTGCTCGTCCAGATGAGACCGATACTGGCATTCTTTTTTTGCAGGAAATCATCAGGCGGTAAAATGTTGTTGAACTTCGAGGCGCAGCCACCCAAGAAAACAATTATTGCCACAGCAAGCACAAACCAGAAATACAATTTTACCCGTTCCTTCATCTCGATGTTCCTTTCCTGATAGTATTTTAACTGATTGAATTGAA
>JBFYVZ010000262.1:0-14896 GCA_041298995.1 Desulfobacteraceae bacterium
CAGGCGGTTATTGCCGGGTTAGGCGGATAAAGAATATGACTATCAAACATGTTGACGAATACAGGGATCCTGAAATTTCACGAAAAATTGTTGAACAGATAAATAATCTGAATAAAAAAAATATCCGGTTGATGGAGGTATGCGGTACGCATACCATGTCAATATTCAGAAACGGTATAAGAAATCTGATTCCGGGATCAATATCGCTTCTTTCCGGTCCCGGGTGTCCGGTTTGTGTAACCGCCCAGAGCGAGATAGATGCTTTTATTCAAATATCGAGGGTTCCCGATACAATCATAACGACTTTCGGGGATTTAATGAGAGTTCCAGGGAATGAATCATCCCTTCAAAAGGAGCGTGCCGCCGGTAAAGATATACGCATGGTTTATTCGACCTTTGACGCAATAGAGATTGCCCGAAAGAATCCGCAAAAAAAAGTGGTCTTTTTAGGAGTAGGCTTTGAGACTACTGCGCCGACTGTCGCTGCATCCATACTCTCCGCGAGAGATATGAAGATTGACAACTATTATGTCTATTCGGCGCATAAAACTGTGCCCCATGCTCTTTTTGCCCTCATGAATACCGAAGGGATTAAAATTGACGGATTTATTTTGCCGGGACATGTTTCCGTGATTATAGGAACCGGAGCATATCTTCCGTTTTTCAATCAGTTCCAAATGCCATGCGTAGTTGCCGGTTTTGAACCCACAGATATTCTGCAGGCGATATTGATGCTTGTTGAACAGATAGAAAATAAAGCTCCGGGACTCGGGAATGCATACACGCGGGCTGTCTCTTTTGAAGGAAATGAAAAAGCGGTCGGGATAATGAATAATGTATTTGAACCGGCGGATGTTGCATGGCGCGGAATAGGAATTATTCCCGGAAGCGGGCTTAAAATCAGAGATGAATTTTCAGATTATGATGCTGTGAAAAAATTTGAAATAAGCGAAAAATATTCAAAAGAGCCCAGGGGATGCGCCTGTGGTGAAATTCTTACGGGTCTTAAAACTCCTGTTGAATGCCCTCTTTATAAAAAAATCTGCACCCCGGTTGATCCTGTCGGGCCATGCATGGTTTCAAGCGAAGGGACTTGCGCCGCTTATTATAAATATCACAGCACAAATTAGGGCAAATTTACAGTTTAAGGAAGAGAGAGATGAAGACCGACAGAATATTGCTTGATCACGGAAGCGGTGGGAAAATATCCCACTCATTGACTATCGATATAATGCTTCCCGCCTTTGATAATCCTATGCTTTCAAAACTAAATGACGGTGCAATATTAAATATAGGCGGAAAGAGATTTGCCTTTTCCACAGATACGTACGTTGTTGATCCTATTTTTTTCCCGGGAGGAGATATCGGAGAGCTTGCAATTTATGGAACCGTGAACGATATTGCAATGTGCGGAGGCTCTCCTCTCTACCTGAGCGTTGGACTTGTCATTGAAGAGGGTTTTTTAATATCCGATCTGGAGAAAATAATAAAGTCCATGGGAGCTGCCGCCGAAAAGGCCGGTATTAAGGTTGTTACAGGAGACACAAAGGTGGTCCCAAAAGGAGCTGCCGACAAGATATTCATAAACACATCAGGGATTGGACTGATACCTGACAATATTGATGTCGGAAGCGATAAAGCGCTTCCCGGCGACAAGATTATTTTAAGCGGGACGATTGCCGATCACGGCATAGCCGTTTTGACCCAGCGGGAAGGGATGACATTTACTTCTTCTGTCAGAAGCGATACCGCGCCGTTAAATCGCATGGTCGAAAAAATATTTTCTTCAAGCAGGAATATCCATGTATTGCGTGATCCGACCCGTGGCGGAGTGGGTACCTCCCTGAATGAAATAGCCGAAAAGTCAAATGCTGGCATAAAGATTTATGAGAATAAGATCCCTGTAAAAAATGAAGTCAAAGGGATTTGTGAACTACTCGGGTTTGATCCTCTTTATATTGCAAACGAGGGGAAGCTTATTGCTTTTGTTACCTCAAAGGATGCAGAAAAAGTTCTTTCAGCCATCAGGGAAGATGAATTCGGAAAAGACGCCTGCATAATAGGCGAGGTGGTATCAGGTCATCCCGGAAAGGTTTTTCTTGAAACGAGAATCGGAGGGATAAGAATGGTGGATATGCTCACAGGCGAGCAGCTTCCAAGAATCTGTTAAAAAGAGGCTTTTGGTTTTTCAATGAAATATTCATTAAAAACAGTCGCGGCAGTCATATTCTTTTTAATATTTGCCGGATGCAACTTAAATAAAGAGTCCATTATTACAGGCAAAACTATGGGAACAACTTATCATATAAGGGTTGTCTCCTTGTTTTATAAAGATACGGAAGGGCTTAAAGGGAAAATAGAAAACAGGCTCAAAGATATTAATAACAGTATGTCCACTTTTTCCAGAGAAAGTGAAATTACAAGGTTCAATACATTTGATTCTGAAGAGAAGTTTGCTGTTTCTAATGATTTTTTGCAGGTCATGAAGATTGCCCGAAGAATCTATGAGCTATCGGAAGGCGCATGGGACGGCACTGTGTATCCCCTTGTTGAACTCTGGGGTTTTGGGTCCGAAGAAAGAAAGGATGATGTTCCCGATAAAAAAGAAATAGAAAAAATTCTCATTAATGTCGGGTTTGACAAGATTGAGATTTCTGAAGGCGGGTATCTTGTAAAGAGAAATCCTTCCGTGGATCTTGATCTTGCTTCAATTGCAAAAGGGTACGGAGTTGACGAGATTGCGGAAGTCATCAGGAAAGAAGGAATTGATAACTTTCTCGTTGAAATTGGAGGAGAAGTATATGCTTCAGGACTGAGAAAAGATGGCGGAAACTGGCGTGTAGGAATAAACAGACCTGATAAAGGCGCACTTTTCGATGAAGTGTACAAAACGGTAATGCTTAAAAACAAAGCGTTTGCCACGAGCGGTGATTACAGAAATTATTTTGAAAAAGATAATGCTGTTTATACGCATATTTTGGACCCGAAGACAGGATATCCTGTAACCAACGGAGTTGTCAGCGTTTCAGTAATTGCAGATAACTGCACTTTTGCTGATGGGCTTGCAACAGCCATAATGGTTATGGGGCATAAAAAGGGGCTTGAACTCGCGGATAAAATTCAGGGTATTGAATGCTTTATAGTGGTCAGGGGAAAAGACGGAAAATATGCCGATTACAGCTCGAAAGGTTTTGTTAATAATCAAAAAAACCTCTTTGAATAGTAAGAAAAAGGGCGCATAAAATTTATTTGACAAGAACAGGATACTGATATACTTAAATTGCTTAAATATGTAATCTATTAAAATTAAGGGGTTATGAATTTGAGACCTTTCAATAATATCTGATAAATGGGTCTTACATTGTGACAATTTTGCTATAATTTCAAGAAGGGAGGAACAGGAAAATTGGAAGTCATTGTCTTATTAAAACAGGTTCCATCAACCGAATCGTTTGTGGGTATTTCAGAAAACGGTTTGTCGATAAAAACTGATGATGTGAAATGGGTAATCAACCCTTATGATGAATTTGCAGTGGAAGAGGCTCTCCGTGTGAAAGAGGCACATGGCGGTTCGGGTTCGGTAACCATTCTTTCCGTTGGAACAGAGAAGGCGGTTGAAGCGATAAGAACAGCGCTTGCAATGGGAGCCGATAAGGGCATATTGATAAACGATTCTGCGGCATATAATTGCGATGGCTTGCAAACGGCAAAAATTCTGGCGGCTGTAATTAAGAGCTTGCCTTTTGATCTTATTGTTGCGGGGCAACGGGCTGTTGATGGAGATAATTACATGGTGGGATCGGCGGTGGCTGAGTTCCTGAATATTCCGGCCGTTACGATGGTAATGAAAGAAACAATAGCCGACAGGAAAATAACATGCAGCAGGACGGTAGAGGGCGGCATGGTTGTTGTAGAAGCCCCTCTTCCTGCGCTTATAACAACTCAGCGTGGATTGAACGAACCAAGATATGCATCTCTTCCCGGTATTATGAAAGCCAAGAAAAAACCTCTTGAAATTAAAAGCCTCAAAGATATAGGTCTTGATGCTGTCGGAACAGGCGCTCCGAAAACAAAGATAATTTCTCTCAAATACCCGCCCGAACGAAAGGGAGGAAGGATGATTGCCGGAGAGACTGCCGCGGATAAAGCCAGGGCGCTTGTCAAAGCTTTACACGAAGAGGCCAAGATTGTTTGATAAATTTACTATAAGGAGATGGATATGTCTTGTGGTGTACTTGCAATAGCAGAACAGGTAAATGGAGTTTTCCGGAAGGTCACTTACGAAGCGCTCAGTGAGGGAAGGGTCATAGCGGATGGTCTTGGATGCTCTCTTTCAGTTGCGGTTCTTGGCTCCGGCATAAAAAGCAATTCCGAGTCATTGGGAAAATACGGCGCCGAAAGAATACTTGTCGCCGACGATCCCGCACTTGAAGAATACATGACCGACACTTATACAAATGTCATTGCCGGTATTGTAACCAGAGAAAAGCCTTGCGTAATTATTTTGGGGGCTTCCTCCCGTGGAAGAGATCTTGCGGCGAGGCTGTCAGCCAGACTCGACGCTCCTCTTGCGATGGATTGTGTCGCGGTAAGGCTTGATGCCGGAAATGTTGTTGTGATACGGCCGATGTACGGCGGGAAAATCCTTGCAGAAATCATGCTTGAAGGAGAGCCCCGGATAATTGCAATTCGTCCCAATTCAATGAAGATTGCCGAATCTCAAAAAACCGGAGCCGTTGAAGATATTGCCGTGGACAAGGGCAGCGCGCATCTTAAATTTATGGAAAAGAAACTTGATACGGGCAAGGTTGAATTGACGGAAGCCGATGTAGTTGTTTCAGGCGGCAGGGGAATGGGAGGGCCCGATTATTCGGCAATAGAAAAGCTTGCCGGGGTTTTTGGAGGAGCTGTCGGAGCTTCCAGGTCTGCTGTTGATGAAGGATGGAGGCCTCACTCAGACCAGGTCGGGCAAACAGGAAAAGTTGTTTCGCCGAATCTTTACGTTGCCTGCGGGATATCGGGAGCGATACAGCATCTCGCCGGAATGTCTTCATCAAAGGTTATAGTAGCAATAAACAAAGATCCTGAAGCGCCTATATTTGCTAAGGCAGATTACGGAATTGTCGGAGATCTTTTTGAAATTGTGCCTTTGATTACCGAAGAGATTAAAAAAGTCAAAGGCCTATAAAAGATTATTTTTTCGGGGCTGCCTTGGCAAAAAGGCGGCCCCCTCTTTTTTGCGGCGAGTTTAGTAATTGTCAGAATAATGTGCCGATTAAGGTTAGTTCAAATTGTTTGGGTATGGGTGCGTATGCGATCCACAGGAAATTTGTCACAAGTCTTCGATGACGCCCCCAAATAGACAATAAAGATTATACAGGCGGATACGATAAGCGGCTTCGTGAGAAAAACCCTTTGGGGCTGCACGGATTTCATGGATGCGGATATGCCGCCGTCGACAAAAGGTAGGTCATTATTCCTGCGGATCGCATACGCACCCATACCCAAACTGAATAGATTTATGACATTTACTGTAAAAGAAACGGGTTTCTTTATATGCGAAGACATAAAAAAAGTGTTTATCTTGAAAGTCTTGGTTGTGCAAGAAACCTTGTTGACAGCGAACTGATGCTCGGAAGACTTGCTGCAGCCGGATGGAATATTATGAAGGACCCTGCCGGCGCCGGCACAATAATAATAAATACATGCAGCTTCATAGAATCTGCGATAAGCGAATCAATTGATACAATTCTTGAGCTGGCAAAGTATAAGCAGAACGGCACATGCCGGCGTATTATAGTAACGGGATGTCTTCCTGAACGATTCAGAGAAAAGATAGTAAAAACCCTTCCTGAAGTAGATTTTTTCCTTGGCACCGGCGCATATGATAAAATAGTACAGGCAATCGAGGGAGTTCCCATGGTATCCGGATGCCTTTTGCCTGACCCGAATCTGACATCTGTAATCGGATCATCGATTCTGCGAATAAGAAGTGTGTCCCACATGGCTTACATAAAGATTGCCGAAGGGTGCAGCAGGCATTGCAGCTATTGTATAATTCCAAAGCTTCGGGGGAAGCAGCGGAGCCGGCCTGTTGAAGATATAGTATCGGAATCGCGGTTGATTATAGAATCGGGAGCAAAGGAGCTTGTCCTTATAGCCCAGGATACTACATCATATGGCAGGGATTTGGGCGGTCGGGTTACTCTTGGGTTGCTTCTCAACAAAATTTCCAAAATAGCAGGGAATGCATGGATAAGAGTGCTGTACGGTCACCCTGAAAGCATTGATGATGAAACCATAAAAACTATGGCATCCGGCAGCAATATTTGTCCTTATTTTGATATTCCGATCCAGCATGCAAGCCGTTCCGTATTAAAAAAAATGGGAAGAAACTACAATCAAACTTATCTATTAAACCTTTTTGATAAAATACGGACGATGGCTCCCAATGCATCCATTCGGACAACATTGATATCAGGTTTCCCCGGAGAAACGGAGAAAGATATTAAAGAGCTTTTGTCATTTATTGAAAAGATTAAATTTGATCATCTCGGAGCTTTTGTCTATTCCGATTCCAAAGATATTCCATCCCATAAGCTTCCGGACAGGGTTCCGAAAAATATTGCAAAAAAAAGGTGTGACAGGATTATGTCCCGCCAGATGGAAATATCCCTTGAAAATAACAGAAAATATATTGGCAAGGTTCTTGATGTGCTGATAGAAGAGTCTCCCGAAGAAAAGCTTTTTATAGGCCGAACCATAGATCAAGCTCCGGAAGTGGATGGTATTACCTATGTCACAGGAGATCTGAAAATCGGTTCATTTGCCAGGGCTAAAATCACCGATGCGCTTGAATATGATCTTGTCGGAGAAGCTGCGTGAAAGATTTAAAGGGTGAAATTCTTTCGATGGTCGAAAAGGACCTTGCGGAAATCGAAGTCGCACTTAAAGATAATTTGAATCCCTATCTGGACCTGGTCTCTGATGTGGCAAAACACATTCTTTTTGCCGGCGGGAAGAGATTTAGACCGCTTCTCATGGTTCTTTCAGCAAGAATCTGCGGCTATCAGGGAGACTACGACAAGATTTTTTCAACATCATTTGAATACCTTCATGCCGCAACCCTTTTGCATGACGATCTTGTTGACGGGGCAAAATTAAGGAGGGGGAAACCTGTTGCAAATTCAATATGGGGAAATTCAACAACGGTGTTGGTCGGGGATTTTCTTCTTGCGCGGGGTTTATCCATTGCCGCTGCTACCGGAAAACTAAAAGTTATTAAGGTAATCTCGGGAGTTACCGAAAGCATGTCACAGGGGGAGATCCACCAGCTTATGAGAAAAGGCGCGCTGGACCTTACCGAAACAGAATATATGGAGATAATCCGGCGTAAAACCGCACTTTTATTCGAGGGCGCCTGCAGGACAAGCGCCTTTATAGCAAATGCTTCGAAAAGAGAAGAAAAGGCTGTTTCCGGATACGGATATAACATGGGAATGGCTTTCCAGATGGCCGACGACCTCCTTGACTACACGCTTGATACAAATGCTCTCGGAAAGGAGGTGGGGGCTGATTTAAAAGAGGGTAAAATCACTCTTCCTGTAATATATGCATTAAAGAAAGCCGGCAGAACCGACCGGCACAGGATGGAGTCAATAATAAAAAATAATAAATTTTCTTTCAGAGAATTTAAATTGCTGATAGAATTGCTTGAAAAATATGGAGGAATTGCTTACACAAAAAAGTGCGCAAAAGAACATATTGAAAAGGGGAAAAGAGCTCTTCTTGTTTTCAAGCCATCAAAAACAAGAAGAATACTTGAATATATAGCCGATTATGCGCTGGTTAGAAAAGCCTGATCCTTGATTTCATTAGCAACAAAACCTAATCGCCCTGTAAATGAAAATTAATATTCCAAATATACTGACGCTTATAAGGATTTTGCTTGTTCCCCTGTTTGTCATTTATCTGATTAAGGAAATGTTTTTTTCAGCCCTCATAGTATTTGTAATTGCCGGGTTGAGCGATGGACTGGATGGATTTATCGCAAGATATTTCAACCAGCGCACAGAACTCGGAGCCTACCTTGACCCGATTGCGGATAAACTCCTTATTACTTCGGCATTTGTCAGCCTCGCAGTGATGAAAATAATTCCGGGTTGGTTGGCTGTTATCGTAATAAGCCGGGATGTTTTAATACTTCTCGGAATCGCAATATTTTCGATTACCGATATAACGGTTGATATCAAACCGAGCTTTATCAGCAAATGCACAACCGTTACCCAGCTTATAACAGTTGTTTTCGTTCTTTTTAATCCGGCAGTATCAGGAGCCGCAATGATCGGATCATTATTGTACTGGCTCACGGCAGGGCTTTCAATCCTTTCCGGCTTTCACTATATTTACAGAGGCATGAATATTCTACAGGAAATCTCTTTAAATAACCGGAAACAGAAATAGATTTTCCCCTCATTTCCCTTGACATGAAAATTAAGAGATGTTAGTTTTTTTCAGAATGAAGGCGCGTAGCTCAGGGGGAGAGCGCTACCCTGACACGGTAGAAGTCGTTGGTTCAAATCCAATCGCGCCTACCAATGACATCAAGGGGTTAGCTCATCAGGGTTAACCCCTTCTTTGTCTGTGGTGGCGGATATTCCAATTTAAGTGTAAATTTTCCTTTCAAATTGTCCAGTGCAGTAAGCTTGGATTGACTGATGGCGTGAAGATAAATTTCAATGGCTTGGGCGCCGCAGAACAGATCGCGGTTGTAAAGGAAAATTTTAGGTGACGTCTTAAACTTTTAAACTTATCGTCGATAATCAAACATTTTCCAGAGCGGCTGGTCAATAAGAGCTTTATACATCTGTTCAGGAGAGATCGTATATGTTTCGATCAGGCAAAAGCAGGAGTTAAAAAATCATCTTGTAGCCAGTATAAAAAATGAAAAAGATATCCATAAAGCGGTAATTTTCGGATCACTTTAAACTCTAATAATCCCAATGAGATGGATGTGGTTATTTTTCAAGACAGTTCAGATTGACATTCCTCCCAGGAAACTTCCGCATCCTGATCTCTGGAATGCTTAAGTTTGTAATATTCGAGCTCAAAACCCCATGAATTTGGCAGCGATGTTCTTCATAATTTCATTTGTGCCTGCAAAGATAGACATGACCCTGACATCACGCCAAGCCCTTACTATCGGGCATTCTTCAGATATCCCGAAATCACCGAAAAGATCAAGGCATCTGTCGGCAACCCTTCTGACCATTTCAGTTGTCCAGTACTTGGCCATGGAGGTTTCAATTATTATGCTTTTCTTCTCCATGTGATCAGCTATAAGCTTGTCGACAAATATTCTTCCTATTTTCACTTCGGTCGCCATCTCGACCAGCGCAAACTGGACGGCCTGCGATTTTGAAACAGGCCTTCCTGAAACAAGCGTTTTTTTGCAGTAATCGATTGTGGCTTCAAGAATATATTCCGCTGCGACAATAGCTCCGATAGCCGTAGCGAGGCGTTCCTGCTGAAGTTTTTCCATCAGCATATAAAAACCGCCCCCTTTTTGACCGAGGCGGTTAATTGCCGGAATCCGGCAGTTGGTAAAGAAAAGTTCCGCCGTATCCTGGCTGTGAAAACCCATCTTTTCAAGCTGGCGCCCCCTTGAAAAACCGGGAGTTCCGGATTCGACAACATACAGAGATATTGCCTGGTAAGCATTTCCGACGGAAGGATCCCTTGCCGCCACAATTACAAGGTCACAGTTTATTCCGCTTGAAATGAATGTCTTTGAACCATTTATTATAACTTCACCATCCTGTTCAACAGCAGTTGTGGCAATACTGGAAAGATCACTTCCCGCCCCCGGTTCTGTCATGGCAATGGCAGTTACGCACTCTCCTGATACACATCCCGGAAGGTATTTTCTCTTTATTTCTTCAGATCCGAATGTGTCTATATACGGGACAACCACATCCGTGTGCAGCATCGTTATCAGACCGGTATGGTTTGTCTTTGCCATTTCCTCAGCCACAATTACCGAATAAAGAAAATCACCCCCCATTCCGCCATATTCGGGAGAAACAGACATGCACAAAAACCCGTTTTCGCCCATTTTTCTCCAGGCGCTTTTCGGAACAATCTTATCTTTTTCCCATTGATCGACAAAGGGCGTCACCTCTTTTTCAATAAACTCGCGCAGCCTTTGCCTGAACTCTTTATGCTCGTCAGTGTATTTGAGAATATCCATGTTTATCCTCTAATTAGGCAATCTGCCAGAAACAGTTTTTATTTCAAATTTTGACGGCAAAGTAAAAAGCTCATTATGCAAGGCGCGCGAATTCTGAGGAATGAGGTGTACATGTAGTACGCCGCAATGACGAAGAATGAAGCGCGACACAGCAGAATGACTTTTTACGAAGCCGTTAACCCTCATATTTTCCGATTATAGAAATACTGCAAACATTCATAAACGGAAACCCGCCGAGGTTGTGAGTCAGACCGAACTTCGGATTACTCAACTGGCGCTTGTCGGCGCGTCCATGAAGCTGAAGGTACATCTCATAAAGCATCCGTATTCCGGAAGCGCCTATCGGATGGCCGAAACATTTGAGCCCTCCGTCAATCTGGCAGGGAATTTTTCCGTCCCTGTCATAAAATCCGTCCAGTACATCGCGAACCGCCTTTCCTCTTTCGGAAATATGCAGATCCTCCATTGTCACAAGCTCGGTTATCGAGAAGCAGTCGTGAACCTCCATCATGCTTATCTCTTTCTTGGGATCGGTAATCCCGGCTTCCTTATATGCCTTTATGCTGCATTTTGTTGTCGTCATGAAGTGGTCGCCGTCCCATTCGTTGTATGCCATCTCCTCCCCGCTGCTTAAGGCAAGCTGAAGGGACTTGACGCTGACAAAATCTTTTTTACCGAGTTTTCTTGCGATTTCAGGAGTAGTCACGATCGCGCATGCCGAGCCGTCGCTCACGCCGCAGCAATCAAAAAGCCCAAGGGGATGAGCAATGATCGGAGAGCCCATTACCTGCTCAATTGTCACGGGTTTTCTTAAGTGCGCTTTCGGATTCAGAACCCCGTTCGCATGGCTTTTAACCGAAACATGCGCCATTGCCCGTTTTAAATCCTGGGCCGGTATTTTATACTTTGCGGCATAAGCGCTTGCAAGCTGGGCAAACGAACCTGGCGCAGTAAGATTCGGCCACCACTGCCAGGCAAGGCTTCCGGCGCCCGAACCCGGATTGGGCAATCCCCCGTACCCGGTATCCTTCAGCTTTTCAACGCCCAGGGCAAGGCAGATATCGTATGCGCCCGAAGCAACCGCGTAACACGCGCCCCGGAAAGCCTCGGTGCCGGTGGCGCAGTAATTCTCCACCCGTGTCGCCGGAATCATGGGCAAACGCAGACTGGTTGTAAGTGGAAGCGCGCTTTTACCCACACCCACCTCGTCCATACACGTTCCCAGCCACGCCGCTTCGATATCCTTCTTTTCTATTCCGGCATCAGCAAGGCATTCTTCAAAAGCTTCCACCATCAGCTCTTCGGCCCCCATATCCCAGCGTTCTCCGAAGCGGGTGCATCCCATACCTATTATCGCAACTTTATCTTTTATTCCTGTAGCCATAGTGCTTTCTCCTGTCAATTAGTTTCCATCCGGAAATGGCCCTTTTGGGCGATCTCTGTGTCAATCTGCGGGATTTCTTGTGCAACATACAATGTGTACGTCTCCGCGCAATCCCTTGATTTCCTTGAGCTTGCCCCAAATTGCCTATTTCCGAACTGGAAACTCAAATGTATCCAAATTATGTTTCCAGATGGATATTAATTAAGTTTGAACAGCTTTCCGAGCAGCTGGGATTTCATTATATCGCCTTCGATTTTCAATTTGCCGGATGTAAATGCCTGCATAGGATTCAGCTTTCCGGTAATAAGCTCAACAAAATCGCCGTCTGATATTTTCAGCGTGCATGTCGGTTTTTCAGCCGTTCCTTCGGTCACGGCGCATTTTGAATCCTTAACCGTTACAAACCAGCTTCCTCCCCCTAAACCCGAAATGACGTACTGAAAAACGGCATCAACATCCTTTGCGGCCGATACATTGAATGCTTCCGTCATTTTGCCGAAAATGCTTTTTACATCCGTATCAGCGCCTTTCTGTCCGCCGGCTTCCTTTTTACCATTATCCGGAGGGGCTATCAGCGCAAATATTGCCGCGTTGGCGTCCTCGATCTCTTTTGCCCCTTCCATCGAATTTATCCTGTTCCAGTTATCGCCTATCTGCTCCGGCGTCGGCGGTTTCCCTGCATCGCTGAGCTTTATTCCGGGACCGGTAAGTATTGCCGCTCTGTTGTAATAGCCCATCCCGCTGTTGAAAATAGCGCCCGATTCCCTGCACTCTTCACTGCAAAGATAAATCACCATAGGCGCTACAAACTCGGGTTTCGATTTTTCAAATATCTCGGGCGGCATTACATCTTCCGTCAGCCGGGATGCAGCAAGGGGGGCTATGGTATTCACTTTGATGTCATACTTTTTCCCTTCCAGTTTGAGGGTATTCATCAGCCCCACAAGGGCCATCTTTGCCGCCGAATAATTGGTCTGGCCGAAATTACCGTAAAGCCCGGCAGCCGAAGTAGTCATCACTATTCTGCCGAAACCGTTTTCCCGCATCGCTTTGAAAGCAGGTCTTGTAACATTGTAGGCGCCGGCCAGATGAACACCCATAACAGCATTCCAGTTTTCAGGCTCCATCTTCAGAAAGCTCTTATCCCTCAGAATGCCTGCATTGTTTACAAGAATATCAACTTTACCGAAAGCATCCAGAGCGTTTTTAATTATCCTTTCCCCGCCTTCCGGTGTTGCGACATTGTCATAGTTTGCGACGGCTTCACCTCCCGCCGCTTTTATCTCTTCAACTACCCTGTCGGCGGCAGAGCTCGAGCCTGTGCCTGATCCGTCACGGGATCCGCCCAGATCATTTACCACGATTTTTGCCCCGCGCTTTGCAAGTTCAAGCGCATATACCCGGCCAAGCCCTGCGCCCGCTCCGGTAATAACAGCGACGCGTCCGTCAAAACGAACCTTTCCCATCTCTTCCGCAGCGCCCGGAACCGGCATCGCCTTCCAGAAATAATTGATGAAACCGCGCTCCTTATCTTCAACCCTTTTTCTGAACACAAGCTGAACAGGAAGTCCGACCTTCAGTTCATCAAAATCGCAGTCAGTAAAATCGGCCATGAATCTCCCCCCGCCTTCAAACTGCACCATACCGTATTTATGGGGCGGATCGACCGATACCGCGAGAAGATCTCCTGTAAATGTTTTAACCTTTGCGGGAACACCGGCAAATTCATACTCGACCTGGCTTTTAACCGCTCCGCATGACGGGTTAACGCATATATCCATCTTCGGGAACTGCGCCGTGCCGCACTTTTCGCATTTTCCGCCGACCATGCCAAGAAGCATTTTACGCTTGCGCCACAGGGCTGTCATGGCGGTCTGGGTCGGAGCTTCCGCCCTTATCCCCATTTCCGTCTGTATTATATCCCTGAATTTAAGCCACTTCATATAGTTGTCGATAACCTTTTTGTTCTTATCGGATCCCTTGACCCCGTTTCTCTTTGCAAGCTTTGTTATGTTTTCAGTAACCTCGAAATAGAGCGCATCGCATCCCTGCCCGAAACCGGCAACCAGTATACGGTCTTTCGGTTTTGCATTCTCTAAGGCTGAAACAAGCATGAGCATTGAATGGGCAGCGCCTGTGTCTCCGCATGTTTCGTGCATTGTATTTACCACCTTGTCGGGAGATGCGTTAAGTTTTTTCGCTATGTTGCTGTGCTCTGCCTTGAAGAAGCAGGGAAAAACCAGCTTGTCCACCTGGTCGATTGTAATGCCGAGTTTCTTCATCAGGCCGTTTACAGCCTCGGGTATGATTTTCGAATAGCCCTCATCACGCACCCACCGCTCTTCCCACACATAATCATATTTTTTTAAAGCGCCTCTGTGATGGTCGACAAAATCATATGATACCGAGTAGGATCCCTTAAATTCGGCAATTACATCCTTATCTCCCACGGCAACCGATGCTGCGCCGTCTCCGAACCACATTTCGTAAAAATATGCGGTTTTTGTCTCCCTGCGGTCGGCCGCTGTTACCAGAATGTTTTTAAATTCACCTCCCCGTACGGCTTCAAGGGCGGCAACAAGGGCTGAAGTTCCAGCCTTCTGGGAAGATGTAAAATCTGAAGTCAGTATGTTCTCTTTAAGATTCAGGGCGGTAGATACAATTCCCGCATTCTGCCTGTCAGCAAAAGGAAGAGTAGTTGAGGCCAGAAAAAGGCCGTCAAGGTCCTTCTTCTCTCTGCCACTGAGACAATCCCTCGAAGCCGCCACAGCCATTGTTATTGAATCTTCATCCCAGTTGCACATTGACCTGTGTCCCTGGGCAACCATCATGATGGCCGGAGCAAACCAACCCATGGCCTGGAAGATTGACATCCTGTCCAGTCTGAGGCGTGGAATGTAAGCTCCATAAGATGTTATACCTATCATATTATTTCTCCTTGGTAATTATTTGGTTTCCATTCTGAAATGGCCATTTTGTGCGATCTCTGTGTCAATCTGCGGGATTTCTTGTGCGACGTACAATGCGTATGTCTCCGCGTAATCCCTTAATTTCCTTGAGCTTGCCCAAAATTGCCTATTTCTGAATTGGAAACTCTCATGTATCCATATTTGGTTTCCATCCGGAAATGGCCTTTTATCTTTTAAACAATTTTTCAATAAGCTGCGATTTCATGATATCCCCTTCGATCTTCAACTTCCCGGATGTATAAGCCTGCATGGCCGGAAGCTTTCCGCTCATCAGCAATAAAAAGTCGCTGTCCG
>JBFYVZ010000297.1:0-72937 GCA_041298995.1 Desulfobacteraceae bacterium
TATACGGTAAACGGCGGTTTCGAGAATATCCACAACGCTTTGAAAAACATGCTACTTTTCTATTCCAACTCTGGCCTGCGCCCCTTTTTGAAAATAGTGCTTAATCTCCTTCATCTCAGTAACAAGGAAGAGCTTGTCCAAGTTCAAGGAATGATTCCTATCGTTCTCTTCCTTCTCGAACAATGTCAACTATTTCCTGAGTCGTGATTTTCGCCTTTATTGACGGAACATCTAAAGGCGAAGAAGTAATCTTTTCCGGAACCAATGCAAAAGTTCGCCCATCTTTCCTTTGAATTAAAACTTTTCCTGTATTTTCAGCCTGATCAAGAACTATAGATAGTTTTTGCCGGGCTTCTGAATAAGTATAGACTTGCATTTTTAAATCTCCATGGTTGCAATGTTAATTTCTTTAGCAGCTGCCAATAGCCTTCGGTCCAATGTCAATAAAGGCGCTTTGTGCCTGACAGCACAATCCAAAAAATATGCATCGTATGCATACATGTTGGTTTGCCTGGATATCTTTAAGGCATTAACAAAATCCGGATCAACATACCGAAGAGGAATATTTGCGAATATTGCAAAGCCCTTTTTGGCTTCATCGAGTGTCAACCTATCCTGTTTAAACATTGCCGAGAAGGCGTTACCGATTTCCCACGGAATAGAACCTGGCCCTATGATTGTATTACCAGCTGTTAATTCAACAATTCTTTTGCGATCGGGCTCACCAACAATAACTGCAATCAAAGCAGATGTGTCAATTACAATATCCATACTCACCTCTGTAATATGAGTTACTGACGATTGTACAACAGTAAAATTATTTGTCAAATAATATGAGGTAATTGATAATTCGTTTGAATTGGACCATATTACTGAAGAGGCAAAAATTAAATCCTTCTTCCCGACATGAAGACATCAAATATTAATGGGTTGTTTTTACGTAACAGAAATGCTACGAATTTTTCATAAAGGCACCCGTGGAATTAAAGGATGCCGCCTCTCTCGCTGCTTTCGCGGAGAAAAGAAAGACGGGTTCACAGCAACAAGGAACCATTTATACATGACACCAATAATTTCAATTGTAGGCAAATCGGAATCGGGTAAGACAACCCTTATTGAAAAACTGATTCCGGAGCTGAAAAACAGAGGTTACAGGATAGGAACAATTAAACACGCCCATCATGGTTTTCAAATTGACAGGGAGGGAAAAGACAGCTGGCGCCACAAGGCAGCAGGAGCGGATACTATAATTGTGGTTTCCCCTGAAAGCATTGCCATGGTTAAGGATGGCGGAGGCGAAACCATTGATTCCGTCGCAAAATATTTTTCAGATGTTGATATTGTCATAACAGAAGGTTTCAAAAGGGAGAATAAACCTAAAATCGAGGTCTTCAGGAAAGCAAGGCACGCGGAACCGCTGTGCATTAATGATGATAACCTTGTAGCGCTTGTGACAGATGATGACGCGGACCTCAATGTACCGAAATTCTGCACCGGAGATATCAGGGGTATTGCAGACCTGATTGAGAAAAAATTTCTATGAACAGCGATTTGGTAACCTCTTTAAAGGACTGGTTTACCGATTATGTTTCCCGTTTCTATACAAATGATCCTGAATACAACCGTCCGATAAATCTGAAGGAAGAACATACAAAGAGGGTTTGCGCCAATACAATAATGATAGGAAATGATCTTGGGCTTTCCCGAGAAGATATGGTCACCGCTGAGATAATTGCGTTGTTTCATGATGTGGGAAGGTTCAGGCAGTATGAGATTTACCACACTTTTGTTGATGCTCTTTCTGAAAATCATGCGAAGCTTGGATTAAGACAGATTGGTATCCACAAAGTTTTTTCGGGGTTGCCAAAAAACAGGAAAATATTTATATCAAAAGCCATAGCTTATCACAATGCGGCATTTCTTCCTGAAGGCGAAGATGAAAAAACCCTTTTATTCATGAAGCTTATACGAGATGCCGATAAGCTTGATATCTGGAAGGTTTTTCTGAATTATTACATGGAAAAACGCCATAGCGATGCTATTGTCCTGGGGCTTCCCGATACGCCCTCTTTCTCTGAAAAAGTTCTTGAATCGATTCAAAGGCATGAATTTGCAAAGATGAAGGATTTGAAAACATTGAATGATTTTAAACTCCTCCAGATAAGCTGGGTTTTTGACATAAATTTTATGCCATCATTCAGAGCCATAAAGAACAATAATTTTATAGGCATGTTAGAAGAGACGCTCCCAAAGGTTAAAAAAATAACCGATGTAGTAAAAATTGCCAGCGATCATGTCGATTCTATTTTGATAACCCAATAAAAATACATTTGAAGAACACCTGTTTTTGTTTAAGTTCAAAAAGGTGATGTGATATGTTTTCCTCTTTTACGGGAGTAATTTTGGCAGGCGGGCTTAATACTCGTTTTTCCGGCGCCAATAAAGCATTAATGCAAATTGGCGGAATACAAATCCTTGATCGAATATACACCGTTTTTAATGAGATCTTTGAAGAAATTATCCTTGTTACAAATGACCCGGCAAAATATTTAGACTGGGATTTAAAAATAGTAACAGACATTTATCCTTACAGAAGCTCTCTTACAGGCATACATGCAGGTCTTTTTTATTCAACAAAACCTCATTCTTTTATTACGGCCTGCGATACACCTTTTTTGAACAAAGAACTGGTTGAAGCTATAATTTGTGCTGTTGAACCACAAACAGATATTGTTATTCCGGAAACTTCTACTGGGTTAGAGCCTCTTTGTGCGGTATATTCAAAAAGATGCCAAAAACCGATTGAAAATCAGCTTGAAAAAGAGGAGTTTAAAATCAACAGTTTTTTCAGCAAGGTCCGGTTGAAAAAAATTTCAGAAAATGAATTGCGGCAAAAAGATCCGGAACTTACATCTTTTTTCAATGTTAACACACCTTCTTCCCTTGAAAAGGCAAAAGAAATTATACAGGAGAAAAAATGAATCTGGCCGGCCTGATCGAACAAATAAAAAAACACCCCGAATACGATAATGTAGGTATGATATTATGTCACAACGGAGTAGTCAGAGGGACTTCCCGGGATGGTCGCAAAGTGTCAGGGCTGAAAATAGCGGTTGATCATTCTCAATTAAAGAAGATCATAGATGAGAATAAAAAAAGACCGGGGATTGTCGAAATACTCGTTGAAATCGCTGAAAATATGGATCTTTACGTAGGAGAAGATGTCATGTTTCTTGTTGTCGCGGGAGACATACGTGACAATGTGATTATGACGTTAAATGACACTTTGAATGCGATCAAGACGACAGTAACAAAAAAGACCGAGTTTTTTGTATAAAGTATAAAGGAAACAGACCATGCCTTCTTTTACTCATATCGACGAAAAAGGCCGCGTGCGGATGGTAGATGTCACGGAAAAAATACCGACAGAAAGGAAAGCCGTGGCACAGGGAATAATTTCCATGAATCCTTCAACTTTCAGGATGATAAAAAACAAGAAGGTTAAAAAGGGAAATGTTATTGAAACTGCTCGGATTGCCGGAATAATGGCTGCCAAAAAGACATCGGACCTGATACCAATGTGCCATCCTTTGAATTTAACTCATGTCGCGGTCGATTTTTATCCTGATGAAGCTGCAAACAATATAAGAATAGAAGCAACGGTCAGGCTCTTTGGTCGGACAGGTGTTGAAATGGAGGCTCTGACCGCGGTTTCTGTGGCCGCCTTAACTATATACGATATGTGCAAGTCATCCGACAGAGAAATGACAATTTCAGATATCTATCTTATTGAAAAGCAGGGCGGGAAGAGCGGTAAGTTTGTCAGAACAAAATAGTTTCCATCCGGAAATGGCCCTTTTGGGCGATCTCTGTGTCAATCTGCGGGATTTCTTGTGCGACATACTATATGTATGTCTCCGCGCAATCCCTTGATTTCCTTGAGCTTGCCCAAAATTGCCGATTTCCGAATTGGAAACGCATTAGTGTCCATAATTTATTTCCGGATCGACACAAAATAGGTATTAATTTAAAAATCATGCGTATAAAATATGTTTCGGCAATCTGTTTATTTTTGATCGGATCCGTATTCGGATGCGCACCGACAACACACAGGCTGCAGCCCGAAACTGCCGTGCTTGAAAAATTACCGGTTTCAAGATACCCCGAGTTTGTTGACGACACACATTATGTCAATCTTGCGGACAGCATACAGCAAAGCCTTTTATATCTTAAGAATAAACCTCCCAGAATGAAATTCAAATTCGGAAATGATCTATATGAAACATCGCATATGGTTGATTCTCTGGAAAAATTCCGTGTATTTATAAGCAACAAGCCTAATGGTGATGAATTAAAACAATTTATCAGAGATAAATACTATATTTATAAATCAACAGGCGATAATGGAAACGGGGAGGTTCTTTTTACAGGGTATTATGAGCCAGTGCTGGAAGGAAATCTTTCAAGGAACGAAATATACAAACATCCCGTTTTTGGAACACCGTCGGATCTTGTTTCAATAGACCTTTCATTATTCTCCGCAAAATACGCAGGAGAAAAAATAACAGGCAGATATACGGGGCAGACGGTTATTCCTTACCATGACCGGAAAGAGATTGAAACAGGCGGAACGCTTTATGGCAAAGCGCCTGTTCTTGTCTGGGTGAAAGACCCTGTGGATCTTTTTTTTCTTCATATTCAGGGGTCAGGCAAAATAAAGCTTGAGAATGGAAAAACGATTAATGTTCATTATCATACTTCAAACGGACATCCCTATAAAAGCATCGGAAGATTGCTGATAGAGAAGGAAGCTATACCGCGTTCAGAAATGTCAATGCAAAGGATCAGGGCATATTTGAGTGCCAATCCCGGGCAGGTTGATGATATTTTAAATTACAACCCGAGTTATGTTTTCTTTAAAACGGAAAAAGAGGGGCCTCTCGGATATCTTGAAGTCAGGCTGATTCCTGAAAGATCCATAGCTTTAGACAGGCGCATCTTCCCCCTGGCGGGGCTTGCATTCATTGAGTCTGTAAAACCGGTAATTGATGAAACCGGCAATATACAGGAATGGCTGAAAAGTAAAAAGTTTGTTTTAAACCATGATACAGGGGGCGCTATCCGAGGTCCCGGCCGTGCTGACATTTTCTGGGGAAACGGAAAATATGCTGAAACAGCCGCCGGCAACATGCAGCATAAGGGTAGTTTGTATTTTCTGATTCTAAAACCTTATACGGATAACAATTAGCATCAGGGAATACCTGTCCGGTCAATTTTATTCTGTCTTGACTATTTCCCGTAAAATCGATACTTGGAAATGCTCTGTGATTATAGGAGAATTTCCAAACAACTCTGCTGGGGAGAAAAAACATGTTTGGCATAGGAATGCCGGAACTGATTGTCATAGCTGTTATAGCGCTTATTGTTATAGGTCCTGAAAAACTTCCGGGCCTTGCAAAAACACTTGGTCGCATGTTTGGGGAATTAAAAAAGGCTACCAATGAATTTAAGGAAACTATGGATGTTGAATCCAAATTGACCGATGTGAAAAAGGCTTTTGACGGTATCAATGAAAAAGAGTTCATCGATAAAGCAGAAGCAGTTAAAGAACAGGAAAGTATAGAGCCTCTTTCAGAGCCACCAAGCGGTAATTATACCGGTAACAATTCGGATGATAAGATCGATGAAGAAAATGATATTAAAAAAGAAGCCCCCAAAGGAATCGCCTAAAGATGAAAGAGGTTGATAAAATTCCCTTTACGGCCCACCTGGAAGAGCTAAGAAAGAGGCTGATAATCTGTTTCGTCGCCATTGGCGTCGGATTTGCGATAGCATACGGATTTAAGGAAAAATTATTCGAAATTCTGACACTTCCCCTTGTTAGAGAAATGCACCCGGGAGATAAACTGATTTTTACCGGTCTTACAGAGGCCTTTTTTACGTATATGAAGATCTCCCTGCTTGCCGGTGTAATTCTTGCCTCTCCTGTAATTGTATACCAGTTCTGGGCATTTGTTGGCCCGGGCCTTTATCAGAAGGAAAGGCAGTATTTCGTTCCGATTGTTTTATTATCCGCCTTTTTTTTCATAGGCGGATCCCTTTTTTGTTTTTTTATTGTTTTCCCTTTCGCTTTCAAGTTTTTTCTCAGTTTCGCAACTGATGTTATACAGCCGCTTCCATCCATGAAGGAGTATTTGAGTTTTGTATCCTTTACAATGCTCGCTTTCGGGCTTGTTTTTGAACTTCCTCTTGTTATAGTTTTTCTGGCAAGGCTTGGTCTTGTTACAGTCGATTTTTTAAGAAAGAACAGAAAATATGCGATTCTTTTAATATTTATTGTTGCCGCTGTTCTGACTCCCGGACCAGACGTCATTTCCCAGGTGCTTATGGCGTTTCCTCTCATGTTTCTTTATGAAATAAGCATAATCGGCGCCATATTTTTCGGTAAAAAGAAGGATGAAAAACAGGCTGTTTAAGACGGAAAAAATAATTTGACAGATATTTCAGGTATTGATAAAAACAGAATAACAATCTATGTCGGTATAGGTATTTGTTTGTAGAACTCAATTAAAGCTTGAAAGGGGGTAAACGGAATTTATGAAAACGAAGTCACTAATGCTGGTTGTTTTGATTGTTGGATTTGCGGCCCTTTTTCTTTCAGCATCTGTTTTTGCTGGAACGACAGTCCCTGATATAATCAAGATGGAGACAAAGGGATATGAAAAACACGAAAAGGGTATAGTCCAGTTTACACACAAGAAGCATGCGGAGGAATACAAGACTGCTTGCGGTGATTGCCACCATGACGCGAAAGGCAAACCTCTGGCAAACCTTAAAACAGGAGACAAGGTTCAGAGCTGCGTAGAGTGCCATAAGAAGCCGGGTGAGAAGCCGAAGGGAAAAGATGCGCCAAAGCTTTCAAAGAAGGAAGCCCTTGAGTATCACGCAGAGGCTCTTCATGATAACTGCCAGGGCTGCCACAAGGATTTCAACAAGAAAAACAATTCAAAGGCAGCTCCTACGACCTGCGTAAAGTGTCATCCAAAAAAGTAAAAGATTATTATAAATAAAAATGCGTTTAGGGCCGGTTGTCTCTGAGAAGCCGGCCTTTTGTTTTTGTTTCACGGTAAAAAAGCGCATTTCTTATCATAGCTTCAGCCCAGAAGTGATTTCCCAGCGCGTGAATGTGGGTATATGTGGCAAGAATATTTCTGAAAACAACACCATCTCTGTTATTGATGAGTCCTGATCCTCTTTTTAACCTGAATGCAAGGTCTTTATCTTCCCCATCCCATTTAAGAACGCTTGAATAATGGAATTCGTGTCCGCGGATTTCTGTTCCTACTTTATAGTACGGATTCTTTTCTTCCACGATGATAATGGTGTATCCGTGGGCCTGGGGTTTTTTAGAAAACCCGAAGACAATGGGGATAAGACCGGCCATTGCATATGTTACGTCCCCAAGAACAAGTTCTTTTCCAAGATACATCAACCCGCCGCATTCCGCATATATTGGGAGTCCTTTTGCAGCCAGGGCTTTTAATTCTTCTTTGTAAAAAGTGTTTTCAGAGAGTTCTTTTGCGTGAGTTTCAGGAAAACCGCCGCCGATATAGAGGGCGTCAACATCCGGAATTGTTTTATCCGACAGAGGGCTAGTATATACCAATTCAGCGCCTGCGGAGATAAGGGCATCAATATTATCCTGATAGTAAAACTGAAATGCGGAATCTCTCATGATGCCGATCCTGGGGTTTATTTTTAAATCTGCTGCCGGATCGGTAACCTTCTTTTCTGATATCTCTTCCGCACTTCCTCCCGGCGGCAGGCTTGGTGCGTCTAAAGCCGTCTGTGCCAGTTTATCAAGATCGATATATTTGACGGCCATTTCCGCTGCCGCAGCAACGGACTCGGCCGCCCATTCGTGCTCCGGTGTCGGTATAAGGCCCATATGCCTTTCGGGAAAACTTTGCCTTGCGAGCTTGGGCACTGAACCGAGTACAGATACCCCTGTGTGGTGTTCGATGCTTCTTTTTAATATGTTTTCATGCCTTGCGCCGGCAACCCTGTTTAATATTACACCCTTTATATCAACATTTCTGTCAAAATGAATGCAGCCTAAAACGACGGCCGCTATAGTCCGGGTGCTCTTGGTGCAATCAATGCATAATATTACAGGCGCCCTGAGAAGTTTTGCAAGCTCCGCTGTGCTGGTAGTTCCTTCAAGATCTATTCCGTCATAGAGACCGCGGTTACCTTCAATAACGGATAAATCAGCATAAAGCGAGTGGGAGTAAAATGAAGTCAGAACCAGATCAACAGGCGTAAGAAATGTGTCCAAGTTATAGCAGGGCCGGCCTGCAGCAAGAGCAAGCCAGCCCGCATCAATATAATCAGGACCTTTTTTGAAAGGAGAAACTTCTTTTCCGGCGACTTTAAAAGCAGCAATTATGCCGGTAGATATTATGGTTTTTCCTGATCCACCCCTGATGGCCGAAATAATGATTCTGGGAAAAGCCATATTGTCCTGCATCATGGAAGAAAGTTAATCTTCATCTTCTGCATGAGCTTGTTTGCCGACCCCTTTGAGGCCGATCAAGGTGGTGCTTCCGCTTGACCAGTATTCAAGAATCTCTTCTTGCACCATTTGATTTACCAGATTTTTTACTTCTCTTGGTTTTTCATCCGGCGCCATTGCGTAGAAGTCTTTCAGATAAAACTTGGATTTACCCTTTTTGCCTTGAAGAGTTTCCACTATCACTTTTTTTAAAGCTTCTTTGTCCATTATTTGGCCTCATAATAAATTTAACCGGGGCAAAGTTTGCCCCGGTTTGTTGTTTTAACTGCTAGAACTTAAACTGCGTTGTCTGGCGCCATGTAAAATAGGCCGGATCACGGAAATCATCAATGAGATGGTGAGTAAACGGAAGGTCGCATTTCTCAAAAAATCTTTCCCATCCGATTCTTTCAGCCCATTCGCCAAGACGTTCATATTTGTTTGCGTCCTTGGCATAAGCTTCTACCATCTTCTTAATTACAGCGGTTGTCTGGGGCCAGCGAGGTGTTTCGTTGGGTAAAAATGCTACAACGACTTTAGAAAACTTTGGAGCGCTTATCCTGTTTGAAACCTTGCCGCCCGCCATGATTACTATGCCGTCACCGACAGCGTCTGCAAGAGGCATCGAGGGACACATTGTGTAACAGTTGCCGCAGTACATGCATCTTTCATTGTTTACGGCAACGCTGTTTAATTTTACACCGTTAACCTCTATTTTTGCAGGCTTGATTGCCGCTGTGGGACATGCAGCAATTGCAAGAGGGATTTCGCACATCTTGTCAAGATATTCATGATCCAGAAGCGGAGGTTTGCGGTGATATCCGAGAATAGCGATATCGGAGCAGTGAACAGCGCCGCACATGTTGAGACAGCAGGCAAGAGAAACGCGCAGATGGGCAGGCATCCTCATGCTTTTGAAATCATCAAACAGCACATCCATTGTGGCCTTTACCGGTCCTGAGGCATCCGTTGCCGGTGTATGACAATGAATCCATCCCTGGGTGTGAACTATATTGGTGATTCCTGCGCCTGTGCCGCCGACCGGAAACTTGAAACTTCCGCCTGCGAATTTTCTGCTCTCAAGGTCTTTTTTCAAAGGAGCAATTTTATCCTGGCTGTCGACGAAAAACTCTATGTTGTTCCTGGTTGTAAATCTTAAATATCCGCCGCAATGCTTGTCTGCAATTTCGCAGATTTCGCGGATATGCGTGCAGCTCATTATTCGGCAGCCGCCGACTCTAACTGTAAATATTTTATCGCCTGTTTCAGAAACATGAACAAGAACACCCGGTTCAAGAATTTCATGATACAGCCATTTGCCTTTGTTTTTAGCAATTATCGGATGATAGAACTCATCGTATTTTCTCGGACCGATGTCGGTTATCCTGTTTTCCATCGGTTTGTCTTTATTGTATCCTGAGGATATAAATGCCATGGTCTTTACCCCCTATCTCTGATGGTATTTTCTGAATTCGTTAATGTCGCCTGTAAAGCCGCCTTCAACCTCGTCTTCTTTCCAGAAGATGTAAGGATTGGATCTCGGCTCTTTAACATGCTGCGGCATCGGTTTGATGTTTGTCATCTCAAGAAGTTTCTGGAAACCCTGGCGTTTAATCAATTCGCCGAGTCTTTCACGGTTCTTTCCTTCTTCCATCCACCAATCCCAAACAGCTTCGATAACTTCCTTGATTTCATCATAAGGCTCTTCAACTTTAACAAAAGGAACAAGAAGAGAACCCATCTGGGCGCCGTCAAGAATGGGAGCCTTGGCTCCAACCAGTATTGAAAGTCCTCTTTCGTTACCGATTCTCAAAGCTCGCGGCATAACGTTAATGCAGTGCATGCACCTTGTACACTCTCTGTTGTTGATTTCGAGTTTGCCGCCTTCATAACGCATGCAGCCTGTCGGGCAAAGATTAACAACTTCTTTCTGGATATCAAACTTACCCCAGTCACGTCCTGAATGAGCCCCTGCATTAGGAGGATATTCGCCGCCGACATATGCTTTTACTTCTTTCTGATCGAGCCTGATGTCATCCTTCCAGGTGCCTATAAAGGACATGTCTGAGCGTGCGATCGATGCAACGCAGCAGTTGGGGCAGCCGTCAAACTTGAACTTGAATTTATAGGGGAATGCCGGGCGATGAAGTTCGTCCTGATAATCATTTGTGAGTGTGTGGCATAAAGCCTGTGTATCGTAGCAGGAATACTCGCAGCGTGCCGAACCTATACAGTCGGAAGGCGTTCTTAAATTTGAACCGGAACCTCCCAGATCCTGATTAAATGTATGAGTCAATTCGAAAAAAATTTCTTCGAGTTGCGGAGTTGTCGTTCCGATCCAGACAATATCTCCTGTTGATCCGTGCATGTTGGTAATACCGCTGCCGCGAAGCTCCCAAAGGTCGCAAAGCTGCTTTAAGTATTTTGAGGTATAGAACTTACCGGCAGGCTGGCTTACGCGCATGGTATGGAAATGGGCAACCCCGGGAAACATTTCCGGCTGATCGCAATACCTTCCGATAACGCCTCCGCCATAACCAAAAACACCTACAATTCCACCATGTTTCCAGTGAGTTCTTTTGTGTTTGTAAGAAAGCTCCAGAATTCCTAGCAGGTCATCACAAACATCCACCGGAATCTGGTACTCCACACCCTTCACGTTCTTTGCTCTTACTTCTGCCTCTTGCTTCAGATCAGATACAAAGCTTGGCCACGGCCCGCTTTCAAGCTGATCCAACAAAGGGGTCTTATGTTTCATTGTTTTACCTCCATTTTGTTAATATGACTAAAAATACAGATTAAGATATTTGACTTTAAGAATCGGAGCTTGTGCGGTCACCTCCCCTCGCATTGGCATATTTAAAGTATATTTAAGGATATTCCTGAAAAAAAACAAAAACGCCGCCGAAGGATTCGTATAAAATTAATATCGCTTGTTGTCAATAAAAAAGGAGCATTTAAAAGCCTTTAATATTTGTATATACTTAATGTGGGAAAGCCTCTTTATATTGTGGTATAAATAATATATAAACGCATTATATAGTGTTTGTATTGTTTAAAAAAAATGCAATAGCAGGTATTATAAATTACAGAATCTTTAAAGCATGAAACAGTTCGCTGGAATGCTTGGTCAGGTTTCTATAAATAACCGGTATGTCGGGTGCCGATTGGTTAAACGAATTAACAATTGATTTCGACAGTTCAAAAAATTCATTCCGCGATATTGATTTAAGATAAAGTCTGAATTCATCAAAAAAATTATTAGATATTTCTCCCGATCTGATTTTTTTATTAATACCTTCTTTAAAACCTGTTATTGTTCCTTCAACAGACAGAACATCGGCCCAAACGATATCGCCGGTGCCGTCAATCCTGTCAAGGCGCATCCTGATTGAGAGAACAATCAGGAAGATAAGCAATCCTTCGAATATTGAATCCTGATTGCGGTTTTGGGTATCCGGCTCATATAAGGGAGCGTACTGCCTTGCAGTTATCAGTTTTACTTCCAGAGCATCGCCTGTTTGTTTTACGACAAAATCGCCTGCGGCGTGATGCCAGGGAAATATCTGCTCAAAGGTATGAACACTATAAAAGCAGGTCATTATCATTGATGCCTGCCTGTAAATTTCTATTGCTTTGTCTGCAGACACAAACGTGTTGCCTTTTAAATTATCCCATATCAATATTTTTTCTTTTCCGTCGGAAGGATCCCTTGAAATGTGAAACTCACTGTATCCTTCAAACCACTCCCCGATAAACATTCCGATTTTAAGGTTGTCTCTGCCAATAGAATCTTCCTGGCCACAGACTGTTGGAATAAAGGAATTTGGAAATTCAGAATTAAGCCTTTTTAATGTGAAATATTCTTTATGGATACATTCAATACCGATTTTTGATACGGCGACATTTACAACAAAAGGAATTACTGAATTTTCTGTAACGACTTCAATTTTTGCAGGATGGTAAAACGGACCATGTTTTTCCAGTGAAATATTTATTTTATTAATCTGTTCAAGGCGTACATCCTCATTTATACACGACAGAGCCGTTAATATAACCTCATGGTTGTTCTTTTTTATAAAAGCGCCACTTGCTTCGAAATAGTCTCCATAGGTTACGGAAAGGGAAGGGAGTGGCTGGTTCCATAGTTTGCTGTTTGGTTTTAGCGGTTGTGTCTGACCTGAAAGGAAAAATCTGATTTGTGGTTTCACGTGCATCAAGAATGGATTTTATCTGTATTGTTCAAGTTCCTGCAAAATTTCCGGAGCAACGGCGTAGCCAAGTTTTATTGCCCTATCGCAATGCTCAACAGCCTTGTCGAATTGGCCATTTTCCATGTAGGCAATCGCAAGGTTATTATGGGCAATCGCAAAATTCGGCTCAATTTCTATAGCCTTAAGACTTGCTTCGATGCTTTCAAAAACAAGGCCTTTCATCAGATATGCATTTGCAAGAGTCGTATACGCCTGTAAAAATCTTGAATTATATGCAATCGCCTTTTTTAACGCTGGAATTGCCTCATCAGGATTTCCTTTCTGAAGATGAATAAAACCTATATTGCCGTAACCTTCGGAAAAACCGGCCCTTGAATGAACTGCCTGCTTGTTGTAATATAAACAGCCGTCAAGATCGCCGCGATGAAGACAAAGGCCGCCAAGCTGAACGTAGGCTTCAGCCAGGCTTGGGCTGCAGCCAATAGCTTCCTGCAGTTCTTTTTCGGCTTCTTCGAATTGTTTCAGTCCTATCAGGGCTACGGCCAGATTATAATGGGATGTTCCGCAATCCGGATTTGACGCAATCCCTGCCCTCTGCTGTTCTATGTATTCCTCTACATTTTTTGCTTTTTCCATATTATATCCTTGAGATTTTTTTTATCAGGGGTTATTCTGTAAAAGAAAAGTTGTCAAGTAAAAATACAAACATCATGTTAACAATGGATTTATATAAACTGTTTTTGTATTATTTCCAATTAAAATAAAAAAACATCTTTTTTCTTGACATGACGACCTCTGTTTTCTACCGTTTTTACAAAGTTTTATAGTATGTACTATTGACACTGCAATTAACAGATAAAAAAAGGGGGTTTTATGATTACCGGAAGCTTTACCGCCCTTGTTACACCGTTTAGGGATGATTCTGTGGATTATGGAGGGCTTTCATCTCTTGTTGATTTCCAGATTGCGAACGGAATAACCGGAATACTTGCTGTAGGTACTACTGGCGAGAGCCCGACCCTTACATGGGATGAACACAACAAGGTTATAGAAACTGTATCGAGAAAATCAAAAGGTAAATGCCTTTGTATTGCAGGAACGGGGAGCAATAATACAAAAGAAGCGCTCGCCGCAACAAATCATGCGGCAAATGTTGGAGTTGATGCCGTTTTGCTTGTAGACCCGTATTACAACGGGCCGAGCTCCCTCGAGATACGCAAAGAATACATTAGTCCTGTTGCCTCGGCTTTTCCTGATGTTCAGATTATACCATATGTAATTCCGGGCAGAACCGGAACTCAGTTGTTGCCGGAGGATCTGTCTATTCTGTTCAATGAGTTCAAAAATGTAGACACTGTGAAAGAGGCAACAGGGAATATAGATAACATGAAGCGTACAAGAACTTGTTGCGGGCCCTGCTATACCATCCTTTCAGGTGATGACGGGTTAACATATGAAATGATGACAGACCCGGATATAAAAGCCGGAGGTGTTATTTCTGTTATATCAAACATTGCACCTAAAGCTGTAACCGAAATGGTAACCGCTCTTTCGCAGGACAACAGCGCTGTGGCAAAAAAACATAAAACCGCTCTTGATCCACTCTTTGAGCTTGTTACCGTTAAGACCAAGGAAAAGACTCCTTATGGAGATGTTGTTTTTCGGGCAAGAAACCCTCTTGCCGTAAAAGCTATCATGTCGATTCTTGGAATGCCTTCAGGTGGATGCAGGAAGCCTCTTGGAAAACTGACAAGAAACGGGCTTGAAAAGATTCTTGAATCATTACGGAATGTGCAAAGCAAAAACCCTGAAATATTCAGGCCGGTTGAAGACTTTTTTGGGGTAAATATTAATGACCGGTTGAAAAATTCTTCGATCATGGAAGGGCTTTGTTACCAAAGCTATTAGACTTTATGGCGGCCGTTTTTCATGGGCGGCCGCCATAATTTTATTCCTTTTTTATTCTGCGCGCCGCTGCTTCTTCATTCATCTTGAAAGACTCTTCTTTAAACAGGACGGAATTAAGCCATCTAAAACCGAATTCGAGCAGCGCCATATCATCACTTCTTATTTTTTCGAGAGTTTTATCATCTATATTGTAAAGTGTCAGAAATGAACTCTCAAAGATAAAACGTCTGAATTTTTCAGCGTCATAACTTGCCGTAAAAAACATTTCTTTGCTTTTTTCCGTAAGCTTTATATTCTGCGGGAAAGACCGTTTTTTAACTATTAGATCTGTCCATCCGGCATTAATTTCGTCGTGTATATCAACACCCTGATCTATACGCCATTCCTCGATTGTCCAGACTTTATCTTCCTCGAATCCCAGGCAATGGGGTTCATTCACAAAAAAATAAAAATCTTTGGTATCCGAACCTTCTTTATGGGATAGAGAGGCAACACCAACAGGATAATACCTGCAGGCTGTGGGCCTGTCGGAGTAAACAAGACACCCGTCATCTCTTACAAAAGGGCAGGATTTCAATTCATCATCAAGAAGTTTCAAAGTTACAACAGGCAGATCTGTTTTCTCAAGAAGCTGCGGTTCCGTATAGATGGTCAAAAAATCTTCCGAAGAAAGAGAAAGACAGTTTTTCAGCCTTACTATGTCGTAAGGCGTTAAAATAATATTAATGCCTCTGCAACATTTGGTAAAACACTTGACTCCCTTATGACATTTAAAATTAAATTTACTGTCAAGGCTGTATTTTACAGGATCAATGCGAGCCATTTTATCGTCTGTAGTCATGTTCTGTTTCCCATATGTAAAAAAAGTTTTCCGCGGCTGCGGATTCAGTTTCCACGTTCGTGCATAATAAAGGTTTTCTTAACTATCCTTATCCAAATGGCCTGTCAAGGTCTTGTTTTGCAGTTTGATTTTTATAATATCACCAAAATTAATCTTGATTTAGAATTATAATCATGATGTATCGATACAATAAAATATTCATAAATTATATGTAGTTGAAAAAGAATAATAAAAATTATAATATAGATTTAAGGTTTATATTTATAAATGACAGAGTCAAGGAGGTTGAAATGAAGATCACAATTAACAAAGCAGATAGACTAAAGCCGCTTCCGGACAGTTCATCTCTCGGCTTCGGAACAATATTTACCGATCACATGTTTAACATGGATTATAGCCCTGAAAAAGGATGGTACAATCCCAGGATAGAACCCTATGAGCCAATTCTGATGGATCCGGCAACCATGGTGCTTCATTATGGTCAAGCAGTCTTTGAAGGGCTGAAGGCTTACAGGACGGAAAAGGGCTCGATACAGCTTTTCCGACCCGGAGAAAACTTCAAGCGCCTCAATCGCTCCTGCCGTCTTCTCTGCATTCCCGAACTTGATGAAAATTTTCTTCTGGATGCCCTTAAACAACTGATAGCCGTCGAAAAAAACTGGGTTCCCGATGCGCCGGGCACCTCTTTGTATATAAGACCGACGATTATTGCAATGGACCCTTTTCTAGGAGTACGCGCATCAAATACATACCGTTTTTATATTATTTTCTCTCCTGTTGGAGCTTATTATGCGGCGGGTTTTAATCCTGTAAAAATTTTGGTAACAAAAGAGCATGTCCGCGCTGTCCGCGGCGGCGTGGGTGAAGCTAAAACACCCGGAAATTATGCCGCAAGTCTTTATGCAGGCACCAGCGCTCATAAACTTGGCTATACCCAGGTTCTCTGGCTTGACGGAATTGAGCAAAAGTATGTCGAGGAAGTCGGGGCTATGAATATTTTTTTTGTGATTGGCGACGAAGTTATCACTCCTGTTTTAAATGGAAGCATACTTCACGGTATCACAAGAGATTCAGTAATAGCTCTTGCGAAAAAGTGGAAGTATAAAATGTTGGAACGCAGAATTAGCATTGATGAAGTCATGGAAGCTCATAAATCCGGAAGGCTTAAAGAGGTTTTCGGTTCAGGAACGGCAGCTGTAATTTCACCTGTCGGAGAACTTAAATACGGGGAAAAGGTTATTCATATTTCGGGAGGAAAAGTGGGACCGATGGCCGGCAAATTTTTTAAAGCTTTAACAGATATTCAATATGGACGGGAAAAGGATACGATGGGGTGGATCGAGGTGGTTAATACATAGGTTCCGTTTGCTTATAATTTAGGAGAAAAATATTGAAGAACCCTGATGCCGTAAAATATGTTCCGGCTATTATAGCCAAGATGGAACGTGAGAATCTTCCCGCGGTAGTTATTGATAGTTTCATACATTATTATAATAAGGTTATCAGCGGTGAAACGGGCATTATACGCGATAATGAAATAGAATGCGTCAGGGCAGATGAAATAGATGATATTAACGACCTGTATGAGTATTATGACGCAGGGAAAAAAGTAATAAATAAATCCATCAGAATAGTATTAAATGGCGGCCTCGGAACAAGCATGGGATTAAGAAAGGCCAAATCGCTTATTGAAGTCAGAAACGGGGAATCTTTTCTTGAAATAATTGTGAAACAGGCTGAAAGAAGCAATGTCAGGCTTGCTTTTATGAACAGCTTTAAGACGCATGACGACACTGCCGAAGCTCTCCGGAAAATGAAATTGCCGGTATTGCCTATTTTATTTCTACAGCATAAATATCCCAAAATTCTGCGGGAGGGATTTGGCCCTGCAGTATGGCCTGAAAACAGTGAACTGGAATGGAATCCGCCGGGTCATGGAGAAATATTTACGGCGCTTTATACATCGGGAATACTTGACATGCTCCTCGCGGAAGGAATATTCTACGCTTTCATATCCAATACGGATAACCTGGGAGCCACTCTGGATGAGTCTATTCTGGGCTATTTTGCCGAAATAGGTTTTCCTTTTTTAATGGAGGTTGCCGAAAGAACCCCATCTGATCTAAAAGGAGGACATCTGGCAAGGCATAAAAACGGGCGGCTTCTTTTGCGCGAGGTGGCCCAGTGCCCCGTTAACGAACTGGATGCTTTTAAAGATACTAGTTGCTACAAGTTTTTTAATACTAATAACATCTGGATAAACCTTCGTTATTTAAAGGAGCTTATTGAAAAAGAAGGGACTGTTCATCTTCCATTGATTCTTAATCCAAAGACTCTGGATCCAAGAGACGACAATAGCCCCCGAGTATATCATATTGAAACTGCAATGGGGGCCGCGATTTCCCTCTTTGATGGAGCAACTGCTGTCAGGGTTCCCCGGTCAAGATTTTTTCCGGTGAAGAAATGCAATGATCTGCTTGCACTCCGTTCCGATTGCTATATTTTAACTGAAAAAGAGAATCTGATAATTAATCCTGAGAGAAAATATAAAACACTGCGTATCAACCTAGATCCTGATTATTTTGGCAAAATAGATCAGTTTAATGCCAGATTCAAAGAAGGCGCTATTTCGCTGATCGAATGCGAATCATTGACAGTAATCGGAGATGTATATTTTGAAACAACCGTTAAAATAACAGGCAATGTTGTAATAACGAACAGGGGGCGATCAAGGGCTGTTATAAAAAAGGGCTCGGTCATAGATAGGGATATAAATTTCTGACAAATTTATTAAAATTGATAAGTTCGTTGGAGTCGATTCTTCCTGATTCGGAATTTATCTTACTTTTTTTTCACAACATATTCAACAGTAATCGTATCGCTTGATTCGGGCGCGATTTTCAGAGAAGGTGGACTAAGCGCTAGCCTGACAGTTTTGGTTCCGGAATAATATATATTATCAAGATAAATTTTATCAGTATAAATACTCGAAATTTTATCCAGAATACGCCTTCCACCGATTACCCTGACTTTTCTTGGTTCAATTTTTACATTTTCAAGCACAAGGTTTTTTGGGAGTTTACCGGCCCAGTCGACCTGTACCGGCAATTCCCTGACAACAGGTATTCCGAGAGTTACTTCAACTATTGGAGGACTCACGCTTTTCAGCACTATTCCGGGGGGGAGAAAAACATTTTCGTCTGTTATCAGAAAAGAGTTTTTTCCACCTGTCACTTTCCCAAGGTCTATTTTAACTTTTACTTGTTCAGGGCGGATAGATTTAATAAGTGAGCCTGATCCGCTAAGATTAAGAGTTACAGAATTTACCGAGGTATCTATAATTTCCATTTCCGAATTACGATTCGTATATTCAACAGGAATTTCAATGTTCATCAAAGTTTCCACGCCTCTTGAAAAACTGAACCATACTCCGACTATGAACAGGAAAGAGACCAGAGCAGCAACAGATATTTCGATTTTTTCTTTTCGCTGATCTATGTGTTTTGGCATATCTCCCATGTGTTCCTGCAAATGCTGTTTTAATTCCTCTTTCCGGGTTATGGAATATGTCCTGGAGTCTTTAGCAACAGTGATAGTGCCACGTTCTTCGGAGACGACGACCACCATTGCATCAGACACTTCAGCCAGTCCGAGGGCGGCTCTGTGTCGGGTTCCATAATGAGAAGGGAGATCATTACTATGTGAAAGAGGAAGAATGCAGGCAACATCCGTAATCCTGTCCCTGCTTATTATAGCTGCGCCATCATGCACAGGATTATCATGCCAGAAAATGCTCAATATCATTTCTTTGGAGACTACTCCTCGCCAGGGAATACCGCCTTGAATGAATTCGTCTATATCTTCATTTGCAGGAAAAACAAGAAGCGCTCCGGTATGTTTTCTGGATAGTTCAAAAACGCTATCCGTAATTATTTCAACCGGCGTTGTGTTTGGTTTTTGTGAAACGCCCCATATAATTGTTTTCAGGTTTTTTGCCTGTAAAACGCTGCGTATTTCATTTCTAAAAACTACAACAATAATAAGCGCAGCGACAGCTGTTATGCCCTGAATTGCCCAGCTCGTTATTATCAGACCCATAGATAAGGCTAATTTTTGGAAGAACCAGAGAAGGGCGATTCCAATTAGAACACGGAAAGCATTGGTTCCACGGAAGAGAATATAAGATCTGAACACGATATAGCTGTTTATTATAATATCAACTACATCCTGCCACCTGATGCTTGGAAAAAAAGATAGAAAATCATTCATCTGATTTTATCAATTCCAGTAAAAAATAGAATATAAAATTCACCACCTTTAAAATAGCTGTTATTATGAAATTTTCAAGCAAAATGATCGATAATTTAACTAATTTTTTATAATATAACCATATCTTGATGATAATATTATTTTAACAGCAAGAATAAATACCTTGACAATAAAATTAATAAGCATTAAATATCATTACTATATATTGATATAAAGGGATAATTGTATTCTGGCATTCCATCCTGCCGCTCTAAAAACTTTATTGTGAACGTTAGTGTCTCAATAAATTATTATCTATGGTTTTTGCTGAACGATAACCGTGCTGTTAATTTTTATTTTTTAATAACGCAAAACCTGGAGCTATAAAGGAGGGTATATATGGGAAAGGAAAAAATTAAAAATAAGACCGGCAAAAGGAGGGTTACATTCACTCTGGAAGTTAAAGAGGCCGGCAATATTGCTTTAATGGGTGATTTTAATAATTGGAATGAAAAAACGCATCCCATGAAAAAAGACGCTGGGTACATTTGGAAAAAAACGGTTTTTCTTAATTCCGGAAGATACGAATACAGGTTTTTAGTTGACGGAGAATGGCAAAATGATCTCAAGAACAACCAGCTTTGCAAAAACCGCTTTGGAACATATAATAATTTTATTGTCGTGCTATAGAAAAAAAGGATTATGCCGGCTAAGTTGAATACAAACACTATTTTAAAACACATCGAAGGTGATGAATGAAAAAAATATTTTTTGTGGGTGTGGGTATTATTCTTGTTCTGTACTTCACGGGTATTTCGGCATCTTTTGGGAATGACGTGGAGTTATGCGTTCCGATGGGCGTTTTAGTACTTTCAGCTCCTGGACAGGCTGAACAAAAGAATGCGCCAGTCGATTTTCACCATTCCAAACACTTTATGTATGAGTGCCGCAAGTGTCATCATAAGTGGGAAGGAAACACCGAAAACCTTTCCTGCGGAACATCAAATTGCCATGATCTTTCAAGCAATCCCCGTGCAGAGGGAAAAAAGGTAAAACCTGATACGGCATATAGATATTTTAAGAATGCTTATCATAACCAGTGCATAGGTTGCCATAAGGCAAATAAAGAAAAAAATGCCGAGCTTGAATCGTCAAAAAAAGTATTAAAATCGAATTTACAAAACCCGGGGCCAACGGGTTGCGTGGAATGTCATCCCAGACAGAAATAACTGTTTCATTGTTTTTGTAAAACGAAACAGCAAACGAATCAAACCGAAAGCAGCCATACTGATGCACTATGGTTCAATAGTGGAATCAGTAAACTATACCGTAAAATTTAAAAAATCTCTTGAAGGATTCTGTGAAGTGTCTATTCCTGAAAGATAAATCCGGCGTTTCTTCGGAAAAACCATTTCGGGTTGTTTCTTGATATTTGGCAGTGATATTGATTGCTTGTTGCAGGTAAAACAGAATGACAGGTGTTTCAAATAAAAATTATGAGAAAAAACTGATAGTCGGTATTGGTTCCGCCCTGGTTGATATACTGGCCCTCGAAAACGACGAATTCTTAAATAAATTGGGGGCCAGAAAAGGCGGCATGACGCTTGTTGCAAACAATGTTATTGAAAACACGTTATCAATGGCAACAAAAAATACCAGAATAGTTCCGGGGGGTTCCGCATGCAACACTATGGTTGGAATAGGTAAACTTGGTGGTGCGGCACGGTTTGTCGGAAAATTGGGGAAAGATGAATTTGGAAAATATTTTGAAAATGATTTAAGAGAAAATAATGTTGAACCATTGTTATTTACATCTTCTTCTCCCACCGGAAGAGTCCTCTCAATAATAACTCCTGACGCGCAGCGCTCAATGTTTACCTGTCTTGGTGCATCTTCTGAAACAAAACCTGAAGAGATTACATTTAATTGTTTCAAAGATGCCGCTGTTGTACATATTGAAGGCTATCTTTTATTCAACAGAGAGTTGATACTTACAGCCTTGAACACAGCAAGGGCTGTCGGCGCTCTTATCTCTCTCGATCTTGCCAGTTTTACAGTTGTTGAAGAATCAAAAGATTTTCTCGAAAAGATAGTTGATGATTACGTTGATATCTTAATAGCAAATGAAGACGAATCATTTGCCTTTACAGGTCAATCAGACGAGATGCAGGCTCTGGATGCTCTTTCAAAAAGAGCAGAGATAGCGGTCTTAAAGCTTGGAAAACGGGGAAGCTATATTTGCAGAAAGGGAAAAACCTTTAGGGTTGAACCTAAAGGAAGCGGCTTTGCTGTTGATACTACAGGCGCTGGAGATCTTTGGGCGGCCGGATTTTTATTCGGATTTGTAAATGGCTATCCCATTGAAAAATGCGGCGAGCTTGGTTCTGCATGTGGCTATGAGGTTTGCCAGGTAGTAGGAGCGAACATTCCCGATGAAGGCTGGCAAAGGATAAAAGAGTTGTTTAAACAGTACCCGGAGGAATAATGGCAAAAAAGAAAGTAACAAGAAAAGAACTATTGAATGCGCCTGATGAGTTTATAACTTTTTCAGCCAAATTGCTGAAAATAATGGCAACATATAAAATGCAATTATTGTATGCGGTCGGGTTATTGATTTTAACCGGAATAATATTTTCCGGAATCAGCTATTTTTCATTCAGATCTGAAGGCCGGGCTTTTGCCATGCTTGAAAAGACAATTAAAAACCATGCGGTTTCGCTCAAAAAAAACGGCCCGGAAAAAGCTTTTAAAGAAGCAAAAATTGATTTTGTAAAAATAATTGATAAATATTCCGGTAACCGCGGCGGAAAGATAGCACGGATAGAATTAGCCAATCTTTCCATCAATGCCGGCGACACCGACAGTGCAATAGCTCTTTACAGTAAAGCGCTTGAAGATTTTAGTGATGATCAGACAATAAAAAACAGTATATTAAGCAACCTCGGTTATGCTTATGAAGAAAAAAATGATCTGCAATCTGCTGTAAAGTATTTTGAAATGATTGTATCAGAACCTGATACTTTCCTGAAAGATGAAGCCTTGTTCAATCTCGGAAGAATTTATGCTAAAATGGGAAATGAGAAGATGAGCAGGGATGCTTATAAAAAGATCGTATCTGAATTTGCCGGTTCTTTTTACCTTCCAATTGCAAAAGAGCGTTCGTAACAGGTCCTACAAAAAAAATAACGGCCAACCGAACATTTCGGAAGACCGTTAAGGAGGAAAGATGAAAAACTTATCAGGTTTGAGTATCGTTATTGCAAACATCTTGCCAAAAACAACGTATTAATGTTTCTTATATATGTCTATTCACATATTTAGCTTTAAAATAAGGATGTTATAAGATATATAAAATAATAATATTTCTAAAAACCTTATCATCACCGAAAAGTTTTTCTCATGCCAAGTTCAATAATGTGAACGGCTTCTTTTGAGCTGTTAATATAACATCCTGATAATAATAACAATATCCCTGTTCAAAAATTTGAACCGGCATCTTGAGATGCGTTTATATTATTATATGATGATAAATCAGTGTGTTATAAGATATTCGCTGTTTATGATTTTGAACCCGTATCAACATTTAACTTTTTTAGCTTCTGACTCAAGCCGCTTTTTCCGATTCCAAGAAGTTCCGCAGCGTGCGATTGAACATAATTGGTTTTTTTAAGAGCTCTTGTAATAATTGCCTGCTCAATCAGATCGAGAGTTTCATATAATTTTGCATCATGCGGAATGCCTTCGAAATGAAGAGTGTTTGAAACCTTATCTTTAAACTCCCTTGGAAGGTCGGATACACGAATTTTATCCTCTGCACAAAGTATCAATGCTCTCTCTATATAGCTTTCAAGCTCCCGGACATTTCCTGGCCAAGTGTAATCATACAAAAGCCTTTCAACTTCGGTATCAGCCCCTGATACGGGAGGCCCTGTTTTTCTTTCAGCAGCATATTTTTTGATAAAGTGATCAACAAGCAGGCGTATGTCTTCAAGTCTTTGCCGTAAAGGGGGAATTACAATATTGAGAACATTCAGGCGATAGAACAGATCCTCCCTGAAGCGCCCTTCTTTTACCTCCTCTTTTAACTGTCTGTTTGTCGCGGTAATAATGCGGATGTCTACTGTAATCGATTTGACTCCGCCTACTCTCTCAAACGTTTTTTCCTGCAATACACGAAGCAGTTTTACCTGCAGATTTTGTGAAAGTTCGGATATTTCATCTAAAAAAAGCGTGCCGCCATCGGCAAGTTCAAACCTGCCTTTCTTCATTGCAATTGCCCCGGTGAAAGAGCCCTTTTCATGGCCGAACAGTTCGCTTTCAAGAAGATTTTCGGCAAGTGCCGAACAATTTACGGCTATAAAAGGCTTATCTCTCCTCGGACTGTTGAAGTGGATGGATTTTGCAACAAGTTCTTTTCCGGTGCCGCTTTCGCCTTCTATTAATACGGTAGCAGAAGACGGAGAAATCTTGCGTATAGTCTCGAAGACATTTAGCATGGCACTGCTTTTGCCAATCAGATTTCCAAAATTATACTGTAATTCTACAACATTGCGCAGTCGCCTGTTATCTTTAACAACACTGTACATGGCCATGGCTTTTTTGACATAAATAATGAGTCTCTCATTATTGAAGGGCTTAAGTATATAATTATAAGCTCCTTTCTGCATGGCTTCCACAGCTTTTTCAACAGTTCCATGGGCGGTCATCATTATAACGGGGAGATCCGGATCTATTGCTTTGACTCTTTCAAGGAGTTCAATTCCATCCATGAGAGGCATTTTCATATCTGTCAGCACAAGATCGATATCTGAATTCTGCACAATTTCAAGAGCAGTAATGCCGTTACTTGCGGCCAGGGTTTCATATCCTTCCGCTTCAAGTATTGCGCTTAAAATAGGAGGATAGTTTTTCTCGTCATCTACTATCAAAACTGTTTCCATGTTTATACCCCCTGCCTTGCAGGTATTTTTACCCGGACTTGAACGCCCCGGACCGGCCTGTTTGAGATCTCAACTATGCCGTTGTGAGCTTCAATAATCTTTTTTACAATTCCAAGACCAAGACCAGTTCCTTTATCTTTGGTTGAAAAAAATGGATCCCAGATCTTATTCAAAAGATCTTCAGGAACTCCTACTCCTTCATCTTCAAATAAAATACAGATTCCGGCATGATTAGAGCTTACTGAAACAGAAATTTTTCCGCCATCAGGCATTGCCTGCATACTGTTAATAAGAATATTTAAAAATGCCTGGTACAACATATTGGAATCGGCGAATACTTCCGGAAGATCGGAGGCCCTCACAGTTTCAACCTTACATCCGCTTTCTTTAAATTGCTGAGCAAGAAAAATTATGTTTTTTTCAAGAATGTCTTCTATATGACATGGCATAAAATCCGGATTTTTGGGCTTAGCAAAATCGAGAAAATCAGTTATAATATTATTAAGCCTTACGGTCTCCTCAACTATTATATCAGGAATGGAATTGGCCGGATCGAGGGTTGCAATTTTTTTCTTTAAAAGCTCCCCCGAACTCCTGATGATTCCTAGAGGATTACGGATTTCATGTGAAATTCCGGCAACCATTTCGCCTATAGATGACAAGTGTTCGGCGCGCCTAAGTTGTTCTTCGAGCCTCAGACGCTCTAAGGCGCGCTTTTCGATTATGCCTTCACCTCTTCGAACCACAAAAATAAGAGTAACGAAGAGACCGCACATGACAACTGTTATTGTTCCTATAATAAGGAGCTGAAATCTGAAAATCGTTTTATAATCATCGGATAAATTTTCGACTACTTCAATAACACCCACTATGGGACCCTCGGTGCCGGGCCGCGCTCTTTCCAGGCGCAGCGGAGCGAAAGTAACCATTTTAATTTCGGCGGGAAAACCGAGCAGGGTTTCAATAAAATTTCCTTTTTGTACAAGTTTTATTGATGACTCACCGGCAACAGCTTTTTTATATTCCTGTCCGCCAACATTCTCTTTTCCTACAAGGCTTTTATCAAAACTATACGAAACCATATTTTTCTTAAAATCATATATGGTTACCGAATCAATTTTATAGCCATGAAGAGTGCTGTTTATGACACTATCCATAATTTGAGATTGTTCCGGATTTCTTAACTGGATTTTTCCATATTTTACAGAAACAGGAAGAATAAATTGTAAAAAAATCTGATGATTAAGGTTTTTAACAATGAGCTTCGCATAATCCTCGCTCATTTTTAGCTGAGTTGTTCGGACCCAGTTGGTGTTAAGAACGGACAGTACCATTGTACCTATGAATATTACGATAATGCTTGAAAAAGTGAAATATTTTACAAGTCTAAACGGCTTTACTTTTTCTTCGGGTGTTTTCATAATCAGGATAACTTTTCATTTATCGGATGAAGCGTTATAGGAAAATATTGATGCGAGATATTAATTTTAACAATGATATACGGAAACAAGCGGATAAAGTCAAGGTGATGCTGTAAAATTGCTTTGCTTGAGAGATAATACTTTTAACCCCTTTTATAAGGGAATAAAGAAACTACCTGCAGAGATGATTTAATTCCGATAACCAGTTTTGTCCGTTAAGCTCTTCAGTCCCAAGTTATCCATCTCAAACAAACCTCCTTCAATAACTTTTTCGGATTAAATGAACCTTTAAGAATAATAGGCTTTTTCAGTTTTAATTATTTTAAATTTCTCAGGACATACGGAAGTATTCCACCGTGAATAAAATAGGTTAACTCCGCCTGGGAATCTATTCTTGCGGTGACGGCAAAGCGGGTTGTGTTTCCGTCTTTTCGCCTTGCTGAAACCGAAAGCTTTTTTTCCGGATAAAGATCTTTTTCAATGCCGGTGATGTCATAAACTTCGGTACCATCCAGTTTCAGTATTTCCTGACCGTCACCCTTTTCAAACTGGAGAGGAAGAACTCCCATGCAAATAAGATTGCTGCGGTGGATTCTTTCAAAACTTTCAGCAATTACAGCTTTAACGCCAAGAAGAGAAGTTCCTTTTGCAGCCCAGTCACGCGAACTTCCTGTTCCGTATTCCCGGCCGGCGATCACAATCAGCGGAATACCGGATCTCTTATAGTGCATTGAAGCATCATATATTGACATGACATTCTCTTCAGGCAGCACAAGCGTCCAGCCACCGATTTTATTCTGAACAAGTCTGTTTTGTAATCGGATATTACCGAATGTGCCGCGCATCATTACTTCATGATTGCCACGGCGGGAGCCAAACGAATTAAATTCATCGGGAGTCAGCCCCTTGCTTATAAGATAGGCTCCAGCTTGACCATCAGCCGGAATAGAACCGGCTGGAGATATATGATCTGTCGTAACCGAATTACCAAGCAAAGCGAGCACTCTTGCATTTTTGATCTCTTTCGGTTTCGGAACACTTATGGTTATTTCGTCAAAAAACGGCGGGTTTTTTATGTATGTTGACTCGGGGTCCCATTGAAAAAGAGAGCTTTCAGATGCTGGAAGAGCTTTCCATTTTTCAGAGCCTTCGAACAGAGTAGAATATTCATTTTCAAACATCTCCGGAATCAAAAGAGTTTCAAGAGCTGTCCTGATTTCTTCCGAAGATGGCCATATATCACTCAGAAAGACTGATTCCCCGTCGCTGTCGTGTCCGAGAGGCTCAGTCTCAAAATCGATATCGATTTTTCCTGCTATTGCATACGCAACTACAAGCGGCGGTGATGCGAGAAAATTGGCGCGGGTAAGGGGGGAAATTCTTCCTTCAAAGTTCCGGTTGCCGCTTAATACTGAAGCCACAACAAGACCATGCTCACTTATCGCATTTGCCACTGACTCATGCAGGGGGCCGCTGTTTCCTATGCAGGTAGTGCATCCATATGCAACAACTTGAAAGTTGAGCTTTTTCAGATAATTCAGGAGCCCGGATTTTTCAAGATACCGCGTGGCTACTTTCGAGCCGGGAGAAAAACTCGTTTTAACCCAGGGCTTAACCGTGAGACCAAGAGAAAGAGCCTTTTTTGCCAGAAGACCTGCTCCAATAAGGACTGAAGGGTTGGAGGTATTTGTGCAGCTTGTTATGGCGGCTATAACGATTGCTCCATGGTCTAACTTACCAGAAACTCGATCAATATCGATATTAATCTGGTTGTTGCTGCCCTCATGACATATTCCGGTTTCAGCGTCGTCATCCTGCTTGCTTGCAAAGCCGCCTTCCTGTTCCCACCTGCTTTTATCGATAAGAGAATTTTGAACGGGTTGGTCATTAATTTTACATGCTTCTTTTACAGCCGATAGGAATACCTCTTTGACCTGAAAAAGAGATATTCGCTCCTGTGGTCTGTTCGGACCTGCAATGCAGGGTTGAACAGTACTCATATCGAATTCAACCGTATCGTTATATATAATGTTGCCGCTGGATTTTTCGAAGAAAAGACCCTGATCTTTTGTATATCTTTCAACAAGAGAAACAACATCTTTCGGGCGGCCGGTCAGACGAAGATATTTTAATGTTATATCATCCACCGGAAAAAATCCCATTGTCGCTCCATATTCCGGAGCCATGTTTGCAATTGTTGCCCGGTCTTCTGCACTAAGATTTGATAATCCTTCTCCACAGAATTCGACGAATTTTCCCACGACCCCCCGTTTTCTCAAAAGTTCGGTTATGTATAGCACGAGGTCGGTTGCCGTTGTTCCGTCAGGAAGGCTTCCTTTCAGCTGTAAACCCAGAACCTTAGGAGTAAGAAGATAATAAGGCCTTCCCAGCATAACGGCCTCTGCTTCTATTCCGCCAACTCCCCATCCCAGAACGCCTATTCCGTTTATCATTGTTGTATGGGAATCAAGGCCTAGTACAGTGTCCGGAAAGGCTGTTTTTTCCCCGTCAATTTCTTTTATAAATACAACTCTTGCGAGATGTTCAAGGTTAACCTGGTGGCAAATTCCCGTTGCCGGCGGAACGACCCTGAAATTATCAAAATTCTTCTGCCCCCATCTTAAAAATGTATACCGTTCTGAATTGCGCCTGAATTCATGATCGACATTTTCTTCAAGCGAAGACTCTTTGCCGGATGAGTCCACCTGAACGGAGTGATCGATAACCAATTCCGCCGGTATGAGCGGGTTTATTATTAAAGGATCTCCGTACAGCCGTTTTGCGGCATCGCGCATGGCGGCTAAATCAACCACAGCAGGAACTCCTGTGAAATCCTGCAACAGAACCCGCGCGGGTAAAAATGGTATTTCGCGCATTTCACCGGCTGTATTCCACAAAGCCAGATTCTCTATATCTTTTGCCGTAAACAAAAAAGCGTCTTCGTTCCGGAGAAGGTTTTCAAGAAGAATTTTGATGCTGAAAGGAAGCCTGTGTATATTGCTGAAACCTGCACCTGCCAGTTTGTTGAGACTGAAATATGTGAAAGAACTGTTATTTATTCTTATATCTGATTTTGCACCAAAACTGTTTTTACAAACAGTCATATTTCCTCCTTGAAAATCATTGGTTAATGACTGGGCCATTATAAAGGAACTTGCATAAAAAAGCTCCTATACATATAAAAAATATTCATATCAACAATTCCTTGAACAATTCAGTGTTGATGGATTTTTACAAGTCCATCATTCTTTTATTCTTGACATGATTTTGCAAGTTGACTATAGAATTCACTTCGAATATAAAGTTTCATTTCTAATGGCTAAATATTTATATTTTATAGCTTAAGTCGTATTATGCCTCAAATAATTTAAGGATTTGGGAGCGGTTCTTAAATATGAACTTTGAAGAGCTGTTGACGAAAAACAAAACAGCCGTCATTGATAAATGGTTTGGTGTTGTTGCAGAGACCTATCCTGCCGACACGGCCGGATTTATCAAAAGACAGAAAGATCCTTTTTCAAATCCGGTCGGAGGCACCACGCTAAAGAGTCTTACGGGCCTTATGGATGAACTGATAGGGGAAATGAATCATGATAAAATAGATTCTTGTCTCGACCCTATCATACGGATAAGAGCTGTTCAGGATTTCACACCCTCCCGGGCAGTTTCATTTGTCTTTTCTTTAAAAAAAATAATCAGAAACCAATTAAATAAAAGTGATTTTAACGATCATCGGATTTTAGCTGAACTGTTTGAATTTGATCTGAAAATTGATTTGATCGGATTGATAGCGTTCGACATTTACATGAAGTGCAGAGAGAAAATCTACCAGATAAAAGCAAATGAAGAAAAAAACAGAACCTTTAGCGCGTTTGAAAGAGCAGGTTTGATTAAAGAGCTTCCGGGCAGCGGACCGGAACTTGTGAAATTGTAACATATTTAATAATTACGGCTTGGGATAATAAGACTGTCTGAGTTTCAAATGACGCTTAAAAGCCGTCCCAAGCCATAGAGCGAGGTAATGTTAAATGAATGTAAAGTACATGTTCTCACTCGTTGCTGTAATTCTTTTGTTTCTGCTTGCCTATGTTGGAGTTGAGGCAGCAGGTCTTCAAATCCTGTTCGGGATTGTCATCCCTTATGCGGCCCTTCTTGTTTTCATAATCGGGGTTATAAATCGTGTGATAGGATGGGCACGATCTCCTGTGCCGTTCAGAATCCCCTCAACCTGCGGGCAGCAGAGATCTCTTCCGTGGATAAAATCATCTGAATTGGATAATCCATTCACGACACCGGGTGTTATAGCAAGGATGTTTTTAGAAATTCTCTTTTTCCGATCTTTATTCAGGAACACAACATCAAAGCTTGGCGAAGGGCCTAAGATTTACTTTAGCCTGGAGCTGTGGCTCTGGCTTGGCGCTCTTGCTTTTCACTGGTCTTTTCTTACGGTTATCGTCAGACATCTGCGGCTTTTTACCGAGCCGGTTCCTTTCTGGATAGGGCTTCTTGAAAAGGCAGACGGGTTTTTTCAGGTCGGAGTACCCGGAATTTTCTTGTCCGGCATAGTGCTTCTTGCCGCTGTTTTTTATCTTTTTTTAAGAAGAGTCATTATTCCCCAGGTTAATTATGTGTCGCTCTCACAGGATTTTTTCCCTCTTTTTCTGATTTTCGGGATAGCTTTCACAGGTATTTTGATGAGACATTTTGCAAAAATTGATGTTGTTGGAGCAAAACAGCTTACTATGGGTCTTGTCACCTTTCATCCGACAATTCCCCAGGGAATCGGCGGTATTTTTTATGTCCATGTATTTTTTGTAAGTGTGCTGCTGGCTTATTTCCCCTTCAGCAAGCTTATGCATATGGGTGGTGTTTTTATGAGTCCAACAAGGAATCTGCCGTGTAACACCCGTGCAGTCAGACATATCAATCCATGGAATTATCCTGTAGAAACACATACGTATGAAGAGTATGAAGAAGAGTTCAGAGAAAAAATGATAGAGGCTGGACTGCCGGTTGAAAAGGAGTAACTAATGTCGGATCCAAAACCAAATGAGCTGATAGAAAAAATAGATTATAATCCTCCTCAAAAAGGATGGATGGATGTCCCTGTTAATATCAGAAAGGGAATGTACTGTTACGCATCGAATCCTAAAAGTGTGGAATATGTACATCTTCCCCATGCAAGGGCCTGGAATCCGCTTGAAGAAGACTGGAAGCTTCCGGACAACTGGAAAGAGATAGTTCATAACGCTTTCAGGGAAAGGCTTGACAGGTTCCGTTCGTTCAAAATTTTTATGGATATATGTGTGAGGTGCGGAGCGTGCGCGGATAAATGCCATTTCTTTATCGGGACAGGTGATCCCAAAAATATGCCTGTTTTAAGGGCCGAACTTCTCCGCTCGGTTTACAGAAATGATTTTACGGCGGCAGGAAAAATTCTTGGGACGGTTGCAGGGGCGCGGGAGCTTACTCTGGATGTGCTGAAAGAATGGTGGTATTATTTCTTTCAGTGCACCGAATGCAGGCGCTGCTCTGTATTTTGCCCTTACGGCATCGACACAGCCGAGATAACAATAATGGCCAGAGAGATATTCAACCTCCTCGGGCTTAACATCGACTGGATAGCGACCCCTGTTGCAAACTGTTACAGAACAGGAAACCATCTTGGAATTCAGCCCCATGCTTTCAAGGAGATGATTGAATTTTTTGTGGATGATATAGAGGAAAAGACAGGTGTTAAGGTTGATCCCACCTTCAACAAAAAGGGCGCCGATATACTGTTCGTAACTCCCTCCGGCGATGTTTTTGCGGATCCCGGCACTTACACTGCCATGGGCTATCTGATGCTTTTCCATTACTTAAAGGATCAGGGTCTTAATGTTACATGGAGCACATATGCATCAGAAGGCGGAAACTTCGGGTTTTTCACTTCCCATGAAATGATGAAACGTCTTAATTCAAAGATGTATGCAGAAGCGAAGCGTCTCGGTGTAAAATGGATTCTCGGTGGCGAGTGCGGGCATATGTGGCGTGTCATAAACCAGTATATGGACACTATGAACGGTCCGGCCGATTTTCTCGAAGAGCCGGTTTCTCCCATAACCGGAACGAAATTTACGAATGCAAAATCAACGAAAATGGTTCATATATCTGAGTTTACGGCCGACCTTCTATATCATAATAAGCTTAAGTTTGATAAAAGCCGCAATGACAACCTTATAGTCACCTACCATGATTCATGTAATCCTGCCCGGGGAATGGGCCTTTTTGATGAACCGAGATATGTCATAAATAGCGTATGCAACCATTTTCATGATATGCCGAGAAATACCATCAGAGAACAGACCTTCTGCTGCGGCAGCGGATCGGGTCTTAACGCCGGTGAAGATATGGAGCTGAGGCTGTGCGGCGGTCTACCTAGGGCCAATGCTGTAAAGCATGTTCATGAAAAATTCGGGGTAAACATGCTGGCCACTATTTGTGCCATCGACAGGGCGGTTCTTCCGCCACTTATGGATTACTGGGTTCCGGGAGTAGGAGTTACCGGTCTTACCGAGATGGTTGCAAATGCCTTGATAATGCCGGGTGAAATGGAGAGAACTACCAACCTGCGCGGCGAGCCGCTTTCAGGAATGGAGGAGTAAAATGCCTGAAGAAAAAAAGATATATGATAAAGGTAAAGTTGTAGCCGGTCTCTTAATATTTGCAGTTATTTTCATGTTTCCTTTCTGGTATAATTTAGGAAAAGCCGCCCCGGCTCCGGAGCCTGTTCTTACGGATAAGGCTAAAGCCGCTAAAGAGTGTATCGAGCCCAAGTCCTTCATGAAAACTGAGCACATGCAGATTCTTGATGACTGGAGAAGCTCGGTTGTGCGCGATGAAAACAGAGTTTATGTCAGCAGCAAAGACAAAGAATTTGATATGAGTTTGTCCAACACATGCTTGGATTGCCATTCAAATAAGGCCGATTTTTGTGATAAATGCCACAATTACGCATCGGTGAATCCTTACTGCTGGGATTGCCATATTGATAAGCCGAAGGAGAATAAGTGATGGAGAACAGCAGAAGAACCTTCCTGAAAATAGCTGGGATTTCAGCACTGGGCCTGAGCGCAAAGCCTGTTTTTAATGCCTTTGCAGTATCCGAAGAACACGGCGAAAAAAAGGAAGCTAAATTAATTCCCAAACAAGGCGCTCTCACAGCTAAAAGGTGGGCAATGGTTATTGATACCACCAAATTTAAATCTGCGAAAGACCTGGAACCGATGATCGAAGCCTGCAATAAAATTCACAATATCCCTGTTTTTGAAAATAAGCGTCATGAAATCAAATGGATCTGGGGAGAAGAGTTTAAGCATGCTTTTCCCGATCTGGAAAATGAGCACATGAATGACAGGATAAAAAGTTTGCCTTTTCTGGTTCTATGTAATCAATGTCAGGATGCCCCCTGCGTCAGAGCTTGTCCTACAAAGGCAACCTTTAAGCAGGAAGACGGTGTTGTTGCAATGGATTTTCACAGGTGCATCGGTTGCCGCTTCTGTATGGCCGCCTGCCCGTACGGTTCCAGGAGTTTTAATTTCAGGGATCCCCGCCCTTTCATAAAAGAGACAAACAAAAAGTTTCCGACAAGAATGAAGGGGGTTGTTGAAAAATGCAATTTCTGCAGCGAGCTCCTTGCAGAAGGAAAAAAGCCTGCCTGTGTTGAAGCATCCGGCGGGGCTCTTGTTTTTGGAGATCTGGATGATCCGGAATCCGAAGTAAGAAAATTGCTGAAGTCTAATTATACAATTCGCCGTAAAACGGCCCTCGGTACCGGGCCTGCTATTTACTACATCGTATGAGGTGGTTATGCTTGAATTAGCTCTTAAGGGAAGCAAAAAATATTATGGATGGATGACGGCTCTGCTTGCGGTTATCGGTGTGGGCTTTGGTTGTTATTTATGGCAGCTTAGTTTCGGCCTTGGTATTACCGGTATGAGCAGAGACGTTTCGTGGGGATTTTATATTGCCCAGTTTACTTTTCTTGTCGGGGTCGCCGCCTCGGCTGTTATGCTGGTACTGCCCTATTATCTTCATAATTATAAGGCATTTGGAAAGATAACGATTCTGGGGGAATTTCTGGCTGTATCGTCTGTAACCATGTGCCTCCTTTTTATCATTGTGGATCTTGGGCAGCCGATGCGCGCGTTAAATGTAATTTTATATCCGACTCCCAATTCAATACTTTTCTGGGATATGATAGTATTAAACGGATATCTGTTCCTGAATATAGTGATAGGCTGGCAGGTTCTTGAAGCGGAAAGAAATTCGGTTGCGCCTCCGGCATGGGTTAAACCGCTTATATACCTTTCAATACCGTGGGCGGTCAGTATTCATACTGTAACGGCATTTCTGTATTGCGGTCTTCCGGGCAGAGGCTTCTGGCTTACCGCGATTCTTGCCCCCCGCTTTCTTGCTTCTGCGTTTGCGGCAGGCCCTTCTTTTTTAATTCTTTTATGCCTTATTATAAGAAAGCTTACAAAGTTTGATCCCGGAAAAGAACAGATTCAGACTCTTTCAAAAATAGTTGCCTACGGCATTATCATGAATGTTTTTTTCCTGCTTTGTGAGGTGTTTGTAGTCTTTTACAGCAAAATACCGGAACATATGGATCACATGAAGTACCTGTTTGTAGGACTGCACGGGCATGGTGTTCTTGTGCCGTGGATGTGGACATCGGTTGGGTTGATGCTGATATCTATCATTCTTCTTGTAAATCCAATGACAAGGAAAAATGAAGCAGTGCTGGCGATTGCGTGTCTTTGTGTCTTTTTCGGCACATGGATCGACAAGGGACTTGGAATGATTGCGGGAGGATTTGTTCCTTCTCCGCTTCACCATGTCAATGAATATGTTCCGACAATACCGGAGATAGTTATAACTTTAGGAATTTATGCAACAGGATTTTTAGTTCTGACGGCGCTCTTTAAAATGGCCATCTCCGTTAAGGAAGAGGTATCCGTCTGAAATTTGTTTTTTCATGGAAAAATATAAGGGGGTTATCCATAAACCGGATGCCCTCTTTTTATTTTTTCAATGATCCCGTTGTTACAAATTGGTTTGCTGTAGTAAAAAACTGCTGAAACAACAAGCGAGGGCTGGCTTGTGCTAAGGATGCGCTCCTGATTTGGGAGTGGAAAGGTCTGCTGCTCTGGCCGCCATTTAGTTGAAAAAATCTGAACTCATGCTAAAATGGACAAGAAAAACAAGAAACTATACGTGCCTCTTGTTCGAAAAGAGAAGCCCCGAATGCGGGAAAAAGCCGGTTGAAATGTTAATTGAATAATATAAGGGATCAAGAATATAAATGTCTCTTAGATATTATTTTGCAAAAGCCCAAAAAACCATAAGCCGTATTGCTCCTTATGAAAAGACAATTATAGAGAAACAATGCCGGTTAATCCGTATTGCAGAAGAGCAGTTGCAGGCAGCTGGCAAATCTGCTTTCCTGCGCTGCTACAGCGGGTGCGAGGGGCTTTGTTGCCGAAACCTGGATCTTGATGCCGTTATAGGCTTCAGCGATTTTATTTACCTGCTTACTGTTGAAGATCGGTTAAAAGAAAGTATTTCAGCCTGCCTTGAAAATGAAAATTGGTTTTTTGCCGGTGACTGTGTTTTCCTGATAAACGGAAAAGGACCCTGTATATTTCCACAGGCTTCACGGCCTGAAGTCTGCATTACAACCTTTTGCACCGATACAGAACCATTAAAACAAGAGATTCTACAAGTAAAATCGCAGTTTATGAAGCTAAATTTCTATCTTCTTTTTTTACAATTTAAATTGTTTTTCCGATATTCCAACAGGCTCCTCTCTTGATGAGTCGGGCTTTCCGGAAATGAATACATCTCAGATAACTTTCTACAAGGTTGTCTTTAAATGGCAAGATTTCCGGGAATCAGATCGGTTAAATGAACGATGAATAAAAAGGTGGGGATTTGCTTTTAATTCTTTATGTCATGCTTTTCTCTTTTAAGAAGCTCTATATACCAGCCTGCAAATTCAAACATTCCTATATATCTTTCATCATCATTGATTATTCCAAGGCAAAATTCAAGAACCCCGCGACCATATTCATTGCTGTATTCATCGGAACTCCTGCTCTGCAGAAATTCTCTTACAAGCATCTGTGAGGTCCTTTTTGTTTTATCTTTCCGGATATCGATGGGATCTTTCGGCATTTCAAAGGGATCCCATTTCTCGTATCCTTTTTTTTCGATATGTTTCTGTCTTCTTGGGGACATGCTCTCAAAAATAGCTTTTTTCCTGACCTCTTCCTCTTTATTCAATACAGACATTTTTCATCCTTTTGTTTTTTCTTTTTCAGGAGATGTATCCGGATCAGGAAGACCGAGATATTCTTTATCATAAACATTCAAAATCGCCATGGACAAAGGCACGAGCACTTCCGATATTTTAACATACTTTGAGTTGATATGCCTGACCAGTTCATTCGATATCTCATACAGTTTTTTTTGAATGGCATCCATGTTTACAGTCTGATATTCTTTTCCTTCCTCAAAACCGGACAATCCGCACGTGTGCCCTGCTCCTCCGATAGATACCGGTATCCCGTACAGTCTGCATGTTATCGGCCTGAAGTCATAAAGATCACAGCGATCCGTCCCGTTCAGAAGAGGACATCTTATTCTTTTTGCAGCTAGATCCTGAATTATTTTATCTTCGCTCTTTCCTGATTTTAATTCATTATAAGCTTTTTTCTTCAGCTTAAACACTGCCCTGTCCGCTTCATTCGCACTTTCTTCCAGTTTTACCCTTTTTTCGCCATCAATGTTTTCTCTGACTTTATGATTTATATATAATGCTTCGATAAGGGTAAGATCAAACAGCGCATAACAGCAATCCGAACAATTTATTTTACATTTTACACATTCAGGATTGCTATCCTTAACTTTTTTGAACGCAATATCCGCCCTCGCAACAATTGCTTCGTATTTTTTAAAAAACCGAGTGAAATCTATATTCACAATATGCTCCTTCATTTTATTTGCCGGCTTCGTAAAAAGTCATATGCGAACGGATTTGAGATTTTTGGGAAATAGATTTTTAAATTGCTGCGCGTTAAAAATCATCCGCCACATTTTTTGGCGGATGATTTAGCGAAGTGATTTAAAAATCCCCAAAAATCTCATTAAGTGAGCATATTTGGACTTTTTACGAAACCATCATATTTGATGATAATGTTTCACGTGAAACATTATTTTCCTATGCAAAACCGGCTGAAAATCTGGTCCAGAATATCAGCTTTTATGTTTTTCCCAATAACTTCATTTAATGAACCGATGGCCTCTCCAAGATCTATTGATACCATTTCATAAGGCAAGCCGGAATTCAATCCTTTCAAAACCGAAACAACATTGTCCAAAGATTTCTCAACAGCTATTTTCTGACGCAGATTCGGAACAATTGCCATAGAATCATAATCAATCTTATTAATAAATATGTCTTTGATTTTTTCTTTCAAAGAATCAATCCCGATATTATGTAAAGCCGATATTTTTACACATGGCAATGCTTTTAAAGCATCAGGCAGAATTATTTCCCGGTTCTCCGGGAGCAGATCGATCTTGTTTATAACAATAACAACCTGCTTTCCCTTAATGCTCTCATATATCTTCCGGTCTGCTTCCACAAACGGAGAAACGGCATCTGCCATCAAAAGAATAATATCCGAATTTTTTATCTGTTCCCTTGTCTTTTTAATCCCAATGGTTTCAACAGGATCGCTGGTATCATGCAGGCCGGCTGTATCTGCAATAACAGCGGGCATCCCGGATATAATAAAATCTTCTTCGATAATATCCCTTGTTGTTCCGGGAACAGCAGTTACAATTGCCCTGTCTGTTTTTAAAAGCCGGTTCATGAGGCTTGATTTTCCCACATTTGGTCTTCCGGCGATAGCAATCCTTATTCCTTCTCTTAAAATATGCCCTTCATTATAACCGAGTATCAACTCATTTAATCTGCCGATTACGTCATTTTCAATGATCACTGCTTCCACATCAAGGTTTAATGCTTCAACTTCTTCAGGAAAATCTATTGCCGCTTCAATTTTTATCTGAAAAACGTTTAACAGATTCAAGATCGCTTCAACGCAACCTCTTAAATCTCCCTCAGCCTGTGAATTGACAATTTCAAGGGCTTTTTTAGTTTTTGCATTAATAATGTCGATTACCGCTTCTGCCTGTGTAAGATCAAGTCTTCCATTTATAAAAGCCCTTTTTGTAAACTCTCCAGGCAGGGCGAGCCTTGCTCCCTGTCTGATTACAAGGTCGAGAACAGTTCTTAAAAGGATAAGGCCGGAATGAACATTTATTTCAACAACATCTTCCCTGGTATATGAATGAGGCGCAAGCATCACAGAAACAAGAACTTCATCAAGGGCTTTCCCGCTTTCAGGATCGATAATGTGCCCGTGATAAAGTTTGTGAGATTCTTTTAGTAGGTCAGAAATTGTTTTCTGCGTTTTTCTATCCCTCAAGGGGGTACTGGAAAGAGTTCCGTTTATCGTGGTTGTGTCGTTGAATTTGTCTGTTTTGGATGATCTTCTGAATACAGACAAGGCAATCGGTATGGCGTTTGTTCCGGATATTTTTATAATCCCTATCCCGCCGCCGCCTATGGGGGTTGATATGGCAGCAATAGTATCATTTTCCATCTATTCAATCCGGACAGCATCCCCAAAGGACAGATGTTCACTGTGGCAGATATCTTGATGCTGCCTGTGTGTCTTTTCCCTACAACCGCGGGGCGTTTCTTAAGTTACTGTTTCTTGCGGCTCGCAGAGGCCATCTCCCGATCGAGCACCTTAATAATTTCGAAAGATAAAATCGCCCAACGTAGAGCTTAAGTAACCCGCTCTGCCGGCCTTTTTCTTCTCGGGGAAATAACAATCTTTTTAATAAAACCCTCACCGACACTATGTGTTTTTATATCACTGTCATTTTTTAAGGCAAGATGAATTACTCTCCTGTCATTTGCGCTCATTTGCCCCAATGACAACGGCTTTCCAAGTGCCTTTGACTTTTCAGCTATTTTTTCTGCAAGGCCCCTGAGCTTGGAATGTCTTTTATCAAGATATCCACAGACATCCACTTTAATATTATATTTTCCGTCATTATTTTTGTTTACTGTTTTTTCAATAATGTGTTGAATTGCGTCGAGAGTTTGTCCCTTCTTGCCGATAATAACTGCCGGGGTTGGACAATCAATGTCAAAACAAACATCTTTTCCCTGAATTCGGATTTCGGTACCGGAATCAACCGTGATTGCGTTGAGGATTTTTTTCAGGATTTCATGCCCTGTCTTAATATGCCGATTTTCGATATTCTCATCACAGATTTGAGATCCGTGGTGTTTTTCCTCAGTAATATTATTATCAGAACCAGATGCTTCTTTCTCAACAGCCTTTACAGTTACTCTGATTTTTGCTTTTTTTACTCCGACAAGTCCGAATATCCCGGTTGAGCCGTTTGAAATTATCTCGTGGCATAATTCTTCTTTTTTCAAGTTTAAATCTTTACAGGCTTTATCAATTGCTTTTTCAACATTTATCCCATCAAATTCCAAATAATGGGTCATACGCTTCCTCCGCTTTTATGCCGTTTTCCTTGAAATGATATATTGCTGAAGGATGGAGACAACATTGTTAAGGAGCCAGTATAAAACAAGACCGGCAGAAAAATTGATAAATATTACTGTAAATACAAAAGGCAAAATCATCATCATTTTTGCCTGCGTCGGATCACCGACCGCGGGAGTCATTTTCTGCTGTATAAACATCGTTGCTCCCATAATTATCGTCAGAACAGGTATGCCGTATGGGGGCTCCATAAAAGGAATTGAAAAAGCAAAACTAAAAAGCCTGTCGGGGGCTGAGAGATCTTTTATCCAGAACATAAACGGGGCATGCCGTAATTCTATCGTTTCATAAAGCATTCTGTACAAGGCAAAGAAAACCGGAATTTGTGCTACCATGGGCAGGCATCCTCCCAGGGGATTGATCTTGTACGTTTTGTATAACCCCATCACCTCTTCGTTCATGCGCTTCTTGTCGTTGCCGTATTTCTCTTTTATTCCTGCAAGAAGCGGTTGAATTTTTTTCATCTCATTCATAGATTTATAGCTTTTTGACCCGAGAGGCCAGAATATTAGTTTAATTATTATGGTAAGAATAATAATAGCCACACCGTAGTTGGGAATAAATCCATATATAAAATTCATAAAATAGAGGGTTGGTTTTGCAAGAAAATCAAACCATCCGAAATTAATAGACTTGTTCAAATCATATCCCAGGCCCTCTAAAAGCTTCATGCTCTTTGGCCCAAAGAATATATTAAATTCGACCTGTTCCTGAGCGCCCGGGCGAATCTCTTTTTCAGGATTCAAATATTGAGATTCAAGATATCTCTTATCCTTAAATTTGAGGTGCATGTCTGTTTCCAATGATATTTTCGGAATAATTGCGGCCATAAAATATCTATCCTGGACGGCAATCCATTTAAGAATTCCTGAATAAGTATTCTTTTCTTCAATATCATTGATGGCTATCTGTTCAAGGCTGTTATTGATTAAAGCGCTCGGACCTTCGAAACTTTGTGAACCGCTCTTATCAGTATAATAACTGTTGAGAGAAACATACAGCTTGTCTTTTATGGATTCAGGAGACTGGTTGATGATCTTAACGGTTAAACCGATCAGATAAGTGTCGGCAGATAAACTAAATTTCTTTTCAATGATGACACCCTGTGGAGATTTACAGTAAAAGCTTATCTCTTTGTTTCCTTCTTTCAGATCAACAACTTCCGAATCAGCATCTGAAACAAAAAGAGCATTCTCAATGCCCGGAACACTATTTCCCGCAAAGCCTGCCAGTATCGTTCCTGTTTCTACTTCTTTTGGTATCAACTCTTTATTAGGTGAATCGGCTTTTATGGTTTCCCTGTAGTTAGACAAAACAAAACTTGTGATGGCAGCGCCCTTTTCATTTATATCGACAGAGTAATAAGGAGTTTTTATCTTAATTACCCGGGAAATATGACTTTGTTGAGCTGAAGATTCCGGATAGATTTTCTTTTCGGGTGATTTCGATGCCGTGTCTGCAATCGGAGATTCAGTTTTGACTGTCTGCTGAATCTCCGCTTTTTCTTCAATCTTTTTAACTTGATTCTTATCAACAAAGAAATAATTCCAAATTAAAAAAACACCAAATGAAAGCACAACTGCTATTATAAACCTTGGTTGTTCCATTAATACCTCCCCGATATAAATCGGTACTTATTTTTTAGACTTTTTTTGATATATGCCATTAAATAATTATATACCAAAAAAATTATAAGCATTTGTAATTTACTGCTTTTTGGCAAAATGGCAGGGTTGTGGGATATTCATGCATTTATTATTAAGATTCATGGTACTGGGTCAATCCCGCCCTGATTGTAAGGATTACATTTCAATATTCGCTTGATAGCAAGGGAAATCCCTCTTATCAGACCATAACGATATATGGCTACATAAGCATATTCCGAACAGGATGGATAAAACCGGCAAACAGGGCCAATCATTGGAGATATGACATATTGATATGCACGGATAAATAACAGAACTGTCTTATTTATTATCAAACCCTTCCTCTATCTTAATAAACACATCTCGCAAATATGAAAAAAATTGATCTGATTCCAGACTTCCGGCTCCGCTTTTAGCTATAACATTTATATCCCAACTGTGTCTGAATTTGTGTCTGTTTAAACGAAAATATTCACGAATATATCGCTTTATTCTGTTCCGTAAAACAGCATTTCCTGATTTTTTTGATACTGTCAAACCAATACGACTTGTTTCAGATATTCCGGGAGAAAATAAAACTGTAAAGTGTCTGTTGTTAACCCTTCTCCCTGCTTCAGACAGCTTAAGAAATTCTTTTCGATTTAGTATCCTATTCGTTTTTGAGAAATTGAAGTTTTGCAATTTTGAACTTAAGTGCGATTAATAACAGCAAGCCTTTTCAGACCAACTATTGATATTATATCAAACAGATAAACGAACCCTGCCCTTCGCCCTGCGCCTGTTAATAATTTTCCTCCCCTGTTTTGTAGACATTCGTTTCAAAAAACCATGTGTCCTTGCCCTTTTTATCCTGCTTGGCTGATATGTTCTTTTCATAATCTGTCTATCCTTTTTCTATTTATATCAAATTTATATGTTTCTTCTCCCAATTATGCATAAATCAGGGATGTTGGACACCAGTGCATTTCCGTTTCGGAAATAAGTAATTTTGGACAAGCTCAAGGAAATCCAAGGATTGCGCGGAGGAATACTAATGTATTATACCACACAAGAAATCCCACAAATTGACACAGAGATTGCACAAAAGGGCCATTTCCGGATGAAAGCTAATTATAACCGCGAAATAGACCACACATATATAGTTATGTCAATAAAAAAGGATTAACCTGTTTCATTCCTTAAATATTTCATATATTTCAAATTCGTGCAGATGATATTCCGGTTTTGGATATATCACAATTCGTCTTCCTATCATTTTTTCAAGAGTTATTATAAGGTTATTCTCTTCACCATGAAGGCGCTCGGCTATTTCTGGGTGAACGTGCAAGGCCACTTTAATTCCGGACATATCAAGAGATTCCCGTTGTATTTCCCTATATATATTATAACAAATAGTCTGCCTTGATAATAAATACCCCTCACCTTCACAGTAAAAACACGGTTCACAAAGAGCTCTGGTTAATGGAGACCTTATCCTTTTCCTGGTCATCTGAATTAATCCCATATCTGAAATAGGAAGAACATGGGTTTTGCTCTTATCTTTTGCCAAGAAATCCCTTAGAGAATTAAAAACCTTTTCCTGGTTTTGCTTTTTTTCCATATCTATAAAATCAATTATTATTATCCCCCCAATATCTCTCAGGCGGATTTGGTATGCAATTTCTTTAACAGCGTCCAGGTTTGTTTTTAATATTGTCTCTTCCAGGTTGTGTTTACCAACATATCGGCCTGTATTAACATCAATTGCAACAAGTGCTTCCGTATGCTCTATAACTATATATCCTCCTGATTTCAGCCATATTTTTCTTTTTAAAGCCCGAGAAATATCACCCTCCAGATTATACGCATCGAAAATAGGTTCACAACCTTCATACATTTCAACAGAACTCTTCAGGTTGGGCATGAACGTGTCAAGAAATGAAAGAACTGATTCATAGTCAGGGTGGGAATCTATTATCATTTTTTCCGCTTCATGCATCAACAGGTCACGCGCAGCCCGTAGGCAGACCGTCAGTTCTCTATGAAGCAGTGAAGGGGCAGGAGCAGACTTATATTTTTCCTGAATGTTCTTCCATAAATTTATTAGAAAATTCATTTCATAATCAAGCGTTTCTTCTTGTATGCCCTCTGCTGCAGTTCTTATAATATAGCCATAATTTTCTTTTCTTAAAGAAAGAACCATTTCTTTTAAACGATTTCTTTCATTTTCATTCTCAATTCGCCTCGACACTCCGATATGATCTGAATTCGGCATCAGCACTATAAATCTCCCCGGAAGCGTAACATAGGAAGTTACTCTTGCCCCTTTTGTCCCTATTGGTGGTTTTGCCACCTGAACAAGTATCTGCTGGCCTTCGGTAATGAGTTCACCAATTCCTGTTTCATGGTTTCTCTGCTTAATAAAAACCGGTTCCTGATATAATTCAGCAGTTCCATTCTCTTCTTCTTGACCTGTGTCAACAAGCTCTATTTCTCTGCAACTTCCGAAGTTCAAGTCATCAACATATATAAATGCCGCCTGATTAAGACCTATATCCACAAATGCTGCCTGCATGCCCGGTAATACCCTTTGAACTTTCCCTTTGTAAACATTCCCTGCAATATCAGAAACGTTTCCGCGTTCAATAAAAAGTTCTGCAATTGTTCCGCCTTCAAGAAGAGCTATCCTTGTTTCATGTTCGCAAACATTAACGACAAGCTTCTTGTACATAAAAACCTCTCGATTTAATAAGTTATATTATTGAAGCCGCAAAATGCCGCCGGAGGTGGCCATCCTTTAGACACAAAAAAGCCTTTCTCCCTTGGCTCCGCCTCACCGGGAAGTCATATCCTTCAGGGCGTTGAGCTTAACTATACGAGCCATTTTTATCTCCTCGTCAGTAAGCGGAAAAATCTTTTTAAGAACTTCAAATGGTCTTACCATATTGCCCGATTCAGAAGATAATGCCATCTCCAGTCGGTCATGAGATTCAATTTTTATTGTTTTGACCAGTTCTTTCAGATTTAAAGATTTCCTTTTCCCTTTTTTATTTATTCTCTCAATTTCAATATTTGGGTTCCTTTCATACGACTTAAGGCTTTCTGCACAAAAACTACCAGACCTTAATGAAACTTCATATGAATAAGTTTTTGGGCTGCCTTCTCCCGCAACCGGAACATACTCTTTACAATCAATTATGGAAAGTCCTTCAGGAAGTTGTTCTTTCAGTATCCTGACAACTAAATCCGGCTGTGTATCGTCTGTTACCGTCAAATAAAATGTTTCGCAAAGACTCTCCATTCCTATAGGAAGAGTATCTTCAAAAGAAATTTTCGGCATTGGGTGGAATCCTTCTGAATAACCAACTTCAATTCCGGCACGCCTTATTGAACGTAAAAATATATTAACCAGCTCAAGGTGTCCGAAAAATCTCGCCCGGCCCTTTTTTGAAAAATTAATTTTTAGTTTTTTATAATATGTTTTTTCCTCTTTGGTTTCTACTGTTTTTTTTTCTGTTACCTCACCACTGCGGCAACTAAGTTTTGGTTCAATATGACTAAAATCACATACTCCGCAACTGCTGCAGTTGTTTCTGCAATCATCCGTATTTTCAGCTCTTTTCGCTTTTTCAAGCTCGCTTACTAAAAACACTTTTGAAATACCCGTATCAATATGGTCCCATGGGAGAGGCTCTAAAAGTGACCTTTCGCGCGATAGATAAAAGTTTGTATGAATCCCGGTATCTGTAATGGCTTCTTCCCATAAATCGTATCTGAACCTGTCGCTCCAGCCATCAAACCTACATCCTCTCTGATATGCATTCACAAGCAGGCCGCTAAGCCGCCTGTCGCCACGAGCCCAAAGCCCTTCCAGCATACTTACCTTGGGGTTCTGCCATTTGAAATGAATTCCTGAAATGCTAAGAGCCTTTTTGATTTGCTCAATTTTTTCAGATGATTCAGCCAGAGAAATCTGTGAACTCCACTGAAAAGGAGTGTGCGCCTTTGGAATAAATGTTGTTACGCTGACATTAATTGAACTGTTTTTCCTGCTTCTTGCTTTGCGGAGTTTATAAACAAGATCTATTAATGACTTAATATCCTCGCCTGTTTCGGTCGGAAGACCAATCATAAAATACAGCTTTATTACCTGCCAGCCCATACCAAGAGCAGTATTTACCGAGCTTATAATATCTTCTTCGGTAATGTTTTTATTTATTACATCTCGTAGCCTCTGGCTTCCTGCTTCAGGAGCAATAGTAAAGCCCGTTTTTCGGACTTTTTTCACAAGATTGATAAGCTCTGGGGTCAGAGAACCGGCACGAAGTGATGGAAAAGAAACAGCAATATGCTTTGATTCATATGAAGACATCAGGCTCTCAAGGAGAGGTGTTAAAGAGCAGTAATCTCCTGTGCTCAACGACAGCAGGGAGACATCCTCATAACCGGTGGAACTAATTGATTTGTTGGAAATATCAATTATATTTTCCAAAGATCGTTCGCGAACAGGCCGATATATCATCCCGGCCTGACAGAATCTGCACCCCCGTGTGCAGCCCCTCGATATTTCGATACGAAGACGATCATGAACAGGCCTCCCATATGGAACTACCGGCATATCAGGAAACGGCGCATGATCAAGATCGGGGATTATGCTTCTCACCGCCTTTGAATACCCGGCAGAAACCGGCAATATAGTTTGAAACCCGCGCTCGTCATATTTTGCTTCAAAAAAAGAAGGAATATAAACCCCTTTTATTTCAGACCATGCTTTTAAAAGTGTTCCCTTGTCTTGGCAGGCATTTTCCTTCCACCGAATCCACGCCATTGCCATTTCAACAATGACATTTTCTCCGTCGCCTACAACCATGGCATCAAAAAAAGCTGCTACCGGCTCCGGATTACATGTGCAGGGGCCCCCACCAATAATAAAGGGATAAGATTGATCCCTCTCTTTTGAATAAAAGGGAATCTTTGCAAGATCGAGCATCATTAATACATTTGTATAATTAAGCTCATACAGGAGGCTTAAACCTATTATATCAAACGTGTTAAGGGGTCTTTGGTTTTCTAGTGACAATATAGATATGTTTGAAGCTCTGAGATATGCCTCATAATCAGGAGCAGGAACAAAAACTCTTTCAGCGGCTATGTTTTCATATTTATTTAAAATATGATACAGGATTTGAAGCCCGAAATGCGATGTGCCGACTTCATATAAATCGGGGAAAGCCAGGGCAATGGAAAGCTTTATATTGTTATAATCTTTTTTTATGGAGTTAATCTCTGAGCCCAAATACCTGCTTGGCTGTTCAACAAACGGTAATATATCATTAATATTTGTTATATTCATGCTGTTTATCCGGAAGCCTTTTAGGAAAAAATTCTTGATATTTGAAAAACTCAACTTGATATTATATATTATATTGCATTAATAATAAAGGAAAACGTGCCGGGCAGATCAATTCTATTATATTTCTGTAAGGATTTGATTTTATACTTTTTAAAACACAGACTAATGGATACAATAATATATGAAAAGATATAAAATTGTTTCTCTTTTGAATACTAAAACCCCGGCTGTCGATATCCTTATAAAAGGGTGGGTAAGAACACGGCGTGATTCTACCGGCTTTTCATTTATCGAAGTAAATGATGGTTCGTGCCTCAAAAACATACAAATTATTGCTGAAAAGGAACTAAGTAATTACGATGATATTAAAAAAATCTCAACCGGTTCGGCGGTGGCAGTACGTGGTGATCTTGTCGAATCAAAAGGAGTTGGACAGAAATGGGAAGTTCAGGCCAAGCAGATTGATACAATAAGTATTGCCCCTGATTCTTATCCTCTCCAAAAAAAGCGTCATACAGACGAATATTTACGAACAATAGCACATTTAAGACCCCGCACCAATAAATATGGCGCTGCTTTCCGCATAAGATCCGATCTCTCTTTTGCCATACATAAATTTTATAAAGATAAAGGCTTTAAGTATATTCACACGCCTGTAATTACCGGCTCCGACTGTGAAGGCGCCGGTGAACTTTTCAGGGTTACAACCATTGAGCCTGACAAAGTCGAAAAAAGAGGTGGTAAAACAGACTACTCTACGGACTTTTTCGGTAAAGCAGCAAACCTCACTGTGTCCGGCCAATTGTCTGCGGAAATGTTTGCTCTGGCCCTTGGAGATGTTTACTCTTTTGGCCCTACCTTCAGAGCTGAAAACTCAAACACAAGAAGACATGCCGCGGAATTCTGGATGCTTGAACCGGAAATAGCTTTTGGTGATATTAATGACAATATGGATCTAGGAGAAGAAACAATAAAGTATTTAACAGGCTATGCTCTGAAAGAATGCAAAGACGATCTTGATTTGTTTGCGAGTTTTGTTGACAAAAATCTGCTTAGCAATCTTGAAAATATCTCTTCATCCGATTTTATTAAATTGCCGTATGAAGAAGCTGTCGGCATATTGCAAAAATCGGGCGTTAAGTTCGATTATGAAGTTTCTTTTGGAAAAGACCTTCAGTCTGAACATGAAAACTACCTCACCGAAACACATTTTAAGAAACCGGTTATTCTTTATAATTATCCAAAAAACATAAAACCCTTTTACATGAGGGTAAACGACGACAACAGAACTGTTGCGGCCATGGATATTCTTGTTCCCGGAATAGGAGAACTTATCGGCGGCAGCCAGCGTGAAGAGCGTCTCGACAGACTTGAATCACGTATGGATGAGTGTAAATTGTCAAAGGAAGATTACTGGTGGTATATTGATTCCCGCCGTTTTGGTACAGTCCCTCACAGCGGTTTCGGACTCGGTTTTGAAAGATTGTTGATGCTTGTAACGGGCATTAAGAACATACGGGATGTGATCCCGTTTCCCAGAACTCCGGGAAGCATTGAGTTTTGATTCGCCAGCTTGCTTCTTGGGAGTCCTGCCATTTTGGGGGGGTAAAGCCGGAGGGCTTCACAAAAACCAGACAGGCGCAGATATAAAGGTTCCCGGTCAGCCTGTTCTCATGGTTCTCAGCTTAGCAAGCTCCCATATATAATCGTACAGATGAAGGCCTTTGCTTGCCGCAACGATATCGCCATCTTCTACTCCGATTTCCTGAGCCATGTATTCTTTTAAAAGCTGTATAGCCCCGAGGTTTGCGGGAAAGCCATTCCATAAATCCCAGGATCTGAAATAAACCATGAAGTGGAGTTTTCCATACCTGATTCTTGTATCAATGCCTCTCAGACACGGCGGATCACCAAGGTACAGGGTTGATGGATCTCCAACGGTCATATACGCCTGATTTGTTCCATGCCCGTCTTCTTTATACATCCTTATAACTTCGACAACCTGGCTTTCGAGATATTGTCCATATGTGTAATCTTCATTTGGGCTTTTTGCGGAGGTCATCAAATACGGCAGATACTCTTCAAGATATCCTTCCGCAACAGGGTTGGGTATGTTTAATGCGTGCGGAATGTCGGGTATAAGCGGGCGTACGCCGGGGTGTTTAATGTGCACGGTAATATAATCAAATTCCAGTCTTTCCTGCCCCTTAAAACTTCCCCTCTCGATTACGTATTTATGCCCGTTATCAATTATCTGATAAACAGATTGAAACCAGGCATCCGGAAGGTCTCTTGCGGCTATAGAAACAACATTTAACATTGATTGGCCATCGCCTGGAAAATTATTCCCGCTATATGTCTAGCATTCTTACATCAAGGGCGTTGTTTACGATAAAATCACGCCTTGGCTCGACCTCATCACCCATGAGTATAGTAAAAATTTCATTGGTATCAACAGAGTCCTGCACCTTTACCTGCAAAAGAGTTCTTTGTTCAGGATTCATGGTTGTTCCCCATAACTGTTCGGGGTTCATTTCCCCAAGACCTTTATATCTCTGAACAACCAACCCTTTTTTACTCTCTTCCAAAACAAACCGCAGAAGCTCTTCTTTGTTTGATATTCTTACCTCCCGAGCCACGGATTCCTTGTTTTCCGAGTTTACTACATAGAACGGTGGTTCATCATATTTAAAAATATGCTGGCCTAAAAATACGCATTTCTGATAATCTTCAGAATAAACTAGGCCCGTCCCTATTTTCATATTATTTGTTTCCTTTTTGTTCATGATATCGGCCATGACCTCGGAAACAGGATTTTTAGGATACTCAACAACCAGTTCGTACACGTTTCTTTCCGGGTTCCATAGAATTTCACGGGTTTTATATCTGTTTTGGTTAAGAATATTTTTAATCCCGGACATTTTTTCCATATTCTGGAGAAAAGATTTGTCTTCCATTCCGCTTTTCAAGAGGATTTCTGTCAGTTCCTGTTTTAAACCACTTCTGTTAAGTCTTGCTAAAGCAGATGAATATTCGGCCAAATTGGTTATAAAAAAATATAGGCGCTGCTCGGATAATGTATTCTTGTTTTCGCTGATCAAAATTCTGTTGTGTTCGCAAAAAAGCCTTATTGCATAATCGTTTAACGCCGACTCATCCTTAAAATATTTTTCGTTTTTCCCTTTCCCTACTTTAAGGAGTGGGGGCTGAGCTATATATAAAAAGCCCTTCTCTATAACTTCCGGCATCTGTCTATAAAAAAACGTGAGCAGCAGAGTTCTGATATGTGATCCGTCAACATCAGCATCCGTCATAATAATAACCTTATGATACCTGATGTTATCAATATTGTACTCTTCTTTTCCGACACCCGTTCCAAGGACCGTAATAATGTTCTTTATTTCCTCGCTTTTTAATATCTGGTCGAACCTTGCTTTCTCAACATTTAATATTTTCCCCTTCAGTGGAAGAATCGCCTGAAACTTTCTGTCCCTCCCCTGTTTGGCGCTACCCCCTGCCGAATCTCCCTCCACAAGGAATATTTCCCGCATGGCCGGTTCCTGAATCTGGCATTCCGCCAGTTTGCCAGGTAGCGAAGCATCGGCCAGCAATCCCTTGCTCCTTGCTATATCCCTTGCTTTTCTCGCGGCGAATCTTACTCTTGCAGCATCAATAGCCTTGGATAATATTTTTTTTGCGATCGTTGGGTTTTCTTCAAAATATATTCCGAGTTTTTCGTTTACGAGCGATTCGACAAGGCCTTTTATTTCGCTGTTCCCAAGCTTGGTTTTTGTCTGACCCTCAAATTGCGGATTTTTCAGCTTTATGCTTATTATCCCGGTCAAGCCCTCCCTGACATCGTCACCGCTTAATTTGTCTTTAAGATCTTTTGCGGATATGTTTCCGTTTGAAGCATACTGGTTAATAACTCTTGTGAGAGCTGTTTTAAAACCAATAAGATGAAATCCACCTTCGATGGTATTTATGTTGTTGGCAAAGGAAAACAGTTTTTCTGTAAATGTGTCGTTATACTGTATTGCCACCTCAACATGAACATCATTTTTTATTCCCTCAAAATAAATAGGCTTGTGTAACGGCGTGGTGTGTTTATTTAGATACTCCACGAAAGAAGTTATGCCGCCCTCATAATAAAACTCTTTTTTTGTTTCAGCGCGTTCGTCTTCTATTTTTATCCGGAGCCCTCTGTTTAAAAAAGCAAGCTCTCTCAGCCTTTTTTTAAGGATTTCAAATTCGAACTTATCGGTAGTGAGTATTTCCGTATCGGGTTTAAAATGTATTTTCGTTCCGCGTTTTTTTGTATCCCCTTGTATGGAAAGCTCACTCGCTTTTTTTCCCTTTTCAAAGATCTGGTGATATATTTTACCCTCGGTATATACTTCCAACTCAAGCTTTTCCGAAAGGGCATTTACAACAGAAACACCCACACCATGAAGACCGCCCGATACCTTGTAAGAATCATTATCGAATTTTCCGCCCGCATGCAGCTTGGTCATAACAACTTCAACCGCCGGTACGTTTTCGGTTTTGTGTATCCCTACAGGAATACCCCTTCCATTGTCTTCCACGCTGACGCTGTTGTCTGTATGTATGGTAATGCTGATAAAATCGCAGAACCCGGCCATTGCTTCATCAATGCTGTTATCAACAACCTCATAAACAAGGTGATGAAGCCCCTGGATGTCTATGTTCCCGATATACATGGAAGGCCTTTTTCTAACCGCTTCAAGACCTTCAAGAATTTTTATATTATCGGCTGTATATGTATTGTTGTTGTTTTCTTCGTTCATATTCTCATCGGCATAATAACACTAAGAAACTTTTTGTTTTTATCGCCCTCAATCAGGCATGGGCTTTCGCTATCGATAAGCCTTATTCTAACTTTGTCGTCATCTATAACATTGAGTGTTTCAATAAAATATCTTACATTAAAAGCTATTTCGAAGGGGTCACGCTCAAAGTCCACTTTCATCTCTTCTTTTGATTCACCAAGATCGGGATTTGTGGAAGAAACTGTTAATTTTCCATTATTAAAACTAAATATTACTCCCTTATAACTATCAGATGTCAGAATTGACATTCTTTTCAAAAGCATTAAAAATAACAATCTTTCTACCTTTACCGAAAAAATCTCTTTTCTGTTTATTATATCCTTGTATTCTGGAAAATTTCCTTCAAGAAGTCGCATAATTATTGTTTCATTTTCCTTTTTTAAAACAAAATTGCTTTTATTATATCCGATTTTTATTTTTCCGTCCTGTTCAAGAAATTTTTCAACATCATTTAAGCCTTTTTTTGAAATTATTATTCCTGTTTCACCCGGTAAGGTTAAATTACCATCACATTCAAAATCTGCCTTTGTCAGTCGACTTCCGTCTGTTGATACAAGCCTTATTATTTTTTTTTCTCCTTCTTTTTCCAGCTTTTCAAGATATATTCCGTTTATATGAGCTCTCTTTTCTTCAGAACCACCTGAAATAAAAACAGTTTGTTCTATCATCTTTTTAAAAGCCGCCGAATCCAGTTCAAAATAGACCATGTCCTCAATATCTGGAATACTTGGAAAATCGTCGGAATTCATTCCTACCATCCTATATTCGACATTGCTATTATCTCTTATTTCAATCCAGTTGTTTTCGAGTTCATTAATATGCAATTCATCACTTGGAAAATCTCTTACTATTTCAAATAATTTTCTTGCATTAATAGCAACCGCTCCTTCTTTTTCAACTATAGCCGGATAAAAACCTTCAAAACCTGTTTCAAGATCAGTTGAAATAATATTTATGCCATTTTTATTTGTTTTTACCAGCACTGTGGTTGTAATGGCTATGTTGGTTTTTCTTCCTGCTATTGCCTGAACTTTTGATAAAACTTCCACAATATCCTGTTTTTTAATTTTCAGTTTCATACATCATTCCTTCTATAATAGTTAATAAATAAATGATATATATTATACTCTGTCAATAAATATAATAAAATACTAAACATACTGATTTTATGTAAAATAATAAAGAAAAAAAGATGCAATTTCAATATGAAACTATATTTATAATAGGCGGATAATCAATCAAAAAAACAAAACTGTCTAAAACTAAAAAAAAATTGACAAACAAAAACAATAAAAACAAACAATCATGTATTTATCCATTTTCGTATATCAGAAACAACAGACAGCCATTTATCAGAGACTCTTATTTTTATGAAAATTTTAAATAAATCGCTTATTAAATAACAAACAACATTATAAAGAAAAATTTTTTCTATAGCGAATCCGTCAACAGCGTTCTTTGTTTCAATAAATCCAATATCAGGAGTTTTTATATTTGATAAGCTTAAAGTTTCTCCCGTAACAGTAAAAAACCATTCTTTCTCACCAGATTTATATAATAAATTTATTTCTTTAACTACAGCACCCTTTTTAAGAGAAATAATTCCTTCTTCAAGATCGGCATCTTTTCCTTTAATTGTTATTTTTTCGAAGGAATCATGGAGTGTTCTTTCAAGAACGATTTTATTTCCTATTTCAAGAGAGTCACCTTTTTTAAGAAGTTTATTTATATCTGAAGATGAAACGGAATACCAAACCCATGTTAAGAATTCACAACCCAAAAAAGCATAGCGATAATAAGATATTGAAGCATCAAGCATTACTATTCCATAAATTTAGTTAAAGATAAATGTGAAAGAGTATCACGTTCCTGATCGCTTAAATTAGACAAAAGATCAGCCGCAGAATAAGGAAAAATTCTAATTAAATGTTTATTAAAAGATCTTTGAAAAAGGGTTTCAAAATCTTCACTTACTGATTTGTTGTTTGAAAAAAAACTGATCATAGACTTCTCATAATCCCAAACAACGTCATAAATATTTGGAGTTGCCGGCAGACGTAATAAAAGAACAGAAACGACATGTTCTTTAACAAGTTTTTTTTCATTTGCAGATAGGTGGCTCCGCCCGCTTTCCTCAAGCCGTTTTAATGTTTCAAAATACAAATATTTTTTTATAATCTTAGAAGAGAGGCTTTTTTTATCTATTCTTAACGAAAAAACGAAACAGTCACCAAGAACAAAAGAGGAACCTTCAAAATCCGCTTTGAAATTGTTATTAAAAGAAGTCCATCCTAATGTTTTATCTGAAGGAGCCTCTTCGGTCTCTTTAAAGGAATATTTTATTAATCCCTTTTTAACAATCTCAAGAACAGACCCCGGAATTTTACCCTCGACATAATACCTGTTTATCGATACAGAAGATGATAATAAACCCATAAATTATTTAACACCACAAACCCTTGTCCTGAATGAATAAATACCACATATTGTATAAGAAGACTATCAGAATAAATATATATTGTTTAATATAAATAAACAAGAGATTTTAAGGGAAACATGAAATTTCTGGCTGATTTACATATTCATTCACGCTTTTCATTAGCAACATCGAAAAACACAGATGTTGAAAATATATATATTGCTGCAAGGAAAAAAGGAATCACTGTGCTGGGAACAGGAGATTTTACTCACCCCGGCTGGTTTGAGGAATTAAAAAACAAACTTGTTCAAGCCGAAGCGGGACTTTATAAGCTGAACAAGGATATTTCCTGTAAAACAGATAAATTTATTCCAAAAGCATGTTGTGGGGAAACCCGATTTGTACTGACTTCCGAGGTATGTAATATATACAAAAAATGGGGCAAAACCCGTAAAAATCACAGCCTTATGCTACTGCCGGAAATATCAGCGGTTGAAAAACTGAACCGGAGACTGAAGCGCTGGGGAAAGATAGAATCGAACGGAAGACCTGTTTTTACCTTTGACGTTGTTAATGTGCTCGAAATGGTCTTTGAAGTTTCAGACAAGGCCATGCTCATTCCGGCGCATATATGGACTCCTTGGTATTCTTTATTTGGCTCTGAATCAGGTTTTGACTCCATAGAGGAATGTTTTGGGGATTATACCGGATATATATTTGCAGCAGAGACGGGATTGTCTTCAGACCCCAACATGTGCAGGAATTTTTCAGACTTGGATAGAATAACGCTTATATCCAACTCGGACGCTCATTCTCCCATGAAAATAGGCAGAGAGGCAAATGTTTTTGATACATCACTTTGTTATAATTCAATAATATCGGCAATAAAAAAAGGCAACCCCAAAGAGTTTCCTGGCACCGTCGAATATTATCCGGAAGAAGGCAAGTATTACGCGGACGGACACAGAAATTGCAACCTGTCTTTCCTGCCGGCAGAAACTGATAAAAATGGCGGCATATGCCCGGTATGTGGAAAGAAGATAACAATCGGTGTGCTCCACAGAATTTTGGAGCTTTCAGATAAATCAAAAAACAATTCGGTAAAAACCTCATGCTTTAAGACAATTCCCCTTACGGAGATTATTTCAGAAATTTATCAATTGAATCCTGGCTCAAAAACAATAATGCTGCATTACAATAAACTTCTGGAGCAATTCGGGCCGGAACTTTATATTCTTAATTTTATTGGCATCGATGAACTCAAAATTTCAGGAAACCCCCTTCTTTCGGAAGCGATAAAACGAATGAGAAAAAATGAAGTTCTGATTACACCCGGTTTTGACGGAAAATATGGAAGAATAAAAATCTTTCGTGAAGAAGAGATTAGAAAAGCATCTGATAATAAAAAAACCGGTGATCCTGATTAATGAGAAGACAAGCAGACGAAAGGGTTATCTGGTATATAGTTATCTTTGCAATCACAATATATTGATATTTAATCCGATTTATATGTTTTTTCTTGTATTGTTTAAAAAGTTATGTATAATTTAACATAATTTTATCGAACCGGATAGATGAAAAAGAAAACAGGTTGTTGATTTGGGATCTGACTTGAGATAAATGGCCGATAAATTTTTACTACATAATGCATGGAAAGTTGCGCTGACAGGGATTTTCTCTGTTCTGTTAGTGCTTGGATCATGCAGTTCTTCTTTTGCTGTCGGTGATATTTATAAGTACATCGATGAAAACGGAGTTATTCATTTTACTAATGTGCCGACAGATCCATCTTATCAGTACAGTCTCTTTATCAGAGAGATGACAAAAAAAGCCCCGGCATCTATTTCCAGATACTCATCAAATGTGTACGATGAAATGATTACAGAAGCTTCACGAAGGCATGGAATTGCATTTCCACTGTTGAAAGCTGTTATAAAAGTCGAGTCTGATTTTAATCCAAGAGCGGTCTCAAGAGCAGGCGCACTCGGATTAATGCAGATAATGCCGAAGAATGCGAAAGCTTTCGGGATGAGAGATCCCTTTGATCCGAGAGAAAACATACTGACAGGAACACAGTATTTCAGGGAACTCCTCGAACGCTTCAACGGAAAACTTCATCTTGCCCTTGCCGCATATAATGCAGGCCCCACTGTTGTTGATCGTTATAACAGCATTCCCCCCATAAAAGAGACCGAAGATTACGTTGAAAGGGTATTGAAATACTTTCAGTTATTCAAAAACAGTTATTGAACCGAAACAACGAGCTTCAATAACCAAATCAAACTATTCCGTGTATTGTAATACGATTCCTGTGCGGGTCGGAAGGTAAAGGCTGATAAACTGCCTCCGGGATTTCTTCGATTTGTCGGAAAGAGTGAAATGTTCCTGGTCGGTATTGAGGCGGCCATACCCGCAATATTCCGTGGCATCGCTGTCAAAAATCATCTTATATGTTCCAGGAGGCGCATCAAAACAATAATCGGTAAAGGAACGCGTGGGATGAAAGTTGAATACGAATAATAGGCCGGCCCTTCTGAATGCGATTATTTTATCATTTGTATTTTCAAATAGCAGCATGGGCGCCGGAGAATCCAGGAGATAAAAGCGTTTTGCCAGAGAAAGCATATCACGGTCAAATTTTGCAAGAAGGTGGTATTTGAGGGAAGGATCATCCACAAGATGCCACTGGCGCCTTGCGTAATTATACGACCAGTTATTGCCCGGTCTTGGAAAATCAATCCAGTTGGGATGGCCGAAATCGTTTCCCATGAAGTTCAAATATCCATTTCCTGCCGTAGCCATTGTAATAAGGCGTATTAATTTGTGTAAGGCGACCCCCCTGGCGACCCGGAAATTCTCATCATTTATAGTCATGTGATAATACATATCCGGGCCGATGAGCCTGAATATAAGGGACTGATCCCCGACAAGGGCCTGATCATGCGATTCGGAATAGCTTATCGACTTTTCTTCCATCCGCCTGTTGTTTAGCTCATACCAGAGGTGGCCGGTTGGCCATTCTTCATCATAAGAATCCTTGACCAGCCTGATCCAGTAGTCAGGTATCCCCATTGAGAAGCGGTAGTCGAAACCAAAACCTCCTTCTGATAATGGTACCGCGAGCCCCGGCATTCCGCTTATATCTTCAGCTATTGTTACTGCGTCAGGCCGGATGTCGTGTACCAGCTTATTTGCCAGAGCAAGATAGGTAATCGCATCCTCATCAACATTCTCGTTGAAGTAATCTTCAAGCGATGTGAAAGATTTTTCCAGACCATGATGGAGGTACAGCATGCTTGTGACACCGTCAAACCTGAATCCGTCAAAACGGTACTCATCGAGCCAGAACCGGCAGTTTGAAAGAAGAAAATGAAGAACCTGTATCTTTTCGTAATCAAAACAACGGGAACTCCACGCGCTGTGCATCCCGCGCGGGCCATCATGAAAGTACTGGTGCAGGGTTCCATCAAATCGGCTTAAGCCCTCAACCTCATTGCATACCGCATGGGAGTGAATTATATCCATTAAGACCGCAATGCCTGCAGAATGAGCAGAGTCGATCAATTCTTTTAAATCTTCAGGCGTTCCGAAACGGGAAGAAGGGGCGAAGAAATTGGAAACCTGATAGCCGAAAGATCCGTAGTACGGGTGTTCCTGGATTGCCATAAGCTGGATCATATTGTAACCGGCGGAAACGATACGGGGTAATATTTTGTCCGTGAATTCCCTGTAGGAGCCGATTTTTTCCTCCTCCTGGGCCATGCCTATATGCGTTTCATATATGAAAGGTGCATCCTGCCGGCATTTGAAATCAGGACAGCTCCACGCGTAAGATTCTTGCGGAGACCAGACCTGGGCGTTAAAAATCAGCGTTTGGGGGTCCTGGATTACTCGTTTTGCATAAACCGGGATACGATCGCCTTCCCCGCCGGGCCAGCGGATCCGGAGTCTGTAAGGGGCGCCGTGTTTCAAGGTTTCTGCCGGGAGAACAATTTCCCAGACACCTTCTCTGTCAATTCGTTTTAATGCAAACTCTTTTTTTTCCTCCCATCCGGTAACCTCTCCGATTATAGAAATTGAATCGGCGCCCGGAGCCCATTCCCGGAAAACCCACTTATTTTCCAAAAAATGAAGGCCAAAATAATGGTGGCCACAAGCAAAAGCGGCAAGGCTTTTAGTGCCTAGGGTAAGAGCAGCCTCTTTTTTAACAATATTGCTTATCCTGCGCTCTATATCGATCTTGTAAGAATTGAGAAAAGGATCTTTTTCATGAAATCTTTCTTTGTTTTTCATAGTCACTTTCAATCAAAAAATTATCCAAATGAATTTATCAGAGGACGCTGCAGCATCTTTTCGTAAAGATCGATATATTTCTTCGCGGTAACCGGGTGGTTGAAACTCTCCAAGCTTTGTTTCATAATCCTTTTTATGTTTTTTCCTTTCGTTTGAAAAGGCTTGTTGTAAAAATTCATTGCCTCGCCAATTGCCCATAGCAGTCCTTCTGAGTTAAAAAATTTGAAAAGAAAACCATTTCCCGTATTATTGTCAGCATCAAGATGTGTTACCGTATCGTGCAGACCACCTGTGTCATGAGCTACAGTCAAACAGCCGTATATAGGCGCAATCATCTGCGGCAGCCCGCACGGTTCAAAACGTGACGGCATAAGAATAAAGTCCGAGGCAGCATATGCCAGGCGCGCCATATTTTCATCGAAGTTACAGACAGCAACGCGGTTATGGAAACGATGATAGTCAACAATATTTTTAAAATGCTGCTGAAATTCTCCGTTTGCCACGAAAACAATCTCAAGGTTCTGGCTCCAGTATGAAGAAACCGTATTATAAAGAATTTCCGCAAGGAGCTGGGAACCTTTCTGGATTGTGTCAAGCCTCGACGGCCAGAAAAAAAGAGGCGCGTTATCATCCGGTATCAGACCCAGTCTTTTCTGAAGAGCCCGTTTGTTTTCAAGTTTTCCTTCAGCGTAATCTTTTTCATTAAATCTTCTGACAAGAGTATTGTCGGAAGATGGATTGAATGTCGGATCAGGGGCATTAAGTATTCCTGCGGCACAGCCGGAATGCCATTTGTTTGATAATTCTTGTTTAAGATGAGGCTCAATAAACTCTTGTTTTCCTTCTATTATCTCGGCAAGAAATGTCGGGCTCACGGTATTTACAAAATGAGCGGCGAAGACCGCGCTTGTCAGCAGGTCAACCGGGTTTGATTCACGGGTTCCGTGGTAGTCATAAGCCATGCGCTCATAGAAAAGGTTTTGCCAAAAGGAGGCAGCATCAATACCCATATCTTCAATATATGAGAGAGACGTTTTTTTAGTATGAATATTGTGAATAGTAAACAGACAGGGTATGCCAAGCCTTCTCGCCATCGCGGGTATCAAACCGGTCATCCAGTCATTACAATGAATAAGATCCGGTTTTATGCGGGGGACAATATTATTTATAACCTCCCGCTGGAACGAAAGGGCTATTTTGAGGTTTTCCCAGCTGTAGTCGGAATAAACATGGTTCAGATAGTAAAATACCCGGTCTTCCGCAAAGTGAATCCTCTCATCAGGCATTTTGCTGCGTATCAAATCAAGCTCTTTTCCATAAATCGGGGAGAGCTGAGCGCTGAAGATTTCCCTGTAGTCCGGCATTGCGACATGGATATCGGCTCCCTGATCAAACAGGGCGCTTATCAAAGCAGCAGAAACATCGGCAAGCCCCCCGGCTTTTGCGGTGAGAAGGTTTGCAATGTTGCCCATTCCCTCGGGAAGATAAGTAACCTCGGGAGTTACAAGTAGTATCCGGGGATTTCTTTTTGAATTTGTTGTCATTTGTGGCACCTCTTACCCGGACCGGCGTATTTAAAAGATTTAAGCCCAGGTCAGCAGTTCAGGAGTGTTTTTTATCCAGCCATCACCTTTTGGTGTTGCTCTGGCTGTAAAACCGAATCTTCCCGAAACGTTGCATCCGACATCACAGCCGTAAACATACCGGCCATTGCCTAAATCCTCCTGGGCTTTCATTGACACATAACTGCCCGTTTTAAGCGAATCGACAGATTTCATCTGTCCGAAGTAAAGCTGAACTTCAACCTCTTCCGGTTTAATTTCTCCCAGAAAAACTTCGGATGTCACATTGAAGGTGTCACCCACCCGGAACGGGCCGGGTTTTTTTCTGACAGGAGGATCCAGCTTTATAAATTTCCAGAGAGAATGCATCCTATCACGCTGAAGAGTCAGCGCCTTCGCTTCTGCAAGGTTGTCTGATATGAGTTCTATCAGTCGTTTTCCGGATGGTACATAAAACTGATTATTGTATTTTGAAACCATAACATGGCTGCAGAAATATTGCATGGCCATTTTCATGGATGCTTTCATTTTAGCCACCCATAATCGGGGGGCATCCCCATTTTTTCTGTCGTAGAAACAGGGGATTACTTCTTCCGAAAGAACATTATATAAAGCCTGGCTTTCAACAGCATCCTGATAATCCGGATCAAAAAACTCTTCGCCGTTGCCGATTTTCCAACCTCTCTCTTCAGAGTATCCCTCGCACCACCATCCGTCCAATATGCTTACATTTATTGCACCGTTGATTGCCGCTTTAATTCCAGATGTGCCACACGCTTCAAAAGGGCGCCTTGGAGTGTTCAGCCAGACATCGGCGCCCTGAACAAGCATTCTGGCAATACTGATATCGTAATCTTCGAGGAAAATCAAACGGTGCCGGATGCTTGGCCTTTTGGCAAACAGAATGATTTTTTTAATAAGGTCTTTTCCCTCCTGGTCTTTTGGATGGGCTTTCCCCGCAAAAACAATTTGGATCGGTTGGGTTTTAGAAGTAAGAATTGATTCAAGCCGTTCGGGATCCATAAACAAAAGATGCGATCTTTTGTAGGTTGCAAATCGCCGGGCAAAGACAATTGTAAGGGCATCCTGGTCCAGAACAGATTCTATATCGGTCATAATCGTTGTTGGAGTATTTCTCCGCTCATACTGTTTTATCATGATTTCCCGGCAGGTACGTATCAGTCTTGAACGGTTCATTTCATGGATGCGCCACAGTTCTTCATCATAGATCCCGTCGATACGGTTCATGATAGAAGGATTCCATGGGTGATGGCTCCATCCGGGACCAAGGTACCGGTCAAAAAGAAGAGAGAGTTCATATGAAATCCAGGATGGAACATGAGCTCCATTGGTTACGTGCGTTATGGGTATTTCATCAACAGGCCTGTCAGGCCAGATATTTGCCCACATTTTACGGGCAACAGATCCGTGAAGCTGGCTTACTCCATTACAGAACTGAGACATTCTAAGACCCAGCACAAACATTGAAAACTGGCCGTCGGCATCTTTCCAGAATGGCCGCCCCCAGGATAAAATCTCTTTTTCGCTGATCCCCAGCTTCTCTTTCAATGGGGCGATATAGGGTTTTACAAGATCTGCCGGAAAGACATCATGCCCTGCAACAACAGGAGTATGTGTTGTAAAAACCGATGTGCGCGGGCCAATTTCCAGGGCTGTTTTCAAGTCGGTATTAAAGCGGGCAACGATCTGAGCAAGACGCTCAAGACTGGAAAAAGCCGAATGACCCTCATTCATATGAATAACGGAGGGGAAAATACCCATAGAGGCAAGGGCCCGCATGCCGCCTATACCAAGAAGCACTTCCTGAGCCAATCGTTTGTTCTGGTCGGCAGGATATAAATTGGCTGTAATTCCTCTGATCTCAGGAGAATTTTCGGGCAAATTAGTGTCGAGTAATAAAAGAGAGATTCTTCCAACCATTATTTTCCAGACCTGCGCGTGAATTTCCCCGTCTGGTCCGGCTATGGATATACATAATTCCTTTCCATCGACACCAAGGGCCCTTTCGATTGGAACAGTGTAAAGATCTGTCTCGGGATATTCTTCCTGTTGCATCCCGTCAAGGGTGAGATACTGCCTGAAATATCCCTGCCGGTAAAGAAGGCTTACTCCTGTTACCTGAAGCATGAGGTCGGAAGCGGCTTTTAAATGGTCCCCTGCAAGCACACCAAGGCCGCCTGCAAAAAGGGGAAGGCTTTCGTGGATTCCGAATTCCATTGAAACGTATGCAATTGTTCCGTCAGGCTCGAAGGGAGAATCGGTAAGATTTGATTTTGAAAGAACACTGTTTTCATAAAGTTCCTTGACCCGCTTCTGGTGAACCAGAAACCCTTCGTCCTCGGTAAGTTCTTTTAATCGGGAAGGAGAAACCAAAGTTGAAAAAACAATAGGATTCTGCCCGGACTCTCTCCATAGTTTCGGGTCTATCCTCCTGTAAAGCTCCTTGGCGTCATGGTGCCAGCTCCACCATAGATTGCGGGACAGTTCATCCAGAAAAGAGAGAGGTGCCGGTATTGAGGGAAACACCTGAAATGGTTGTAAGTGTTTCATTTTATAATGTCCTTTAAAATAAAATTAAGATATTATTATCCCTGTTTGTTTAGTTTTATCCATACACGTAAAGCCTCGCTTGCTCCCCAGGCCTGAGCATCGCATCCTCGTGCTTTATGCGGATAATCGCCGTCAAGAATTTCCGGAATATGACCGGTGCACCCGTAACTTATAAGCTCAACCGCGGAGGAAAGCAAAGATAAAGCGGTATCTTTTGATTCTGCTCCGTATACCTCAACCCACGCCTCGCAAAAAGAGGGAAAAAGCCATGTCCAGGCCGTTCCATTATGATAAGCCGGTTTACGCATGGTATCTTCATCTCCCGCATATGTTCCCTGATATGGATTAAAGGGGTTATTTAACACGGTGTTGTTATGTTTTATTTCGAGTGGGCGGGAAATGGGTCTGTCTGCAAGGCTTCTGATTGCGCCGGGAACAAGAAGCTCCTCACAGGCGTAAAGGATATTTCTGCAAAGGTCATAATCCGTAACTGCGCCGAGAGTTATAGCAAGAAGCTGGTTCGGTCTCAGTGCGTCGTCAGGTTCAGCCCTGCAAGCCGGAACTCCGGGGCGGGCATAAAGGCAGTCTGCAAGATAGCCTTCCCTGGTCGTAAAGAGAGCGCAGATTGATTTTTGGACTTTTGCTGCAAGAGCACACCATTTGACCGCCGGATCAGGGGAATCGATTTCGGAAAGGAATGAAAGCGCTTTATGCCAGAGGGCCTGAATCTCAACAGGATAGCCTTCTCTTGGAGTGCCTGCGGGATAATTGGTGTCCATCCATGTGAAATGAGCCGGACTGAATATCAGGCCGGAATCATTGTCCATGTGTATTCCGTTAGGTGTTCCGGATATCAGGCTTGTTGCAATGGAAACAAGTATAGTGCGGATACTTCTGTCGGCAGCTTTCCGGTCAAGAAAAGCGTCTTTTCCTTCCGCCCTGATTAAATCGCAGCATGCAAGAAAAAGCCATAAAGGCGCATCTGAAGTGTCTCTGTTTCCTGCATCGCATCCGATCATCATGTTTGGGATCGTTCCGTCTTTTTCAAACCGGGCAAAGTGTTTTATTACAAGCTTCGCTTCTTTGAGTTTTCCCGCCGCAATCATACCCCTTGTAAAAATAAGAGAGTCACGGCCCCAGTCCAAAAACCAGGGGTATCCCGCGATTATTGATTTGTATGCCCCTCTTTCTGTGATGTAATGGTCAAGGGCGTGAGCCAGGGCATCTTCAAATTTCAATTCCATTTTCAACGATGAAGATTGTTTTGTGTGGGAGATATCTGGTTTATTTTCTTTTTTGTCACCGACACAGGCATAAAGAACAGCCTCTTCATCTCCTTTTAAGAAGATGTCGAAGTAGCCGGGGCTGAAAAGATCCGAGTCCGGATCAAGCCCTCTTTCAGCTTCTAAAGGTCTGTGCACCATATACTGCCATTCCGGTTCGGAAACAAAGCGGCCTTTTGATAAATTGACCGAAAGCCCCTTCCCGCCTTCCGGTGCAAATATAAATCCGTCTGTCTTTATCGATACGGCTTTCGGCCAGGAGTGTTCAGGGCCTTGAAATGCCTTGGTTGTATCGTGAAAATTGCGGTATTCGATATCCGGTCTTAATATAAGTTTAATTTCTTTATCATCCGATAAACACCTGTCCTTATTCCCGTCTGACAGTCGTTTGAAAATAAGGCGTATTGCATTTTCACCGGTTACCAGGCGAAGTTTTATATCGAAAAAAATGTGTTCACCCTGGCCGGTTGGCACGCGGTAATGCCAGCGCCCGCCATCTTTGCGGTCAAGCTCAAAAGAATCGAGGCAATCAAGACATATGTCCTGAGAAAAACCCTGAAAGACAATCCATGCACGGCATCTTGTGAGAGTAACCAGGCGGTCCACAGGATATTCATTATGAATATTAGCGGCAAGAAGAGCGTCGTATTTGCTGTTCAAATCACACCATGAAACGGGAACGTGAAGCATGGCGCCGCGGCCGTTTGTGTCCAGAAAGACGATTGGTTTATTAAGCAGTTCGGTGCGTGTAAAGGATCTTTTTACTCGTACATTTTCCGGTTCTGACAGAAAAAGAAGAGAAGCTTCGGCATGTTTTGTCTGACCTGGAGCGTAAACCGTAAGCCTAATGGTTAACCGAAGATGTTCGGATGGTGTTTTAAGCGGAGAAAACAGGGCAAAGAAAGAACCATCCCGGCGGGGCAGGCCCTCTTCCTGGGACAAAACAAGGTCACGGTTTATTACACGGGACAGAAATGGCTTATCCGCCACAACCAGCAGGAGGTGATCGGGCGGTATCATAACCTCTCTTTTGAGATCTTTCGGCCAGCGCCAGGCTATTACCAGTGTTTCTTTGGTAAATGGATTCAGGCTTCTGCAGAATTCAAGCGGATTCTCTGAAAGGAATTCCGCTGTCTTATCGACGTCCAGTTCTCCTATGTCATTATACCCGTTATATAACCTGAAAACTTCAAGGGCTTTAGCCCTCATTTTCTGCCACGTAACTCTTTCAGGAGGAATAAAATTACTCCCCGCTTCAACTTTTACAAGATCTGAATCTCTTTCATCCGTTGCTAAACAGAAGACCTGGCCCGGATCAAGCAAGCATGAATTGATTTTTCCTGAGGATTCTATTTTGATTCTATCTGATGTAATTAAATCAAAGTAAGCCGTTCCACACAATCCTGCTTTTTGAGCGTTCCAGGAAGCCGTCGTTTTATTGCTGTCGTCAAGATTAACGACTATAAGAAGTTTTTTCCCTGTCGGAAGATGATGGCGGAGAAGAACCATATGATTTCCGGAGCCCTGCCCGATCAAGCTTAAAGCTGTTTTGTCGGAAAAGGCAGGATGGGTTTTCAAGATATCTGAAAGCCGTTTTAAATGCTCAACCTGATTGTCTTTTGCCCCCCAGTTAAGTGAAGATGCACCGTGAACATCAATCTTTTCCACAGCAAGCCATTCAGCTCCGTTTGCAAAGCCGAAGGAGCCTTCCGGAGAAGAAAGAGCAGACAGAGCGGTTCGCATCAGGGCATACGTTTTCGAGCGGGAAGCAAGTCTGTTGTTGTCATGTGTTTCGGCAAAGTGCACAAGAATCCCGTCTTCACCGGAAATGCCGATTGCACCAGGAAGATAATTTTCTATCTGGCCGCGATCGTAATTTTGAAACAATTCGGAGTATGCCCAGTTAAAATTACCTGCATTCAGAATATCCCGGGTTACCGATGTTTTTCCACCAAGTCCTTCAAGCAGGAAAATGGTATCCGGGAACTGTTCCCTGACCGAAGAGACGATAAATTGCCAGGCGGGAACGGGAACCATGTAGCCGGCATCACAGCGGAAACCGTCAACTCCTCTACGGCACCATATCAGGAATACATCCGTCATGTATTTCCAAAGATCCGTTTTTGAGTAGTTGAGCAGTGTAAGGTCTTCCCAGCGCACACCCCATGCGCCGGGGACTTCGATACGCCCGTCATTGCCGCGCACGAGCCACTCCGGATGGGTTTCGTGCAGGGAGGCTCCCCACCCAGTGTGGTTAATGGCGATATCTATGAAAATTTTTGCGCTGCGCTCATGAACTGCATCAACCAGTTCGATGAATTGTTCAAGAGGAGTTGCGCGGATATCGAATTCAGCCAGCGCAGGATCGACGGATGTAAAACCTAACGCCGCGAAAGGGCTTCCGAAACGGCCCATGCGGGCGTATGTTGTCGGAGTGGGATTAATCGGAAGAAGCTGAACAATTCTGATTCCCAGTCTGCCTATAATAAAATCGAGTTCTCGGATGAGATCGCGGAAGGTTCCCGATTTAGGAATTACGGTATATCCTTTTCCGTCAAGATTTTGTATCCATTTTTCTTCCGTTGGGCTTGGGGTGCCGCTGCCGTCTTTATTGGGACCGAACTGCCGGACGAAGGCAGTGTAAATAATGTTGGCGCAACAGGTGCCGGCCGGTTCCACGTTGATTATGGTATTAGCTCCTTCGGGCCAGACAGGATTTACATTGCCTTCTTGTAAAAAGAAGCATTTTGCTTCGAAATGCCCGACTTCGCACAAAGGAACGGTTATCCGGAAAGATGCTTCGCTGATCTTCTTCATGGAAAGGTCGAACCAGTCTCTTCCAAGAGGCGGCTCATCGTAAAGGACTTCTCTTATTATTTCGTTCCTTCTTGTTCCTGCATGACCTATATTTGTGCGGAGCCAGGCGCTTCCTTTCAGAGGAGCCGGAAGTGTTAAAATAAAAGTCTGTATATCACCTTTAAACATCAAGAGATGGGTTCCCGGAGACGGATTTTGTGATCCCCGGAATAAATTTTCCATGATCAATTATTCCTCGAAAGCATGTTTTACTAGATGTCCCAGTTCCGGAAAGATCAAAACCTTGCAGGCGAGTTTGCAGGCTTTCAGGCTTCCGGGCATGCAAAAAACGATAGTTTTTCCTATAACCCCGGCTGTGGCGCGTGACAGCAGGGCGGCTGAGTCTATCTCTTCAAAACTGAGCTGGCTGAAAAGAGGACCGAACGCAGTCAGCTCTTTTTCAAACAAGGGACGCACAGCTTCAATTGTTACATCTTTGCTGCTTATCCCGGTTCCTCCTGTTAACAAAAGAACCTGTGGGGCCTGTTCATAAATAGCGCTCCTTACAATCTCGGTGATATTATAAACGTCATCAGGCACCACCTGATAGAAGACTACCCCATGACCTTCCTTTATTGCACTTTTTTTAATCCAGCTACCGCTTTCGTCGGTTGCTTCCGTCCTTGTTGATGAAACAGAAATAACGCCTATTTTAATGCTCTTTGGAGCGGTTTTTTTATGTTCGCTGGAACCCATAAACTATCCTTTTTCTATGACTACTTCATCTGTGCCGTCATGTTCGGACAGCAGAACGTTAACGGTTTCAAGACGACGGGTTGTGACCTGTTTCCCGACATAGTTTGCTTGGATAGGAAGCTCCCTGTGGCCTCTGTCGACCAGCACTGCAAGCTCTATGCGGTCCGGCCTTCCATAATCCATAATTGCATCCATAGCGGATCTAATTGTCCTTCCTGTAAAAAGAACATCATCAATCAATACAAGCTGTTTTTCATCTATGGAAAAGAAAATATCGGTTGCCTGAACGACGGGGTGGTGGCTTATCCTTGTCCAGTCATCCCTGTACAGGGTAATGTCAATAATGCCGGTCGGTATTTCAATTCCTTCGAATTTTTTTATTAAAGACTGTATCCGCCTGGCAAGGAAAACCCCCCGGGTCTGAATTCCAATCAGAGAAAGGTTGTCTGCCCCCTTGTGAACCTCGAGAATTTCATGGGTGATTCTGGTAATTATACGCTCTATATCCGCCGCATCAAGTATTGGATATGCAGTTTTCATTGTTTCTCCGGTAGTTGTCTGTTGGATAAGTGTTTGCACCTTATGATGAAAATAATAACAGAAAACATTTCTTTTTATATCATGTGTAGCATTTTGTTCAAGAGATAATATGGATTTGCACGGGGATAATGCTTTTTTGAACCGAAAGAGCGAATGCGGCAGTTAAATAACCATGAAAATCCGCCTTGGTTTATCAATGCGTGTTATCCCTTCCTCTTTTGCAGCTTTTAACGCTTCGTCAAAATCTTCATCAGACGGTCTTGAGGAAAATTCTTTATATTGGTACGCTTTTCCGCAGGGTCTGTACTGAAACATGACATTTACATAGGTGTTTTTTGATATTTTATCTGCGATAAACCGCATTACTTCCCTTGTTCCGGCATGCCCGTGCGGCATTACAAGATGCCGGACAAGCAATCCGCGCTGAGCAATTCCATGTTCGTCCACAACAAGATCTCCTACCTGTCTGAACATATCGATTATGGCATTTCGGGTAACCTCCGGATAGTTTCTTGCATCACACGCTCTATCCGCAATAACCGGATTCCAGAACTTGAAATCGGGCATATAGATATCAATAACACCATCAAGAATTTCGAGGGTTTCAATTCTGTCATAACCACCTGTGTTGTAAACAAGCGGAATGCAAAGACCATTTTCAACTGCTATACAGAGGGCGGAAAGAATCTGAGGAACAACATGGGATGGAGTGACAAAATTGATATTATGGCAGCCGGATTTTTGAAGGGCAAGCATTATGCCGGCCAACTGCTCATCCGAAACTTCCTCGCCACAACCCGAATGACTTATTTCGTAATTCTGACAGAACACGCAAAGAAGATTGCAATGAGTAAAAAATATTGTTCCGGAACCATTTCGACCCACAAGAGGAGACTCTTCTCCAAAATGCGCATTATAACTTGACACCACAGCCCTTGAGCCTGTTTTACAAACTCCGGTTTCCCCTGAAAGCCTGTCAACCTCGCACTGCCTCGGGCAAAGGACACACGAGCCAAGAACTTTGCGGGACTGTTCCGCCTTTTTCTTCAGCAATCCTTTTTTATCAGTTTCAATGTAGGCAGGTTTAAACAATTCCATGGTTCCCTGTGCCGCACGTCCGCTGCAGGCGGAGAGCCTTAATCCCGGCACCTGACTACCGATTCACTGCTGTTAATATCCGAGCAGTTTTCCTCCCTGGAAAACACAAAAAGCCGCGATCCATGCAACAGATGTGCTGTATATTATGCTGAATGCAGTCCATTTCAAAGAAGCTGTTTCCTTCCTTATCATTGCGATGGTAGCCAGACACGGGAGATAAAGAAGAACAAAAACCATCATGGAAAGAGCTGAAAGAGGCGTCATGCCGGAAGACCGCAGCGCATTTTTTAATGCGTCTTTATCTTCTTGTCCTTCTGTTGAATATAGCACACCCAAAGTGCTAACAACTATTTCTTTTGCGAAAAAGCCCGTTAAAAGCGAAACACTACCCCGCCAGTCAATACCGAGAGGCTCAAATACAGGAGAAATTCCTTTCCCTATTCTCCCCATATACGATTTTTCAGTTTTTTCCGCATTCATCGCTTTCTCTATTTCAGCTATGGCGGCAATTCTTTCATTTTTTAAAAGCTCTTTATCTTTTTCATCTGCATTAGCAATTTTCATGTTGAATGATTCATTTATCATTTTAATTTCAGAAGAATAATCTGCAGAATACTCTACATGCCGGGGAAAAGCTGAAAGTGCCCATACAATAACCGAACCCACCAGTATTATCCCCCCCATTTTTCTCAAAAAGATCTTGCTCCGGTCCCACATGTGAATCATGAGGCTTCTTAACATAGGCACTCTGTAAGGAGGCAGTTCCATTACAAAGGGAGCATCAATTCCTTTCAAAAGAGTTGAGCGAAAGAGTCTTCCGGATATTATTGAAAGAATAATTCCGAAAAGATACAAGGAAAAAATCACATTGCCCGCTTTTGCGGCAAAAAATGTGCCGGCAAGCACAATATAAACAGGAAGCTTGGCCGAACATGACATGAAAGGAGTAATCAGGATTGTTAGAATACGGTCTTTTTCGCTCTCTAAAGTCCTTGTTGCCATTATTGCCGGGACATTACATCCGAAACCCATCAGCATCGGTATAAACGATTTTCCGTGGAGCCCTATAAGGTGCATGATCTTATCCATGATAAAAGCTGCTCTTGCCATGTATCCGGTATCTTCGAACAGGGCGATACAGAAAAAAAGAATCAGGATGTTCGGCAGAAAAACTATTACGCTTCCGACTCCCCCGAGAATTCCATTAATAAGTAAATCTTTAAAAAGGCTATCAGGAACAACGCTTTCTGCATATGAAGAAAATAGATTTACACAGCTTTCAATCCAGCTCATCGGGTATGCCCCAAAAGTAAAAGTCAGCTGAAACATGGCCCATATGAAGAAAATGAATATCGGAAATCCTATGAAACGATTGGTCAAGACAAGATCAATATTGCGCGAAACATCCACACGCTTTTTTATCGTTGTTGTCCGTACTTCCTTGATGATGCCGGCAATAAACCCGTACCGGTCATCGGTCATAACTATTTCAGGATCTTCGTCAAAAGAGTTCAACAGGGATTTTCGAAGAACCCCGGTTTCTTCAAGTATATCCTCACCGGCTGCTCCTGCTTTTTCAGCAAAGCGCTCTTTAACAATCTTGTCATCCTCAAGAAGCTTTATTGCCGTCCATCGGCTCTTGTAGTTAATCCTGTCTCTTGCTTTTTCTTCAATAAGGCATTGAATCTTTGAAATAGCATTCTCGATATCCCTGCTGTATTTCACGTTCCGGTTTTCCCTTTTATCCGGACTCGATTCGGCAAGTTTAATTGCTTCTTTCAAAAGGTCATCCATTCCTTCATTCTTGTTCCCAACGGTGAAGACAACAGGGACGTCGAGAAGATTGGAAAGCTTTTCGGCATCAATTTTCGTTCCGTGTGAATCAGCAAGATCCGCCATGTTAAGGGCAAAAAGGACCTTGCTGTCGATTTCTCTTAACTGGGTTGCAAGATAAAGGCTTCTTTCGAGGTTGGATGCGTCTATGATATCAATGATAACATCAGGGGATTCTTCCAGCACAAAGTCTCTGGCTACGATTTCTTCTATCGAATAAGGGGTTAAGCTGTATGTTCCGGGAAGATCAACAATTTTAAGATCGTATCCAAACTTTTGGATAAGCCCTTCTTTTTTTTCAACGGTGACACCCGGCCAGTTTCCCACCTTCTGCCTTGTGCCGGTTATGTTATTGAAGATGGTTGTTTTACCGGAGTTGGGATTGCCGGCAAGCGCTATAGTTATAACTTTTTTTTCAGACATGGAGCAATTCAGTCCTGATGTTGCTGTTTTTCTACTGTTATTTGCGCTGCCTCTTCAACCCGGAGAGAGATATGATAACTTTTTACAATCAGTTCTAATGGATCTTTCAATGGGGCATATTTATCAACATATATTTTAGTGCCTTTAACTATTCCCATTTCAAGAATTCTTCTGCGCAAAGCACCGTTTCCGCCTACCCGCACTATTACCCCGGTCTCACCTTCTTTCAACTCACTCAGCAGCATGAATAATGTTCCTCAGCATTCTATAACAGGTTCAACAATTATTTTTTGCGCAAGGCCCTGCCCGATTACATATCGGTTTGATTGCACGGCAATAACAACCTGTCCCTTGCTGAAATTTGTAACAACAGCAATCTCGTCTTCCGGTCTGATTCCCATACTTAAAAGACGCATCCGGGCACCGGAACCTCCCATAATATCTCTGATAACAAGCCGTTCGCCCTGCTTTGCCATTGAAAGCGGCATAAGCCTCACTCTTTCTTTCAAACATTCGGAACAAATTCCATATAGTTCCATTTTATGCTGAAGCAGGTGAAACCCGTGTTTTAAAGCGATATCGATCTGTAAATTTTCCATGGCATCTTCCTCAAACTCAACGATTTTCTTGCATTTTATACATATCATATGATCGTGGTGCTGCCCCAGATGCCAGTGTTCATAACGAACTACGCCATTATCAAATTTGTTTTTCCGTGCAAAACCAAAGTTGCACATCAGTTTCAAAGTGTCTCTTACAAACTCATTATCCAGATTATATCCGTTATCATTCAGAATTTGTGTCAGCTCTGCAGAAGTTAAATGCTTTTCTGTTTGAAGAAAAGCCTCAAGAACTTTGAACCTGTCTTCAAAGTTATCAATATTACCCTTTTTAAAAAGTTTTTCGAATTGTTTCTTTTCCTGATTATGAGTCCGTTTCATGTCCGTTCCTTATTGAATTTATTTGCAATAATAATGCTTGAGGGAATAGTTGTCAACAAACCAGATTCATTATGCTTTGATGGTCTGGAAAGAGTTATGGGCTCATAAAAATCCGGCAGATTTTCACATAGATTGCACAAAAGGGCTATTTACAGAATGAAACTATCTGGTATGTCCGGGTATGTTATAGGTCGTGCAGGAACCGCTCGAACATGATCTTGTCTGAGTATTCACAGATGGTTTATTGCCGGAACTGCCACCCATTGCAAAATTGGTTGTGCTGATAACCCTCTCAAAAGCGTCGCTTCCGCATTTGGGGCATTTAAGTTCATCATCATCATTATTATTCATTAACAGCAGTTCAAAAAATTCAGAGCATTTCGAACATTTAAATTCATATATTGGCATAATATCAATTCCTTATTAAGTTTCTGTTTTGCTCATCTCGGTGGGAGCAGCCAATTCGCTTTTGCGTGATATCTCCTATCTTATTTAGTTTCCATCCGGAAATGGCTCTTTTGTGCGATCTCTGTGTCAATCTGCGGGATTTCATGTGCGACATACAATGCGTATGTCTCCGCGCAATCCCTTGATTTCCTTGAGCTTGCCCAAAATTGCTTATTTCCGAATTGGAAATTCACATGTGCCCAAATTTGTTTTCCGGATGGACACTATTTAATATCATTATAAAACTATTATCAAGGAAGACTCCCGTATTCACGGAATCTGCTTCAATCTTCCTATTGAAAGATCATGAATTGGTATGAT